>JAAUQO010000019.1 GCA_012032775.1 Oscillochloris sp. | reverse complement strand
GTCCTTGACCTCGGTCGGATCCGCGTAAACCTTCGACACGTACTCCAGTCCCGGCGAAGCCTCCACGTTGGACCGATAGGCGATCAATCCGAACTTCACCTGATCGAGCAGGCCCGCCTTTTCGACCTTTCCGTAGATACGGCGGACGGCTTCGCGGGTCCGATCGATGTACGGCCCCATGGAGATGGTCGAGTCGATGACGAACACCACCGCGGCGGTGAATGTCCGCAGGACGGCGGCCTTCTCGGGCTTGTCGGACGCTTCGGGTTTTCCGGTCGCGTCGTTCGCCACCGGCTCGCCGCCTGTCACCGATGCACCAATCGAGTTACCCTGGATCACATGCCCATTGCTGTTGGTGAGTATGATCCCGTGTAGCAGGTTGCCGCTGATCAGGTTGCGCTGCGCAGGCAAATCCCCTCCGATGAATGCGGCTGACTCCATCGCGGAAGCGCCGCGCCTCGATCGAGAAGTCGACGATGTTGAAGCGGTCCTGAGGCCCGAGCTGATGGAGGATATACCGCAAGGCCTGTCGGGCGTCATCGAGGCGCGTGCTTGACTTGCCGCCACCGGCGCCGCCGCTCTCGGCTTCGACTGCGGCCACCACCGGCTCTGCCGTAGCCGGGCGTTCGAGATCACTTGCCGCGAGCACGGTTGGAGCCGGCAGCGGCGCAACTGAGTCTGCGCCGGATGTGCTTTCCGACGAGGTTTCACTCAGACCTTGATTGATTTCGGAGAAGGCCGGGGATACCTGCGAACCACAGGCGCTGAGGAGCAGAGCCGGCAACACAAACAGGGCGATCAGAGCGGTACGCAATGCAGAGGTACGAAGGATCATCGCTGTCTCCTGACGTTGGGGTGTCTGTTGATCTGCCCCTATGACGGCGATGAAGTGCCGATGGTTCCCTACTCTTCCCAAAATGGCCTGGCCCAACTGCGGCGCACCAACTCGGCCCGCAACTCAAGCATGGCAGTGTAGGTAGGCAAGATATACAGTGTAGCGCCGGCAGGCAAGCTTTTGAGTGCGCGATCAATTGCGCCGGGCAATTCGGAAATCACCGTCAGATGTTCGACGGCGAGGCCGGCGTACTTCAGGCGCACGGCCATATCTTCGGCGCGGGTGCCGCCAACAACAACCGAGGCAACCCGGCCCGCCAATGCCTCAAAATCCGCATCCCAGAGCCAGCTCACATCGGTGCCGTCGGCATATTTGTCGTTGATCGCGATCATCAGGTGGAGCTCGGCGGATTCTGCGGCGACGCCGGCAGTAAGCATCCGCACTGTCTCACTCGCACCGACCGGGTTTTTGATCAGAGCGATCAACAATGGCGCCCCGGCAGGCCCGGCAGTAAGCCGTTCGATCCGCCCGAACGCCGCACTGAAGCGCTCCAACGCAGCCCGCGCGGTTGCCGGCGGAATGCCGAGCACATGGGCGATGCTGAAGGCGGCCAGGCCGTTGAGCGCATTGTAGAGGCCGGGCAGCGGCAGATCGATCTCGATTGCGCCGCCGGGATAACTGAGGTAGAGCCGGCTGCCGGTGGTGCCTTGCAGATCGAGCCGGATCAGACGCACCTGCGGCTCAGGGCGACGATTGCCGCACTGCGGGCATGTGTAATGGCCAATGTGGGCATAAAAGGCCAGCGCATACGCGAAACGGTGACCACAACGGCGGCAGAATTGCGAGTCGGCGATGTGTGCGGCCGCGCCGCTTGCCTGATTCGCATCATCAAGGCCGTAATACAACACCTGTGCCGTCAGATCGCGCCCAAGATCGGCCACCGCCGGGTCGTCGGCATTCAGCACCACCCAGGCATCGGCGGGCAACACAGCCAATGCGGCCCGCCACGCACCGGCGATTGTGTCGATCTCGCCGTAGCGGTCGAGCTGATCACGGAAAAGATTATGGATCAAGACCAGGCGCGGCTGCGTCTCAGTGATCGCCTGCGGCAACGCCGCCTCGTCGGTCTCGAACAGGCCGATCGTGGTACGCGGGCGCGCCAGCCAGTCGGCATCGGCAAGCGCAGTGCTGGTGAGGCCGGCGATCAGATTGGCCCCGGCGCGGTTGTGCAATACCCGTTCGCCGTGGGCGCGCAAAATCTCGGCGATCATCCGGGTGGTGGTGGTTTTGCCGTTCGTTCCGGCGCAGAGCAGCACGCCATGGGGTAAGCCGGCACTCAGCGAGCGGAGCACCTGCGGATCGAGGCGGCGGGCGATTGCACCGGGCAGGGTTGTGCCGCCACCTGCGCCGACGCTGCGCGAGAACCGGCCGGCGGCTTTGCCAAGGGCGACAGCGAACGATGTACGAATGGTAGCCATAGAGTTGCGGATCTTGCTTCCCAAAGCTAGCGTAAGCCTGCCTTGCGCAACGCCGCCGCCATCGGATTGTCGTCGTTGTCGTCGGATTCGTCGGCTGGGTCGGGTTCGTCGCTATCGCTTGACGCATACAAAGAACTGGCAGGCCGCGGCTCGGCCGGCTCCACGTCGGGTTCGTCGTCCTGATCCCAATCGAGGTGCAAGTTCTCGGCGCCGGCGATTGCGATAATATCTTCGACCCTGAAGCGCAAGACATCGATCGTTTCGCCGTCGGTGCTGCGGTCGTCAAGTGCGTCGATCAGCCGCAGCGCCGGCAGATCGGCCAGCACCTCACTGAGCAACTCCGGGCGCCGGGGCGGCGGGCGATCCGAGACCATCAGGGCGTCGATCTCCTCGGCAGTGGCGGGGATGCCCGTATCGACAAGCAAAATCGTGACATGCACCGTGTGGCGCAGCAACTTGAGGATCTGGCGGGTCTCCTGAAGTTGGCCGACCGCCCGTCGCAATGCCGAGGCCGTACGGCTGGCTTTGAACTCGAAAGCCCAGATCATGCGATCATCGACGGCGAGCGCATCAACCTCGCGGTATTTGATGAAGGCCTGGCGCCGCCGCCGTTCTTCGTACTCGATAATGCGCCGCTCATCAAGCTCAAGTTGCGGCGCAAGCCAGGTACGCAACGCGGCTTCGGCTTCACCACCGAAGAGATCGCGTTGGCGCGGCGGACGAATAGCTTTGTTATTTTTGCGCTGCAACGTAAAGCCGTCAACATAAGCGCGATAACGCTTATCGTCGGCGGTGATCAGGCGCGCACGTCCATAGGTAGGCATAGGAATTTGGCATTTGGCATACAGAATGATGCGGCATTGCATTCTGCATTTACGATCGTTTCCCCAACTCCACCGAGCGGCGATAAGCGGCCCAGATTGCGTCGGCGAGCACGGTACGCATGCCGCCGCGCTCCAACTCCGAGATTGCAGCAGCACTTGTGCCGCCGGGCGAGGTAACGGCGTTACGCAATTGCGCCGGATGCACACCGCTCTGCTGGGCATAGCGCACACTGCCGAGCATTGTCTGGAGCACCAGTTCTTCGGCGATACGGCGCGACAAACCCATGTGAACACCGGCGTCGATCATGGCCTCCATCATCAGGAAGAAGTAGGCCGGACCGGTGCCGTTCAACGCCGTCGCCATATCGAGGTACTGCTCGTTATCGACCTCAAGCTCGCGACCAAGGGCGCTCAGCACCGTACGCGCCCAACCGCGCTGCGTCTCCGAAACCTCGGACGCAGCAGTCCAGACCGTCATGCCCTCGCCGATCTGCGCGGGCGTGTTGGGCATACTCCGCACCACCGCCGGATGATCAAGGGCGTCGGCGAAGCCGCGCAGGGTCGCGCCGGCGATCACCGAGATCAACAGATCATCGTCGCGCAGACTGCCGCGCAACGGCGGCAACACCCTGGGCAAGGTCTGCGGTTTGACGGCCAGAATCACCACCCGGCCCCAGTGAGCCGCCTCGACATTATCGGCGCTGACCGCGATGCGATAGCGCGATTGCAGCTCGCGGCGACGCTCCTCACGGGGGTGGCTGACCAGGATCTGATCGGCGCTCACCAGCTCATGGCGCAGCAAACCGCTGATAATCGCTTCGCCCATCGCGCCGGGCCCGATCACGGAAACTTGTAAATCTCGCAGAATCATAGGTACTCGGGATAATTACCGGTTATTCGCAGGCGACGATAGCACGCCCACGCATGCTTGTCAATCGTGAAATACCGTCGCCACGAAGTCGTCGAAGTGTAGTTCAACCGGGAGATCGCGTTCGTTATCCACCAACAAACCCACCCAACTGCGCTGGTAGGTTGTGTCCTGCACTTCAAGCAATCTCTCGCCGTCGATCTGCACGCGCAGCCAGTTATCGACACAACTGACGCGAATCCTACCATATAATCGCGCCTGTGCATACACGATCCCCTCTTGACACAGGGCTGATGCAAAGTCGGAAACCGGGGCTGAACCACAATGAACACCTTTCGGGTACGATGCAGGTGCCAACCAGACATCAACCAACGAAAGGTGTTCACGATGGATGCTACCATAGTCACGGTACGGCCGTTCGGCAGTACGCAACCGTTTACGCTCGACTTGGCCACGGTGTATGGACAATTTTGCCACGTGCCGGATCGGCGCCACCGCCGTGGGGTGCGCTATCCCTTGGCCGTGTTGCTCACGATTGCGCTATGGGCCAAGCTGACGGGTGCCAGTCAGGTGCGCGCCATCGCGGAGTGGGCGCGTGAACGCCAAGATGAACTCGCCGCCCACTTTGGACTGGCGCATGCCCGGATGCCGCATCCGACCACCTGGAGCCGCGTGCTCGCCTCAGCGGTGGCGGCCGAGGCGCTCGACGCAGCGCTCGCCCCACTGCTGGTGCCGCCCGTATCCGCCGACATCCCGCCACGCGCAAGCACTCAGATCGCGCTCGATGGCAAAACCCTGCGTGGCACCATCCCGGCGGGGACGAGTCAGGGCGTGCATCTGCTCAGTGCGTATGATGTTGCTACCGGTGTCGTGCGCACCCACGAGCCGGTGACGACCAAGGAGAACGAGATCGTGGCGGCGCCACGACTGCTCAAGCGACTGGATTTGCGCGGCGTCATCGTGAGTGGTGATGCGATGTTTGCCCAGCGCAGCTTGAGTGTCCAGGTCGTTGAGGATGGGGGCGACTATTGCTGGATCGCCAAGGAGAACCAGCCGACCTTGCTCGATGACCTCAAGCTGCTCTTCAGTCCGGTCGTTCTGCCCGTCGCGAAAGGGTTCAGCCCGATCCCGCTGGATTTCACGGTGGTGGAGCAGCACGACAAAGGCCACGGGCGACGGGAGTATCGTCGGCTGACGACCAGTAGCTTGTTGGCCGGCTACAGTGATTGGCCGTATCTGGCCCAGGCCTTTGAAGTGGTGCGGATCACCTGGCAGGGGCGCACCATAAGCCGCGAGGAGCGCTATGGCATCACGAGCGCACCCCGCAGTACGGCATCGGCCAACCGCCTGTTGGCGGTCGTGCGTGGGCACTGGCAGATTGAGAATGGGTTGCATTATCGACGCGATGTCACCTTAGGCGAAGATGCCTCCCAAGTACGGATGGGTCAGGCACCGCATATCCTGGCCTGCTTGAACAACGCCGTGTGCGGCCTCGCCGCGCGTGCGGGGATGGATAATCTCGCGGCGCTTCAGCGTTCATTGGCTGCCGCTATCGACCGGATCCTCTTCCGGCGCTGACTTTGCATCAGCCCTGTATCATCGGCTGGGCCGATGATCTGACCTGTAGTTCTATGTGCTACAATAGCTGTCGCTGTCGTATGTGCAATTGAGAGATCATTATGCGGTTTTATCGCGCAAGTGGCATTTTGCTGCACCCTACCTCGCTGCCGGGTTCCTGGGGCATCGGCGATCTTGGCCCTGCGGCCTATCAGTTTGTTGATTTTCTTGCCGACGCCGGCCAACGCTACTGGCAAATTCTGCCGCTTGGCCCAACCGGCTACGGCGATTCTCCCTATCAATGCTTTTCAGCCTTTGCCGGCAATCCATTGCTGGTCAGTATCGATCGCTTGCTTGAAGTCGGGTTGCTCACGCAAAACGAATTATCTGCGGCCCTTGCACCGGTTGCCGGCGCCGTTGCCAATCCCGACCGGATCGATTACGGCGCGGTGATCAACTACAAGCTCCCGTTGCTGCGCCGCAGCTATGCTCGCCTGCAATCCGGCGCCGCACCTGAATACGCCACTGCCTTCAAGCGCTTCTGTGCCGAGCAGGCCGGCTGGCTCGATGATTATGCGCTCTTTATGGCCCTCAAGTTCGCCCACGGCGGTGTGAGCTGGAATCAGTGGGAGCCGCCCCTACGCGCCCGCGAACCTGCGGCACTTGATCAAGCCCGTCGCGATTATGCCCAGGTGATCGCCGAGGAGCAGTATCTTCAGTTCCTGTTCTTCCATCAGTGGATGCCGCTCAAACAGTATGCCAACGAGCGTCGTATCAGCATCATCGGCGATGCGCCGATCTTTGTCGCCTACGATAGCGTCGATGTCTGGGCTAATCCCGACCTGTTTTTTCTCGACGAAATCGGTAACCCGACCGTGGTTGCCGGTGTCCCGCCGGACTACTTCAGTGTCACCGGCCAGCTCTGGGGCAACCCGCTTTACCGCTGGGATCGTATGGCCCAGCGTGGTTATGCCTGGTGGGTCGCTCGTCTCCGCCAGACACTTACTCAGGTCGATATTCTGCGCCTCGATCATTTCCGCGGCTTCGAGGCATATTGGGAAGTGCCCGCCAGCGAGGCGACGGCGATCAAGGGACAATGGGTGCCCGGTCCCGGCTCCGATCTGTTCGCGAAACTTCGTGAAACCCTCGGCGAGTTGCCGCTGATCGCCGAGGATCTCGGGCTGATTACGCCGGAAGTCGATGCGCTGCGGGTGCAATTCGAGTTGCCCGGCATGCGCGTGCTGCACTTCGCATTCGGCGATGATGCCACGAATATCTACCTGCCGCACAACTACGAGCCGAATACGGTGGTTTATACCGGCACCCACGACAATAACACCACGATCGGATGGTTTCACGATATCGCTAAAGCCGAGTGCCGAAAGGTTCAGACCTACCTTGGCCGCGACGGCTCCGATATCGCATGGGAACTCATGCGGCTCGCGCTGATGTCGGTCGCCGATATTGCGATTGTGCCGTTGCAAGATGTGTTGCGCCTCGGCGCCGACGCTCGCATGAATACGCCCGGCAGCGCTCAGGCCAACTGGGCCTGGCGTTTCCGCGCCGAAGCCCTTAACCACGGCCTCGCCGGCGGCTTGCGGCTGCTGGCCCTTACCTACGGGCGCTATCAGGAAGAGGAAAAGGAAGAGGAAGAGGAAGAGACAGCGTAATCGTAAGGGCGAAGTACCTGCCCAGGGAGGTGCTTCGCTCTCCCCGTCCCCTTGTATCCTGAATCCTACCCACTCACCCCGGATAAACCTGTCCTGCCTCGACCCGCATCCGCGTGATCTCGCCCAGGAAATCGGCCCCGAAATCACTCAGATCCGTCGCCGTCAGCAGGGTTTGCTGCTCGGGCCGGCGGATCACCGCCAACAAATGCATCCGGCGCTCGGCATCCAATTCGCTCAACATATCATCAAGCAGCAGCACCGGCGCATCACCGCTGCGCGCCCGCATCAATTCCGCCTCGCCGAGTTTCAGCGCCAGCGTCACACTACGTTGCTGCCCCCGTGATCCATAGCGCCCCAGGTTGATCCCGTTCACACTGAAGACAAGATCATCGCGATGCGGGCCGATCAAGGTCTGGCCGCGCGCCAATTCATCGCGCCGCAATGCACGCAATCCCGCCGCCAGTTGATTCACCAGGCTCCCTGCATCCCGCCCGGCCCCAAGCTCCGTGCTCGGCTGATAACTCACGCTCAGCGGGTGCTCTCCACCGCTGATTGACATAAATAATTGCCCGGCGATCGTATCCAATTCCTCCACCGCCTGCAACCGTTCGGCCAGAATATAGCCGCCCGCTGCTGCGAGTTCCTGATCCCAGTAGGCCAGTTCGTCATCGACCGCTCGCAGTGGCCGGCGTCGTTCGCGCCATGCCCGCAGCAAACTATTCCGCTGCTGAACCAGCTTTTGATACTGCGCCAGCGTGCGCACATAATGGGGATTGATTTGCGAGAGCGTAATATCGAGGTAGCGCCGACGTTCGCTCGGCGGCCCGTCCACCAGCGTCAGATCGGCCGGCGTAAACAGCACCACTCGCAGTTGCCCAACCAGATCCAGCGCGCGGGCGGGCCGGCGATCGATCCGGACAAGTTTCTGCGAAGCGTTCGTCAGTTGACCATCTTCATCGGCCCGCCGCTGCACCATCACTTCCAACCGCGCCGGGCCGATCCGCCGGCTCACCTCGGCCAGCACACGGGCGAACGGCGTCACCCCGGCCTCGCCGACTGCATCCCAGCGCACAAGATCGCGATCAACACTCAGACGCGGCGAGCGTGTTGTCGCCAGATAGAACAACGCTTCGAGGATACTCGTCTTCCCGGCGGCATTCGGCCCGTAGAACAGGGTCGTGCCGGGATGTAATTGCAGATCCAGGCGTGGATAATTTCGAAAATCGCGTAGCGACAGATTCGCAACATACATTATTTTGCCTGCGGCAGCGTGGCAATCACTATGTGTATCGCGGGTTCGCATTCGCCGCCAACCCGCGATACAGAATTTCATGCAATGTGCAACGCCCGTAACGCCTGCAAATTACCGCATCCGGCACAGAACATCGCCACACGCAACTCACGCAGAAAGCTCTTCAATCCTTCAACCACAGCCGCCGTGCCGCGCTCATCAATTGCATCGATCAGCGCCGGTTTTGCGGTGCCGGCCATATCTGCGCCCAGCGCAATTGCCTTGGCAATATCGACGCCACTGCGAATCCCGCCTGAACCGACGATCGTCATATCCGGCAGCGCGGCCCGCACTTCGCGGATGCATTCGCTGGTTGGGCGGCCCCAATCGGCAAACGCGCCCGCGACCCGGCGTCCCTGATCGTTCGGCTGCCGGAAGCGTTCAACCTCACTCCAACTTGTGCCGCCGGCGCCGGCCACATCGATCACCCGCACGCCGCAATCATACAAGCGCCGGGCATCGGCGGCGCCGATACCATTGCCGACCTCTTTCACAATCACCGGCACTTCAAGCGCTCGGCACACCTGCTCGATCTTGGCCAGCAAACCCTTGAAATTCGTATCGCCTTCGGGCTGCACAGCTTCTTGCAACGGGTTCAGATGCAGAATCAACCCGTCGGCCTCGATCATCTCCACCGCCCGCCGGCAGTGGTCGAGCCCGAAACCGTAGTTCAATTGCACCGCACCGAGGTTCGCCATGAGCGGTATATGCGGCGCTACCTTGCGCACCTGATACGTCGATATCAGCCGCTGGTCGATCACCGCCGCACGCTGCGATCCCACCCCCATCGCCAGGCCCAGATGTTCAGCCGCTTCCGCTAGCGCCAGATTGATCTTCTCAGCCGCTGTTGCCCCACCAGTCATCGAACTGATCAACAACGGCGCCTGAACCGGCTTGCCGAGAAATGTCGTTCGCAGATCGATCTCGGCCAGATCGAGTTCCGGAAGCGCTACATGTGGTAGGCGGTACGCACTAAATCCCGTCGCGACCCCTTTCGCCGCCACGTCCTCGCCGAGCACAATCCGAATATGATCAACTTTGCGCCCTTCAGTTTGGCCGGAATCGGGCATGGCGTGCTCCAGGGTATTCAAAACATTTTGCAATCAGCACATCAGTATGCAGATCATAACAGCAATACAAGGTAGCGTCAAACCCCACAAAATAAAAGTGTGGATGTGGGTTTGCAGCTTCGCCGCAAAACCCACATCCACATCTTCATCAAGCGATGAGGCGAACCGGCTTACAAATACTCGCGCTGAGTCACGCGGCGCCGCCACTCCTCTTTGATCTCAACCGGCGTCCCCTGCGAAACCAGGAAATCCGTCAACAGTCGTCCGAATGTGTTCGACTGCTCCAGAAATGGGAAGTGGCTGGACTTCGGCAGCACCAGCATTTGCAGCGGCTGATCGGCAAGATCACTGATAAAGGCGGCATGATCGGCTGAGACGATCGGGTCTTTGCCGCCGTACACTGCCAACAACGGCGACTGCAACGTCGCCAAATCAGCGTGCAAATTGGTGTCGAGCAACGACTCCTGCACCCCCGCAACCACTACTTCGCTCAAGCTATCGGTATCCTCGTAGATCTCCGATTGTACTTCGGGATCGGCGATCGGGATCTGACGAATTAACTTCGACCAGACATTGGCCGGATTGGAGAGACCAAGTAACTTCGAGAAGGTACCGGGCTTGACATGGCCGCCCAGAACACTGCCGTGCATCGGCGTTGCCACCGTCATCACCTTGATCACTTTTTCCGGGCGTTCACGTGCGGTACGGATCGCCACCACGCCACCCATGCCATGGCCTACCAGATTCGCCTGTGGAATGCCCATCTTCTCCATAAATTGGCACACCATATCGACGTAACTGGTGATATTGAATTGCGTGCCGCGCCGGTCGCTCTCGCCGAAACCCCAGAAATCAAGCGCATAGGCCCGATAGCGCTCCGACGCCAATTCCATTGTCGGCACCCAATAGCGCCAGGAACCTACCCAACTGTGCAAAAGATGATCGGCTGGCCGCGACCGAAAACCTCGTAGTGTACCAGCCGATTGTCAAGATGAATCGCGCTCACTCGAGATCCTCATCGCTGTCGCCGAGATCGGCTTGTTGAAGTGGAACGATGAAACTGAACGTACTACCCTTACCAAGCTCACTCGTCACCCACATCTCGCCGCCATGCATTTCTACAAACGATTTGGCGATCGATAGGCCGAGCCCGGTGCCGCCTGCGACGTCGCGCAACGGATTATCGGCTCGATAGAATGGACGGAAGAGTTTCTTCACCTGATCGGGCGACATACCGACGCCGGTGTCCTCAACCTCAATCTGCATCATATTGGCGCGATTAAGCGAGGCCCGTACAAAGATTCTTCCACCGGCATAGGTGTATTTTACCGCGTTTGAGAACAAGTTGAAAACTACTTGCGTGATACGCTTCTGATCCGCGACCACCGTCGGCAGATGCTCCGGCACATCAATATGCAAGACCATCTGCTTTTTGTCGGCTTCCAACTTTAGTGATTGTACCACCTCATTGATAATCGCCGGAACCTCAACATGGGTAAAGGTGAGTTTCCGCTTCGAGTCCGGGCGCGAGAATTCCAGGATATCATCGATCAACGATTTGAGCCGGTTTGTATTGTTCTTGATGATCGTCAGATAACTGGCCTGATCTTCACTCAGGGTCGAGGTGCCTGCCAGCAGCAGCACATCGACGTAGCCCTTAATCGCCGTGAGCGGCGTGCGCAATTCGTGGCTCACATCGGAGATAAATTGGCGCTTGGCCTGGTCGGCTTCGATCTCACGGGTGATGTCGCGCAACACCGCAACATCGCCATAACGCTGCCCGCCCGGTCCTACCACCGGCGCTATGTTCAACGCAATCACCTGCTGTGGGTCGGTAAGATCCAACGAGGTGATATAACTCGCCTGGTTCTGCTCGATCTGGCGTAATCCATTCATCAAACCATGATAGATCGCCTGTGCACGCTTGTGCTCAATCTCATGCGAACCGTGATCCAGGAGGGTGCTGAGCGGCCGGCTCAACACGTCACCGGCGGCGATCTCAAGTACCTGTTCGGCTGCCGGGTTGAAGAGCGTAATCTGCTGTTGTGGGTCCAGCACAATAACGCCTTCCGTCACCGATCGGAATACCGCTGCGCTCTTCGCGGCCTCTTCGCGCTGCTCCTGCAACAGGGTCGCATTGTTTGTCGCCAGATCGGTGATGTAGTTGTACAACTGGCCGTTATTCACCGCCGCCGCCACCACACTGGCGATCGTGCCGAGCAAGTTCATTTGCGAGTCGCTGAAGAAGTTCACCTTGGGGCTGGAGAGCACCAATACACCCACCGCCGTATTGCTCGTCTTGAGCGGAACCGCCGCCGCCGAGCGCACATCTTCGGCGCGGCCCGTCTCCTGTACCCAACGTCCATCGTGCAGGACATCGGGGATGTTCACCGGTTCCTGGTGTTGCATCACCCAGCCGGCCAATCCCTCACCGCCGGCAAAGCTTAACGGAATATTCGCCGGCCGCACGTCGCCGCGATTATACAGAACCGCGCGACAAACCAGATTGCCGCTATCAGTATCGCGCAGCATAATACTGCCGCGGGCCACGCCAATGTTTTTCGAGATCAGCTCCAACGCCTGCAGAATGATCGCATTCAGATCAAGCTGTGTCGTCAGTTCCAGGGTGATCGCATGGACTGCCTCCAGGCGATCCTTCTCTTCCGAAAGCTGCCTGGTGGCGCGCTCCAACTCCGCAGTTCGCTCGCTCACCCGCCGCTCCAGGTCGGCCGCCAGATTCGAGATCTGATCGAACAACCGCGCATTCTGAATCGCCTGACTGGCCTGACTGGCCAGCGCAAAAGTGACCTCGACATCCTCGGAGTTGTACACATCCGGTTCTGCGGCCCCGATGGTCAAAATACCGACCAGTTCGTTATCAACCAGCAGTGGTGCGCCGATCCACGAGCGTGCCGCCCAACCGAGCCGCATCAGCGGTGCGAAGCGCGGGTCGAGCAAGGTGTCGGCGATCGCCAGCGGCCGGCGTTCAAACGCCATCAGTTGGAAGAGCGGGTTATCATCGACCTCGAAATCGGCACTGAGCAGCGTTTCAGCCTTGAGTCCGCGGGCTTCAGTGATCTGGAGGTGACCATAGCCCTCATCGCGCAGCAATACCGCCGCGCTTTCATAGTTCACCACCCGCGCCAACTGATCGAGAATCAGTGTCTGGATCTCGCGCAGTGCCAACGTACTCGTGAACGACTGCGCTACATCACGCAGGGTATCGGCCAACCGGCGCCGCTGTTGCTCCAGCCGATAAAGTTGCGCGCTCTTTAAGGCCTGACCGGCCTGATGCACCAGGATGGAAAGCAGCGATCGCTGATGTTCACTCCATTCGTGCGCATGGCGGGCGCCAACCCAGATCACACCCAGTCGATCATCATGCGGCCCAATCGCCAATCCCATCACACTACCGACCTGATAGGCTTCGATCGTCGGATTCACGTCCGCCCATTGCTTCAGATCGGTGATCACAAGTGGTTGATCGCTTGCCAACAATTGAGCCGTCAGGCCATTGTTGCGAAAGATGATCTCGACATCATCGCGCACACCATTGAGATCCGCAAAGACTTGCCGTTCCACCTTGCGATTGCCGTCGAGGCGCAGTACAGCACACATCTCAGCTCCGATCAGGCGCAGGGCCGCGTCGGCCACCAACAACTGCGTCTCATCGGGATCGAGAGTGCCGGAGAGATTCTGTGTTACCTCGAAAAGCGTCGTCATCTCAACTGCGTTCTGACGGGTCTCGCTGAACAGGCGCGCATTATTCAAGGCTACGGCGGCCTGGTTGGCAACGGTTGTTAGGAAGCGTAGATTATTCTCATCAAACGCATACTGCTCGTAGCTTTGAATGTTGATAACGCCAAGCACCTGGTTGCTGTAGATAATCGGCGCCACCAGAAACGATTGCTCTTGGCTATCGTCGTCGCCGGCATGCCCATTGGTCAGATCGAGGTCCATGGCTTTCCCCTGCTCCAGCGTATGCAGAAGCAGCGGTTGGCGATTGCGGATCACCCAGCCGTTCGTGCCGTAGCCCAACTGAATGGGCGCAAGATCGAGCCGCTTTCCGCGATCATAGGCGATCGGATACGAAATCGTATCGCTCTGTTCGTCGTAGAGCACAATGCCCGAAGTACTGGTGTCGATGATTTTGCCGATACCACTGTGCAAATGCTCGATCAGATCGTCGATATTGAGCGAGGCGTTCACCGCTTCGCTGATCGCGTTGATCGTCGAAAGCTCGTCGATCCGCCGCTCGCGCTCTTCGAACAGGCGCGCATTCTCCAGCGCTGTAGCAGCCTGATCGGCAAGACCAACCAGCAGCAGCATTTCGTCGTCGCTGAACTGCCGATGATAGCTGGTCATCACGCTCAGCACACCGATAATGCGCTCGCGATACACCACCGGCACACCCATGAACGAAACCAGGTTGTTGTCGCGTTGGTAACTCGGATACAACGATCCGCCACTGGTATTCGTGTCATCGATGACCAACGGTGTCCCGGTTGCTGCTACCTGGCCGGTCAATCCCTGGCCTACCGGCACACGCATCAAACTGCCCTGTTCACTCGGAATACCATCGAGCGCCGCCGGGCTCAGCACATGATCTTCGCCGATTGTCCACAATGCCACCGTCGTGACATGCAATTGCCGACTGACAAGTTCCATCAACTTGTCGAGCACTTCCTGCGGGCGCAGTAACGACGACAGAATGCGCGCCGCATCAAGCAAGGTCGTCTGTTCACTGACCTTCTGCCCCAGTGCCGCTGCACTCGCCTGTGCCGAGGCCAGCGCTTCGGCGCGGGCGATCGCGCTGACGGTTTGGTTTGCAATCGTCTGGCACAGGTCGATCGCACCGCTGCTGAATGCCTGCGTTCGTCCCACAAAGTCCAGCCCGACGGCGCCGATCACCGTGCCGTCTTTTACCAACGGCACCAGCGCAATACTGCGAATATCCAACTCGCGGAATGTCTCCTGCGATCGGATCAGGCGCGAATCGACCTGCACATCGAGTGCTACCAGGGGCCGTTGATGCGTGTCGAGCCACTCGACCGAAGGGTTATCGGCGAGCGGAACGCGAATCTGATCAAGGATCCCGCTTTTGCGATACTCGGCAACTGCCGGTGCCCAGGCATTCTGGCGATTGTAGATCACCAGGCGAGCCTGATCGACGCCGGTCGCCTGAGCCATCGAGTCGACAATAATCTGGTAGATCGCCTGCACATCAGTGGCGGCATTCGCCAACACCGAGACCCGATTCAGGAGATCGAGTTGCTCCACCTGTGCGTGGGCCTGAGCCAGCAGGCGGGCATTCTGCACACCCAATGCCAACTGACTGGCTACCGTGCTCAGGAACGAGCGCTCGCGATCGCCATACAACCCCGGCGTGTAGCTCATCACCGCCATCACACCGACGACGTGCCCATCGCCGATCAACAACGGCACACCGAGCCATGCCGCCGATTGACGTTCGCTGCCGAACATAATCGGTTTGTAGCCCGAAGGTTGGTATTCGCTGGCGAGATTGTTGAACTGCAGCGGCTGGCGAGTCCGAATAATCGTCGCCGTCAGGCTGTCATCGGCGGGCTTGCGCAGGCTCTGATCGAGTTCTTCAAATCCGTCGTCCATCTCGTACGACAGGGTGATCAGTTGTTCCTGCGCATCGTAGACAAAGACAAACGCCGAATCCAGCGCCAGGAATGTCGCTAATTGTCCATGAACGCTGCGCAACATCTGTGGCAGATCCAGCGTGGCACTCGTGATCTGGCTGATCCGATAGATTACATCGAGTTCGGCCAGGCGGCGCTCGCGCTCCTGGAACAGCCGTGCATTCTCAAGCGTAATCGCCAACTGATTGGCCAGGGTTGAGAGGAACTGGAGATCGCGCTCCGAGAAGGCGTTCGGCTCAAAATCCTGCACGCTCAGAAGGCCGTTCACCTGGCCCTGGGCGATCAGTGGTACACCAAGCCACGAACGCACTCTGCCGGCGCTATTGGCCCGTTGCACTGCGATCTGGCGGTGTTCGGGTTCGTGTAACAGATCATCGATCAGGAGTGGTTTGCCGCTATCGATCACCTTGCCGGTAAGACCGCCCTTCTCGATCACCGCCTTATGGCTGCTCTCCAATATCTCGCCCTCACGCATGAACAGTTCGAAGCGCACTTCATTCCGCTCGGCGTGGTAGGTCGCGATGTAGAAAAAGCTCGGTGTTTCGAGGTAAGCGACAATCTCCTGATAAACGCGCTCAAGCAGGGTGTCGATATCGATTGTCGAAGCGGCGGCGCTGCCGACCTGGAAGAGGGCGGTCATCTGCTCGGCGCGGGCACGGGCATCGCGCAGCAGCAAGTGGTTTTCGATTGCGATCGCCGCCTGATCGGCGAAAATCTCCAGCGGCTCCACGACGCGCTCGGTTGGGCGCTGACGATCGTGCGGATCGCCGGCGAACATCAAGCCCAGCATCGCGCCTTCAGTAGAATACAGCGGCACACAAAGCCGGTCATCGTGCTGCCACTCATCGGGCTCGCGCGGATCGTCGAACGGCGAGTAACTGAAAATCGCCGTATCGAAATCACGCTCAAGCTCAACGGCTTCTTCGGCGGGGATAAAATAGCTGCGCCCGATCCGGTAGCGTGGTTCCAGATAACGTGTTGCCAGCGCCAGCGGCAACGGCCGCTCGGCCATACGCTGCAACTCATTCAGCGGAATACCGGCGGCGGTTGTCGGGACGAAGATCCGCGGCCGATCCGGGTCGGCCAGGACAAACAGAATGGTACGGAAATTCGCCGATTCCATCGCCGAATACCCAACCTGCTCCAACAGATTATCGAGATTGCGATCGACGCGCAGCGCCTGACCGATCTCAAGCACGTCGTTCAAGATCGCGGCCCGTCGCTGCAATGTGCGCGACAAATTCTCAAGCTCACTGTAGCGTTGCGCATTCCCGATCCCGACTGCCGCCTGATGGGTGAGTGCCCGCAAAAATTCGACCGCATCGTAGTCGAATCCATTCGACTCGGGACTCAGCAGCAGCAAAACACCATATACACCGGCTTGATAGAAGATCGGTGCGGCCAACGCCGATGTTGCCTGATCATTGAACAACGCCAGGCGTTCATCCGGTTCCAGGTGGTCGCTCAATTCCGCCTCGCGCTGTTCGAGCGCCAGTTGCGCGGTGCGAGCCTGCGGGCTGAGAAGGCTGCCGATCAGTTTTGAGCGGGCCGGCTCGGGATAGCCGACCGCCTCGATGACCTGATAATTGGCGCCGATCTGCTCCATACTGATGTCGGCGAGCGAACGGCGATACACTTCCGGCGCATGTTGCCCGCCGAGTGCGCCGAGCAACATCTGACCATCGCTCTCATCCTGGTTTCCACGCAGGGCGATCAAGCCGTGGGTCGCGCCGGTGGCCCGTAACGCCTGCTCCAGCACATAGGCCAGGATCTCGGTTTGCGAGAGCGTGCTGGCCAACTGGCTGGAAACCCGTTGCAGCGCGCGCAACTGTTCCAACCGCGAGCGTAAGCTACTGTCGGCGGCTTCGAAGCGAGTTGCGTTCGCAATTGCCTGGGCCGACGGCCCGGCGATAATCGTCAGCAATCGCTCGTCGTCGGCACTGAAGGTGCCGGCTTCGGCATGCACCAATTCCAGCGTTCCGATCAAGTCGTCGCCCAACCGCAGCGGTAAGCCGAGGTAGGCCCGTGCCGGGCTGCCGTTGGCAAGCAGCAGTGGCGCCTGCTCACCCAGCGAAACAAGTGCGGCCGGCAACTTCTGCATATCAGCGATCCGCAGTGGGCGCTGGTGGCGCACCAACCAATTGCTGAACGCCTGACCGGATTCCTGCACTTGCAACCCCAGATTCGCGACGATCTCACTGGCACGAGAGCGGCGGTCGTAGCGCAGAATTCGCGCGCCGCTAAAGCGTGTCAGCAATTGTGCGCCCTCTAGAATGGCATCCAGAGTCTCATCGAGCGACAGATCGGCGCTCAGTTGTTCGCTGATCCGTTGCAATCGCGAGAGTTCTTCGGCCCGCTGTTGTTCGGCCTCGTAGCGGCGCCGATTCGCAACCGCCGTCGAGACCTGATTGGCCAGCACCTGGGCCAGATTACGCTCAGCCTGACTGATCTGATGCTGGGCTGTCGCATACCCGACGATCAACACCCCGAAGTTCTGATCTTTGTCGCGTAGCGGTACGCCCAAGCCCAGGCGACACCCAACCTCGCCGATCAACTCTGCTAACGGCTTCGGACGATCCGTGGCCGGATTGGAACCGAGTGTCAGTGCCTCGTTGCGCCCGAGTTGAGTCAGAATCCGCTGTGCGCCGGAAAGCGGGCCGGTGGCGATCGCACTGGCCGACTCGCCATACACCGCTGCCGGTTGCAACACATCCGCAGTTCCGCGGTCGAGCAACAGAACGGCACAGTAGTCGGCCTGAAGTGCCAGTGCGATATTCTCGGTGCCGGGCCAACATATTCTCGATCTGACTGGTGGTATTGATCTCCTGGCTATTCTCGTACAGCACAAACAGCTCGCGGGCGCGTTGCTGTTGCTGGCTGAAGAGGCGCGCATTGCGTACCAGCAGACTGAGTTGCTCGGCGCCGGCGGCGGCGAAGCGAATACGGCGCTGATTGACCGGGATCCCGTGTTCGGCCAGCACCAATGCACCGACGACATCTTCCTGGGTGAGCAGCGGCAGTGCAATAACCGGGTGGGTATGGGCGCGGCGATTGCCGGACGGCGTGATTGAGCCGCGTACAGGCGTACGATTCGTAATCGCACGAGCGGCGGGATTACCGTCATCGGAGGGCAAGCTGACCGGAAAGGTTGCGCCGTTGTGGCTTTGTTGGCCAAGCAGCGATAGCGGCTCGCCGAGATCGGCGCTGGCATAGACCGCACGCCGGCGAACCCGAGCAATGGCAGAATCCGGTTCAGTGCAGCGTCGGTGAGTGTCGGCACATCAAGCACACCGACCATATCGAGATTAGCGCTGATCTGATTATGGATCTCGGCGATGATACGGCGCTCTTCAGCCTGACGGCATGTGTGCAGGATCAGCGCCAACTGTGCCGACAATGCTGCGGCAAAGCCTGACTCGAGCGCCTGGGCGCCGGGCGGCGGTAAAAACAGTTGGCCGATCTCTGCGCCGTCAACCTGAAGCACCAGTGGTGCGCCGTTGTCAAGATCGGCCGTACCCCAGGCCACGTCGGCGATCGGATCATCGCCGTCGCGCACCGCAAGCCGGCCGCCATGACTAGAAAGATGACGCGCAATCAGTTGCGCCAGCGTACCGGCGCAACTCGCCAGGTCGGTTTCCGGGCCGCGCTGACCACATCGGGCCAACTCGGCCAATAATTCCCAACCTGATGTTGGCGTGGAGGCGATCATCGCATCCATGAGGTATCCGCAATTCCTTGCTCATCCGCCGGGTAGTAGTCTAGTACAGGTCGGCCTACGTCCGTCGAGGGCTTTTAACGGCCTTGAGGCCGTCACCGTGCGATGTGCGCCATAGACGTACGTACGCTTGAGCGTACTAGGGCTTGGGGATGTCAACACGTGACACAACCGATGAGCGCGGGCGGTGCGCGGCTCCAAGTGTATAAACGCGGTTAGGGCAGGTTTCTTGCGCCGTTGCAGCATCTCCACCAGACGCAAATGGGGAGCCTTGTGCTCCCCGTGTTTCGGACAAACCCCTGCGACCGCCGTTAGCGCACCCGACCAAAGGATACCGCACTGCGTTTACCCTGCTCGCGGGCGTACTGAATTGCCCGTTGGCGAGACTCTTCGGCCGTCTCGCTGAGCTCACGGATATCGTAGAACGGCCCGTCCTGGCTGGCCAACACACCGATCGAAATCGACATCAACGGTACCTGCCGCATCCCACCTGTCTCATCGGCAACTTCGATGAAGCCCTGCTTCCGATGCTTGTAATTGTAGTGCAAGCCGATCTCTTCGTCGAAGCGTACCGTCAACCGATCCGCAATAGCCTTGATCCGTTCCGGCCCCGACGTGATCACAAAGTCCGGGCCGACCACCATATGGCCGACGAAATCTTCAGGTGCGCCGAGATCATTAACCACTTCGTTGAGCAACAGGGCGGTGAACTTCAGCACATCCTCGCCGACCACCGAACCATAGACCTGGGTAAATGTCTCGAAGCCATTGATATGTACAAGCGCCATCGACCATCCTTGGGCCGAGAGGAGTTGACGCAACTGCTCGTTAATAAGCTCGGCCGTGGGCAGATTAGTGACCGGATGGAGTTGGTTCTTGCGGCGGGCCTCGTCAAGCTGATTCTTGACGATCGTATGCACCTCTTCGATATCAAAGGGCTTGACGATATAGTATTGGGCCTGTACTTCGCCGAGGCCGATCAGCCGGTCGCGGCGTTCACCACGAGCGGTCAGGAAAATGATCGGAATATGGCGGGTTCGCGGGCTGGCGCGGAGCGCTTTCCCGATATCATAGCCCTCCATGTCGGGCAGGTTTACGTCGAGCAGGGCGAGATTCGGCGGTGTTTTACTGCAAATCTCAAGCGCCTGCTGGCCGCGCATTGCGGTGAAAACCTCGTAGCCCTGCGAAGTGAAATAGATCTTGAGTAGGCTTGAGATGTCGGGTTGATCTTCGACGACCAGAATACGCTCTTTACTCACCCTATCCTCCTCGCGCTGCGGTAACGCGGACAGGCTCACTTGTATGTTCAATCCGGGCGGCGCTATGGCCGTTCCCGTTGCCGGTTACACTCGGCGCACTCGTCGATCCTGAAGGTGGATCCGGTTCTGCGATTTCGCTCTCAGCAGCCGGATCATAGAAGACTTTCGGCCAGTGATAGACGATCCGCTGCGGTTCGCCGGCGTCGTTGTCGAATGCCTCCAGATCGTGACCCGGCACGGTCTTCCGGATCAGATTCTTATCATTGTCGAAGATTATAACAGCATTTGACTCGATCATGCGGCCTGGATATACCACGAAACCGCTGCCGACTTTGCAATTATGGCCGACGGCCGAACCGAGTACCGGCAGATTGACTTCGATCGGCTGTCCATTATGGATCACTTTGATCGGCTCGCCTTGCAGGTTGAAATCCGTAAACACCGTGTTGGCGCCGATAAACGTATTTCGCCCCAGCACACAGAGTTGCAGGCACGAGTTCTGGGCGACCATGGTGTTTTCCATCAGCGAGGTCATGAACAGGCCGGCATTGAACGGCAGGAAACAGCGATCGCTGACGACGCTGAGCATTACTTGCGAGCCCTGCATAATATTCACATTGCTGCCGATCAAACTGTTGGCAATCACCACTCCGGGGCCGATGTAGCAATTGTCGCCGATCACGGTTGGGCCGTGGATGACTGCCGATGGGTCGATCGAGCAATTCTGGCCGACCTTCACCAGTGCCCGCGAGGCGAGGAAATGGTTGCGCCACGGTTCTTCAAATGGATTAATGCGCTCCCAGAATGCTGAGAGCGAAAATTTCAACTTGCCGGGGAACAGACTCCAGTCCTCTTGCGTCCAGTTGCCAATATTGCGCAACCGGGCCTTGGCCATGCGCGTATCTTGCGAGGCAGCCCACGAAAAGACGCCCATCAGGATGTTGGCCATGAAAATGTGCATCCAGCTCTCGATCGACAAGAAGGCCCGAATCGGGATCTGGTAGGTCAGATCGCCTTTGTTGGCCATATAGCTGGGGATGTGATAATAGCCCAGCTCCATGCTCATGGTGTCGATCACGATCGGAACCGGTTCCTCGCGCCGGTTGGGTGGGAAGTAAAACATATCGGCAACGAAGACCGAGCCGGTCTGTAGTTCGCCGTCGATCAGATATTCGGTGTTGGTGTGGAGTTGGATCCCGCGACTAAGCTGAGTTGCGTGGCGTTCGATACTTGGATCGTGGCGCCGAAAGGCGATCCGGCAGGGCCGCCCCGCCGCTCGTACTGCGGTAAGAAATGCCTCGATCAATTCGGCATTGAAGAACAAATTATCGCGGAAAACGAGTAACTCTTTGCCCTGAGCCGACGGTAGCTCGGCAATTTCATCGATCGAATCTACCTCAGTGCTGCCCTTGCAATAACTCTTCAGCAAGTCACGCTGAAGCAGCCAGAGTGGCTTGTTCAACACTCGTAGATCGCGCGCGAACTCGGCAAAGGGGGCGACTCGTGTTGTTTCTCGAAGAATAATGCGTTCCATGAAGACCCCTTTCTCGAACCGGCGATCGCCACATAACCAGGTGACGCCCATCCTTTCCTATTACGATATGTTGTAGAGCAAGGGCTACACAAGGCGAGGAGATTACAGGTGAATTACACGAGAACGGAGCACTTTGAGGATCCGCTTCATTAATTGTACAAGATGCATCGGGGAGCGTCAATAAGCCAGACAAGGACTTATGGTTGGTAGCAGGTAGGCCATAGATACTAGTGGTTATAGAAATTGGATGCGCGATGTTGGGCGTGCGGCGCAGTGTATCGCTAGCAACGCAAGACGTTGCGGTTCTACAAGGGTACGGAGGGAAGGAAGGGCCGCCAAGAGCGCCCGGTATCGATTCCGAGATGGTGACGATTTTCGCATGTTGGTGGTTGAATTGACACGAGCACCATCGTACGACCGGTCTACGCAATTGAAAACGGCTACAGGACTAAGTAACCATTGAGTGATGAACGTGCGTACATCTATACTAGTTGTGTCTTGTTAACTAAGATTTAACCATTGCAACCGGAGTGTAAGGAGTCATCTCGTATGACGTTAACCCGACGGCGACTTTTTGGCGGTAGCGCTGCGCTGGCCGCAAGTGCCGCAGCGGCATCGATGTGGCGGCCGGATGTAGCGGCGGCGGCACAACCGCCTGCTGCCTGCACCACCAACTATGCATTTACGCCCGAAACGGTGGTGATGCATCGTCTTTCCTACGGGCCATCGCCGAGTGCGGTTACAGAGTACCGGGCGTTAGGGGCCGATGACAATGCGCGTTACCGGGCTGGGTGCTTCAGCAACTTAACCCGACGGCGATCGACGACAGTGCATGTGATCAGCGCCTGGCGACGACGCGCTTGAAGGTGCGCTACGACGCTGTGAACGAAGCCCGTACCCTTGAGTTGATCAAAGCGACGGTGACTAACCAGAGCCTGTGGACCACCTACGGCAATGCGAACGACATGAATTTCGCCGAGCGGCGGCATCCGTACAATCAGGTACGTGTCGCCACCTGGCTACGGGCGGTCTACAGCAAGCGCCAACTGTTTGAGGTGCTGGTCGATTTCTGGCACAACCACTTCAACGTCAAGGCCACATCCGACACGAAGATCTCGGGCACCTGGCCGATCTACGACCGGATTATGCGTACCCATGCCCTGGGCAATTTCCGCCAATTTGTGACGGCGATGGCTCAGAGTGTGGCGATGATGTACTACCTCGACAATGTCTCGAACAAAGTCAGCGGCGGCGAAGGCGGTAATGAAAACTTCGCCCGTGAACTGTTCGAGTTGCATACCCTCGGCTCGGACAATTACTTCAAGTTCTATGATGATCGCACCCAGATCGAAACGCTGACCTACGGCAACGAGACATTCCTGGCCGGCTATGTTGACGACGACGTGTACGAGGCTTCGTATGCGCTTACCGGCTGGACGATCAACACCACGACCGGGAATTTCGAGTTCAATCCGAGTTGGCACCAGGCCGGCGGTAAGCGCGTGCTGACCAATTCGTTCAACGAGATCATTGAAAACAAGGGCAATCCGCAGGCGGAGGGCGACGAGGTGATCCGGCGGGTGTGTAACCATCCCGGCACCGCCCGTAGCCTGTGTACGAAACTGGTGCGGCGCTTTGTGTCGGATGAACCGCCGGCCGATCTGGTCGATCAGGCGGTGGATGTCTGGATGGCGAACCGCGATGCCGGCGACCAGATCCGGCGGGTGCTGGAAGTGATTTTGCTTTCCGATGCCTGCAAGGGTACATTCGGCCAGAAAGTGAAGCGTCCGTTGGAAGCGATCTGGGCGTTCTTGCGGGCCACGGATGCGAACTTGCCGAGCGATGTGACGGCGGTTGACGGTGATGGGAGCAAAGGCGGCTACTGGGACAGCCTGTTCTATAACGTGGATAGCAGCGGCCATGCGTTGTTCGGCTGGGACACGCCGACCGGCCACCCCGACAAAGCCGAGTATTGGGCGAATACCAATGGCGTTCTGAAGCGTTGGAATCTGCCCTATACCGCCTCGCAGAGTTGGGGCGGTAATGTCGGGATCGACCCGGTTAGCCAGACACCTGCCGGCAGTTGTTATCAGATCGTCGATTACTGGCTCGATCGGTTGGTTGGCTTTGGGGTGACATCGACGGTGCGGGTGGCGCTGGCGAATTTCCTGGCTCAGGGATTTGACCCGAATCTGGCGCCGCAGCCGTTGCCCAAATCACCCGATTGGAACGATCCGGCTGCGATCAACGATCGTATTCAGGCGTTGGTGCAACTGATTGCCGCAACACCGGAATTCAACCTACGTTAACAAAGGAGCTACGACGTGTCGTTTACACGCCGAGAATTTCTTATGGGTTGTAGCGCGGCGATCGCCGCGATGTCGGGCGCACGGGTGGGACAGATGGTATTCGCTGATCCGGCCCAGGCCGCCGCAACCGACGAGATCCTGGTGGTTGTCTTTTTGCGCGGTGGTTGCGACGGCTTGACTATGCTGGCACCCTACGACGATCTGCTTTACCGCAATCCGCGCGGCGATCTGGCGGTGCCGGTGTATAACCCCGACCCGACTATCATCAACAACGGCGCCTTGCGGATCGATATTCCAAACAACCCCAGCTATGCCGGCACCGCCTTCGGTCTCAATTACAAGATGCCTGAGATCAGGGAGTTGTACCAGGCGGGTCATCTGGCGATGGTGCATGCCTGTGGCTTGAAGACCGACGACACCCGTTCGCACTTCGATGCAATGGACTATATCGAGCGCGGCACGCCCGGCGAGAAGACGACCAGCAGCGGCTGGATCACGCGGCACTTGCAGACAAGCAGCGCGCCGGGCGGGTTCTTGCCGGTGATGTCGTCCGGATCGTCGGTGCCGGCTTCGCTGTTGAACTACGGCAACGCCGTGGCGGTCGGAAATCTGCGTGACTTCGGGATCGATGGGGTCTGGCGTTATACCCGATCCCAAGAGAACAACCCGATGTTCCAGACGATCAAGGCGATGTACCCCGGCGAAGGTCTGAATATGATGGATCAGGCCGGCAAGCGCACGATCGAGACGATCGAGGCGGTGCAGCGGGCCGATGTGGGGAATTACACGCCGCGCGGCGGAGTGACCTACCCGAACAACTCGCTGGCAAATGCGCTCAAAACCGTCGCCCAGACTGCCAAGCTGCCGGATATGGCCCTGCGGATCGCGACGGTGGACTTTGGCGGTTGGGACACCCACGATGCCCAGGCCAATCGCGACGGCACCGGATATTTGCCCGACCGGCTCGGCCAGATCTCGCAGGCATTGTACGCCTTCTACAACGACATGGTCGATTTCCACGGTCGGTTGACGGTGATGGTGCTCAGCGAGTTCGGGCGCGCCTGGGAACGAACGCCAGTCGCGGCACGGATCATGGCCATGGCGGTGTGATGTTGTTGCTCGGCGGGAATGTGAACGGCGGGACGGTGTATGGTCAGTGGCCTGGATTGGCGCAACTGGACAAGAATCAGGATCTGATGATCACCACCGACTTCCGCACGGTGATGAGCGAGATCTTGCTGAAACGCCTGGGCAATACCGAGCTTGGCACGATCTTCCCCGGCTTTACGGCCGGCGAGTACGGCGGTGGGTTGGGAATCCTTAACGGCACTGCGCCCGGCGCGATCAACTGGAACGACGAAGGCAACCTCCGGCTCGATCAAGCCGATGAGTTGCCGAATAAGCTCTACCTGCCGTTCCTGGCGAAGTGCTGATGTAGGCGACAGGCGACCGGATAAAGAAGCCGCTGCATTCGCGCAACGAATGCAGCGGCTTTCATTATTTGTTGGATCTTTACTGTAGGGTGGCGTACAGTGGTAATTCCGCGCTGAGCGTATCGATCTCGGGCTGACCGATTGGCCTGAGCAGGCGGGCAAATGCGCCCCGCAGCAGCGCAAGTTGGGCCTGGTTCGGGGTTCCGGCGCTCAGGCCAAGCAGCGCCTGGAGCATTGCAACATACGCCTTGCCCAGGTCGGTGGTGCTTGCGGCGGCAATCGTTTGTAATGCCGTGGTGAGTTGGTTGCAGGCGCCGTTCCAATCGACGGCGGCCGGGAAATCGGCGATCACATCGAACAGGCGCAACACCCGCTGCACTGCCTCGCTGCGTAAGGCGGCGATCGGCGCGGTAACAGGCGGCGGCTCCGGTGCCGGCTCTGCCGCAGTTGCGGGAATAACGATCGGGCCAGACGCCGGCGCTGCGGCGAGTAGTTCGTACAGGCGTGGCAACCCCGCCCGCAACAGCGACTCAATCTCCCGCGAATACGTCAGCCATGCCCCCACCTGCATGCGAAATGGGTCGGGGATATCGCGCTGTTTCCCGGCCAGGGCGCCGAGGGTAAGCAGCGGCGCCGTTGTGTTTCGGGCCTGAAGTACGCGCACAATGCCCGAATCCATCGCCAACAATAGATCAGCGTTGGCGGCCAGTGTATCGCTGATGGTGCGCGCCACATGATCGTCCAGATCGATGCCGAGGACAGCCATTGCGTTGCGGGCCTCCGGCTCAGCCGGATCGCCGTCGTGGCCGACAACCCCCACCGAATCGACATGCCAGTCCGGATGATCGGCGGCGAGCATGCGGCGGAGGAGCGCAGCGGTGATGGGAGCACGGCCGGTGTCGGCGGCGCCGACGACTAAAATATGCGGCATAGTGAAGCTACAGGATAGAGGTTAGCGGCTACAGCCTACAGGGATCGGGTATCGGATTGGATATGCAGACCTGTTATGGTTGCCCAGGTTTACAACGCCGACGTAGAACAGTATGCTCGAATTTCGTTGCCCACCCTATGATAGCACTACCTGCACCAAATCGGCTTGTGAGGGATTGCTCGGCTGGTGCCTTTCGTATTTTGCCTACCTCCAGCTTTCTTAACATCGATTTGACCAATTTCACAAGCTATGCTATCTTCTGCGCACCGAATGACGTAAGCTAGATAGTTTGATCCACGGAGATCACGACACGCATTCAAGACGCATCTCTGCCATGTCACCTGGCGCCGGTCTTTGACTGACCGGAGCGGAGCCTTGTCGGCTCAACGTATCCTTGTGGCCTGCGCCCTGTCTGCTCAGGCCCCTCGCACATCCCAGTTTAGGGGTTGGTGACGCCCCGCCATTCAGGAGGTTCTGCTTGAAGAGTCCCCGACTGACTCTGCCGAGCGGCCGAAACCGACGATACTCACTCATCGTACTCCTCGGTTGGCTGCTGTTCGTATGTAGCGCCCTGACCAGCGTATTCATACCGAACACCCTGTCCGCTGCGCCACAGATCATCCTGCCCACACCGCCCGGCGAAGCCTGGCGGATTATCCAGGGCTACGGCTGTGGTACACACAACGCCTGGGATCGTTACTCACTCGATCTGGTTCAGGTAGACGGCCCGACATACGGAGCGCCGGTTCGCGCCGCTGCCGGCGGTGAAGTCTGGCATTGGGAGTCGCGCAGCGGCACCCTCATCCTGAACCACGGCGGTTTTTTCACGATGTATACCCATATGCAGGGCGCCGTCGATACGACGCGCGGCCGGATTTTCGAGGTTGGAGAGACCCTCGGATACGCCGGTGATCGTGGTTCGCCGGGTGTTCCCCATTTGCATTTTACGCTGTATACCGCCAATCGTGATGGCTGGAGCGGGAAGCAGTCGTTGCCGCTCAGTTTCGCCGAAGGTTACGAGTTGCCGGAGATCGGTGGATGTAACCAGCATGGCGGCACCGTCATGACGGCGATGTCGCTTCAGCCGCCGCAGATCAATTTCAGCGGCCCGCAGCCCGCGCAATGGTATCGCGGCGACGAGCGGATTGTCTTTGATATTACCTGGGGCGGTGGCGGCATGAGCCAGCGCTGGAACGAGGAGCCGGCCGGCGATGCGCCGATGTTCCCCGCTGTGATCGATGGTTACGCCCCGCTGCGCGATGCCGGTGACGGCATGCATACGCTGTATGTGCGGGCCTGGGGGCCGGACGGCAAGCAGACTCTGACGACCTATGGGCGATCGGGTTTGACAGCACTGCGCCGAGTGCGCCGCTGCCGATCAACGAGATGATAGTCGGCCCAGGTTCGCAGGCGGTACTGAATTGGCAGCCGAGCAGCGATGCCCATTCCGGCATCGCCGGCTATCGGATCTACGTCGGCGCCGATGTGAACGGCAAGTCCGATTGGTTCAGCGCCGAACCGTTCGTCAAGACACCGCCGCTCGAGGCGGGCCGTTATCTGGTGCGGCTCCAGGCCCTCGATCAGACTGGTAACAGCAGCGATTGGGTTACCGTCGGCACGATTGTCGTCGAGTAGATCGGCAGGCAAACAGAAACGGATGCGGCGAGTTGGTAACTTCGGGCCAACTCGCCGCATCCGTTTATTGCGTCTCCTCGGGCCGATTTTGCAGTTCGCGCAGGAACATCAGGTAGGTGCGGGCCTGATTGCGGTACTCATCGCTCAGGCTGTCGTAGAGCGACAGAAAGGCTTCGCGCTCGCGATTGGCACTGGTGAATTTATACTCTTCGCGGCCGGCGGCCTCGTTGATCAGCTCGATCGCCGTTGTTCGTAGTGCCGTCGCCAAACCTTCCAGTTCGGTGATCCGTACGCCGGTGCTGCCCGACTCAACACTGGAAATGTACGATCCGCTCACCCCGATCCGGTTGCCGAGTTCGCTCTGGGTCAAGCGATCCCGTTGCCGCTTGCGCTTGATCGCCTCACCGATCCGCTCGTTCAGCGTTGCCATGAATGGGTTCCTCCTGGTTATCCGAACGATCCCGATGGTTGATACTTGACGCTTCGTCCCCGAGACTTAGCTGCTTGCGATGTTGTCTATTGCGATGTTACATAGTGCAGTGTTCCTAGCGCCTGCCCAGTGCCGTCATTGCCAGCCGCCAGAGCGAGCGCCGGCGCGGCATGACTTCGTACACGCGCCCACTCACGCCGTTGGTGGCGCTGGAAGCCATGTGTAATGCAAGTTCGGCCGTCTCTTGCGCAGTTGTGCCGAAAATTCGCATGATTCGCGGCAGTTGCTTGATCGCCTCGGTGCCTTTGCCGATCGTCTCGAACTGATTGATCATGTCGGTCGGGACAATCCCCGGCGTCAGGACATTGATTGCAAGAAAGCGGTGCTCGGCATAGTCGCGGGCCAGGCCGCGGGTGAGCGCGACGATCGCTGCCTTCGATGTGCTGTATGCGCTCAAGTAGCGCTGCGGGCGGTTGGCGCCGCCGCCGGAAAGGTTGATCAGCTTGCCGCAGCGCTGGCGAATCATCTGCGGCAGTACCACCGTCGAGCCGTGATAGCAGCCCAGCAGATTGACCTGAATCACCTGCTCCCAATCCTCAGGCGAGATATCGAGGGTCGGGCCGAAGGGGCCGGAGATCCCGGCGTTGTTCACCCAGATATCGACTTTACCGAAGGCTTCCAGGGCGGTTTGCAGTAAACCGGCGACCTGCCGGCGATCGGCGACATTGCATGCTGCGCCGATGCAATCGATCCCTGCTGCCCGTAATGCGGCGATCGCCTGCTCGACCGCCGGCGCCCGTGATGATGAGATCACCACCTGTGCTCCGGCGTGCCCGTAGGCTTCGGCGATCGCCCGTCCGATCCCGCGCGTGCTGCCGGTGATCACTGCCACCTGGCCCCGTAACGAAACTTTCTGCTGCGCCACGGCTCTACCCTCTGGACAAAGAAAAGAAAGGGGATTGTATAGCGATGCTATCGCGGGCGATTGTAGGCGAGCGACAAGATCGCGTCAAGCGGCGCGCACCGCTTACTCGCGGGGTTTAATCACGAGCGCATCACCCTGGCGGGCGGCGCGCACCGGTATGCCGCGTAAACTTTCCGGCAACAGCACATGGCGGCGATATGGGCCGACACGCACGATCAATTCGTCGCCGCTGATCGTCAGTCCAAGATCTTCGCGCTGTAATCCCGGCATGGTAATCTGCAAACTAGGCGCCTCGGGGCGCCGATGCGCAACGGCGGCTCAGGTTCCGGCAGATCGAGCGGTGATGCGCCGGCGTACAATTCGTGGCCCAGCTCGGCCAGGGCGGTGATATCGCCGGGAGTGGCACCGGCCGGCAGTCGCATCAGTGGGCGCGGTGCCCAGAGTGTCGCTGCTTCGGCGGTTACGGCATCTTGCTCGGCGGCCAGAGCTTCCAGCGCCAGGCGTGCGGCTCCCGGCGGCAAAACCGGGCCGGCGATCAGGCTATCGACGGCCAGTCCGTACAATTGCAACGCCGGCAATCCGATGCGGGTATCGGCTAACCCGGCTCGATCGGCAGGCAAGACGTAGCGCACCCTGGTTTGTTGCGGATCAACCGCTTCGTGGCGCAGCCGATCCAGTTCGACGCGGGCCTGTTGTATCTGGCCGAGCCATTCCATTGGAAAGGGAATCAGGCTGGTTGGGATCAGCGCCCGTTGCAGAGAACTCGGCGAGCGACCGGGATCGCGGTCGAGGCCGACTAACAGGCGCAGCGACCAGCGGAAGGTGTCGGGGACGGCCATTGCGCGGATCAAACCGGCAGCCGAGCCGGCATCAATACAGATCAGTTGGTGATCGGCGGCGTGGCGGCGTAATCCGGCAACGCCGAGAAACAGATCGGCGCCGGGAATAAGCGGCAACTCTTCCCCTGTGATGCCGGCCAGGGTTGCATTGAGATTCGCCAGGTTGCGCAAGGGTTCGTACAACGCCGTGAGATCGCGGAGCGGATCGAGGCTCCAGAGGGTGAGATTCGGCGTCAGTTGGCCTGGTTCACCTGTCGGCGCGGCGCCGGCAAGCACACCGATTGCATGTTCTGGGCCGAAACTTGCCAACAATGTCCTGACGCCGCGAGCGGCGGCGGTGGCGGCGGTAGCAGCGGCGGCGCGGGCCGAAGTTCCGGCGGCGCCGGTGAAGATCAGCGTATCCATATGGTGAGTGTATCACGCTTTATGGCACCATGCTTCGGCTGGTTTTTCGGATCCGCTCGCAGGCAATTTCGTTCGCGCCGGCATCGCGCTGAACGGTGTTTTTTCGCCGCAGTCGGTTTCTTATCGCTGCTATAATGATCACTCAGTGACACCGTAAGGCTGATAGTGGATTAACATAATGGAAGTGAGGTACGGGATGGCTGAGAGCGAAAGCGTGAAGGATCAGTCGGTCGGAGCATTTCTTGATGCGCTGGCCTCACGCGCGCCTACTCCCGGCGGCGGTAGTGTTGCCGCCCTCAGCGGGGCGATGGCCGCAGGCCTGTTGAGTATGGTTTGTAATTTGACGATCGGGAAGAAGCAGTTCGCCGAGTATGAGGACGAGATCCGTAGTATTATGGAGCGTTCCGAAGCGCTGCGGGCCGAGTTGCAACGGTTGGCCGAAGATGATATCGCCGTATTCGGGCGCCTTGCGGCCGCCTACAAATTGCCGCGTACCACCGATGCCGATGCGGCTTCGCGCCAGTCGGCCATTCAACAGGTAACGCGTCAGGCCTCCGATGTACCATTGCGGGTTGCCCAGGCTGCGGCTGCACTCTTGCCGCTCTGTACCGCCCTCGCCAGTCGCTGCGCCCGGCTGATTGTCAGCGACGTTGGGGTGGCGGCGGTGTTGTCCCGGGCAACGGTGCAGAGTGCGGTGATGAATATCGAGATCAACCTCGCCGGTCTTGAAGATCAGATCTATGTGCGCGAAACACGCGCTCAGATCGCCGATCTCTTGATCGGGTTGAATGAAGAGACCGACGGGGTGATTGCGTTGGTGCGCGATCGCATCAATGGGTAATGCTGTACAAAGGTAAAAGGCAAAGGGCACACGGTTGCTTTTTGCCTTTTGCTTTGACTATATCAGGAAGTTTCATGCCCGCGATATTACTGGATGGCAAGGCATTGGCCCAGGAGGTACGTGCTGCGGCCCGGCAAGAGATCGCCGATCTGACGGCTGAAATTGGCCGGCCGCCTACGTTGGCGGTGATTCAGGTGGCCGGCGATCCGGCCTCGACTCGCTATGTTCGGAGTATCGAGAAGCTTTGTGCCGGCGCCGGCGCCGGTTTTCGGCTCGATCTCTTGCCGCCGAGGCAAGCAATGCCGATCTGCAGATGGTTATCGCCGCGCATAACAACGATGCCACTGTGGATGGCATTCTGTTGCAGTTGCCGCTACCGGCCGCTCTTGACGCTGCGGCGGCGATTATGGCGATCGACTATCGCAAAGATGTCGATGGCGTGCATCCGATCAATGCCGGTCTACTCGCTCAGGGCCGGGCGGCACTGATCCCGAATACGCCCGCCGGGGGGATGGCGCTTTTACAGCATTATCAGATTCCCTTGCGTGGGAAGCGTGCTGCGGTTGTTGGGCGAAGTGCGATCGTCGGACGGCCGATGGCGCTTTTGCTGGTTCAAGCCGACGCCACGGTTACGGTATGTCATTCACGCACCACCGATCTCGCGGCGACTCTGCGTGAGTGTGCGATCGTTTGTGTCGCCGCCGGACAGCCGGGACTGCTTACTGCGGAGATGATTCGACCCGGCGCCGTGGTGATCGATTTCGGTACCAATGTTACCGCCGACGGTGCGTTGGTCGGCGATGTCGATTTCGCGCCGGTAGCCGAGGTTGCAGCGGCGATCACGCCGGTGCCCGGCGGCACCGGCCCGGTAACGAATGCGATGCTGTTGCGCAACCTGATCACGATAACCCGGAATCAACACCGTTAGCCGCCTGCTTCAATCCATTACCTGAGTGGAAAGGTTTCCATGAAATCTGGAAACATTTCCAGCACATCATTATGAAGATTCTGGTACTTGGCGACGATGGCCGCGCCCATGCCTTTGTCTGGAAGCTTTTCAATAGCCCCAGTGCCGATATTCTTTGTGCACCGGGTAACGGCGGCACCAACCAGTTGGCGCCCAGTGTCGATCTCGATCCGAGCGACGTGGTTGCGGTGGGCCGCTGGGCCTTTAGCACCGGCATCGACTTGATTGTGCCGGCCGAGAGTACCTTGCTCTGGTCGGGATTGGTTGACGAAGTCGTCAGCATGCAGATCGGGGTGTGCGGCGCGTCGCAGCGCAGTACCCGCCTGGAGTGGAGCCACTGCTACGCCAAGGAGTTTCTGCAAAAGTACAATCTGCCGAATCCTCCCGGTCGGGCGTTTACCAGCCTGGGCAACGCCGAGAAATACCTGGCCGCCCAACCGCTGCCGGTCTTGCTGCGGGCCGATCATCCAGCCGGCGGCGGCGGCGTCTACCATGATCGCTATGCCGCATTGGAAGCGTTGCGCGAACTGTTTGTGAACCGTCCGATCGAGGGCAGCAGCAACGGCGTTGTGATCGAGCAGCATCTGCCCGGCATCCTGGTGAGTTTCTCGGCCCTGACCGACGGCACCACGGCGCTGCCGTTTTTGCCGAGCCGCATCTACGACCGGCTTGGCCCCGAACCGGGCAGCCCTGAAGCGCCGGGGATGGGCGCGATCTGTAGTAACTCGACCTATAGCCGAAAACTGGGCGCGCATTTGCATCAGCATTTGATTGTGCCGATTGTGGCTGCGTTGGCGAAAGAGAACCTGCCCTACTGGGGTTTCATCGGCGTCGATTGTGTGATCACCGATCGCGGGCCATATGTGACGACATTGCGCTGCGGGCTGCGCGATATGGAGGCGCAGGTGGTTTTGCCGCGGCTGGAGAGCGATCTGCTGCCGCTGGTGGAAGCGGCTCAGATGCGGCGTCTGGCGCAGGTTGCGGCGCCGCAATGGCGTGATGAGTCGAGCGTCGGGATTGCCGTGGTGCCGCAAGGCTATCCCCACCATTACCCGATCGGTGGATTGGTGGAAGGATTAAGCGATCTTGATCCCGGCATCCTGGTTTTCACGATCAGACCAACAATCCGAACGGCTTGCGCCATCAACCGGCCGGGCGCAGCGCTTCGGCCGGATTGTTCGGCCTGGGAAGCATGCCCGGCGGGATGAGTGTCACCGGCGGGCATGTGGCTACGGTGGTTGCGCTGGGCGCCACATTGAACGGCGCCTGCGGCAAAGCCTTGATCGCGGCCGAGCGGATCCGTTTCCCCGGCCGTATGTACCGTGAGGATATCGGCGCGCACGAATTCCGCTAGAGAGGCCGTGCATGTACGGCCTCTACCGGCGTTACGCCACCACCGCATAGGCCCGTACCGGAAACGCGGCGGCGTGAGCAACCTTCGCCGGTACTGCGTGGAACATAAACGGCTGATCCGGGATCGTACTTAAGTGGGCCAGATTCTCGACGATCAACACATCGGCGTGCAGAAGCGTCGCATGAACGGCCGGCGCGGATTGTGCGGGTCGTCGGCGATCAGGGTGTCGATCCCCACCAATTGTGCGCCGCCGTCGCGTAGCGCAACCGCGAGCGCTTCGGTGAGAAACGGATGGGTAAAATACTCGTCCAACCCCCAGTAATTGCTCCAACCGGTATCGAAGAGTACCGCCCGGCCTGCGATCTCGACCCCTTCCAGCACGTCGGGGCCGATCGGTGCCTGCGCGGTGAGACCGGCAAGATGCACCACAACGCCGGGCAAGACAAGTTTGCTTAAATCCAGCCGCTCGATACTGGCCCCGTCGGGATGAAAATGAAACGGGCTGTCGAGGTATGTCCCAACACTCGTAACAAACTGCGCAAAGCTGATTTCAACTGTCACACCACTGTACTGCCCGCTAAATGCCGATTGGGTGTGGCTCAGAAAAGGCGTAATTGTTGGTGTCGGCCACGTCGGATTAAAGCGCGGCATATCGACTGCGATAGTCTGGCTGAGATCGAGCAATTGCATATAACACCTTGTTAACAAAATCGGCGACCTGGCCGGTATCACGCGGATAGGCGGAATTGTACCACGGAGCGGCTCTTGACAGTGATAACGCAGCGTGTTATACTGACCTTATGACGCAGTGCGTTATGGAGCCTGGGCTGTAGCGAGTATGGTATTATATTGCAATGCCCCTGGCTCTTCTGATAAAGAGCGGAACGGATAGGAGGAATAGATCATGACAAGCGCAGAAGAGATTGAGGTCAATGTCCGTCAGATCGACGAAACGACCATGCCGATCAACCCGACGGTGCAGGTATTCGAGGTAGTGCGGAAGATGATGTTGGCCGGCGTCGGTGCCTTAGCCCTGAGCCGTGAAGAGGCCGAGCAGTTCCTGGAGCGTCTGGTTGAGCGCGGCGAATTGGCCCAGAAGGATGCTCAGAAGCTGATCGACGAGACGATGGAGCGCGTGCGCCAGAATGCGCAGCCACAGGTCAATCCGCTGCAGAGCAATGTCAACAACCTCGGCGTGCAGATGGAGAACAACCTGGAGCAGTTCTTGAATCGGTTGAATATTCCTTCGAAGCGCGACATCGACGAGTTGAGCGCCAAGATCGCTCAGTTGGCAACGCGGGTTGAAGAGTTGCGCCGCAACAGCGACGCCCCAACCGCTCGCCGCAGCACCAAGCCCACCGAGGCCAAGGACGAGAGCACAGGAAAGTAATCCGGGTCTGAGATACATACAGCCGGGGTGGGGCCAATGCTCTGCCCCGGTTTTTGCTGATCTGCGCATATGCGTGCAACGAAGCAATGATGCGGTTCGCCTGCAAGACAGCCACAGGTTGTGACACAGTGTGTTATACTGCTCGTAGGTAGCACCTTGCCTGCCGCCAATTGGCTTTGCTCATGCAGACGATCAAAAAATACGCAAACCGTAAATTATATCATACGAATAAAAAGCAGTACATCACCCTTGATGGCATCGCGCGCCTGGTGCAAGATGGCGAAGCGGTTCAGATACTCGATAATGAGACGGGCGAGGATATAACAGCGAGTATTCTGGCGCAGGTAGTTTTGCAGGCGCGGGGGCGAAGTACCGTGCAACTCCCAACCCATTTACTCACCGGTTTAATACAGGTTAGCGGCGATACGATCAATTCGCTGCGCAAGACACTTTTTGCGTCGCTTGGCGGCTCCGATTTGATCGAGTTGGAGATCGGCCGCCGGATTGATGCATTGATCGAACGAGGCGATATAACTGCGCCGGAAGCCGAACGCTGGCGGCACCTACTGATTGCCGATACTTTCGCTTCCGAAGCGACGAATGGCCTCGCTGAAAAGGCTGCCGAGGTGCCCAGTCGCAATGATGTGGTGCGCTTATACTCGCAAGTTGATGCGTTGGCTGCGATTGTGGAACAGTTGTTGCACCAACGTGACGAGACCCGGTAAGGAGCGCCCACAGTAAATCCAGTGAGGCTTCCCATGCAACGGAGCAGGACGGCACTTGTCCTTGCCGGTGGCGGTGTTGCCGGTGCGGCGTATGAGATCGGCGCGCTCTGTGCGCTTGACCAGATCCTTGAAGATACGTCGGTGAACGAATTCGATATCTATGTCGGTACCAGCGCCGGTGCGTTGATCTCCGCTTGCCTGGCCAATAATATCTCGCCCCGCACCTTACTCTCGGTGCTCGATAGTAGCCTGCTGGGAATCGATCAACTCGAACCGCACCATCTGTTCTCGTTGAATCCCGGCGAAATGCTCAGCCGCCTCCGCCGCTTGCCCGGAGCCCTGGTTCAGGCCACCCGGCGCTTGATCGCCGAGGGTTACGGCACCTCGTTGCTCGATCTGGCTGAGACGCTGGCGGTAAGTCTGCCGACCGGGTTGTATGATACCGACGGACTGGAACGCTATCTGCGCGACTCGCTGTCGTTGCCGGGGCGGAGTAACCACTTCACCGATTTGCCGCATGAATTGGCGATTATCGCCACGGATCTCGATAGCGGGGAACGAGCGATCTTCGGCGAACCGCCATTGCACGATGTATCGATTTCACGGGCGGTATGTGCTTCGGCGGCGATTCCGCTTTTCTATCGCCCGGTACGAATCGGCGAGCGGGATTTTATCGACGGCGGCATCCGCGGTACTGCCAGCCTGGATCTGGCGATTGAGCGCGGCGCCCGGCTGATTGTCTGTGTCAATCCGATGGTGCCCTTTGATAATCGCCATCACCTACCCGGTTACGGCATCGGTGATGAGGGTTTAAGCCGGATTGGTAATCAGGTGTTTCGTACGTTTGTTCACGCCGGGTTGCACTATCATATTAAACAGGTGCGCCGCCGCCATCCGGAAGTGGATATCATTTTGATCGAGCCTTCGCGCCACGATCATGTGATGTTCAGCGATAACACGATGCGCTATAAGACGCGCATGACGATTGCCCGCCATGCGTTTGAATCGGTGGCACATCACTTGAATGCCTCGTATAATCATTATCGCGCTATGCTGGCATCGCATGGGGTTCTGATTGACAATCAGCGGATTGAACAAGATCTGGGCAATCTGGCAACCGCCGGTGATGATCCCTATATGGTACGTGCAGCGTTGGCTACTGATGGGGCGTTGCACTATGCACCGGTTGGCCTGGCGCATACACTGGCCGAGTTGGATCGCTTGCTGACCCGCTTTGAGCGGTAACCGGCGTTGTCGCGCTAACCAGCGCCAGGTAGATTTACGCTTGTTGCCGGCCGCAATCGCGAGATAGTGCGGCAAAGAAGATGCTGGTGCGTTGTTGCGCCGCGTCGTAACTACGACTACTGCTGTCTTTTCCCTAAACCCGGCGCTTCACCGAACGACAGCCTGATGCACGTTGTCGTACTGCCTTCGGCTGATGGTTGCACGCGTATTGCACCACAGCGCGATGTAGCCGGTAACATCCGCTGATGCCGGGCTGCAATGGTGTGGCGAATGCTCGACATATATTCCCGATCAGTTGTGATCGTGATGGGTGATTTGCGGTATGATACACAAGAGTATGGTAGTAGAAAGAGAGATTTCTGATGCAGTTCGAGCGCAGGCGTAACGGCGCGGTCTACGTGGCCGAGGCCTACGCCGACAACCAGCAGGAGCTGCAACCGCTCTACGAGCGTTGGCCAACTGGCTATGTGCAGTGGGAAATGCTGGGTATTCCGTGGCGTGAGCCGGATGGGACATTAAGTGGGACTGGGCCGGCATATGTGTTCTGGCGGCCGAAGCCGCAGCCATTGCCCACCTCCGAGGCGACAGGCCGATCGGTTTCCGCCGCTTCGGCCCCGCCCCCTCCACATACGAACCGCAACCAACAACGTGGTGATCGGTCGCCGCAATCTTCCGATCGAGCAGGTTCCGGTCGTTGGAATCAGAAGACATCACAATCGCAAGGGCGACAGGCCCGGAATAGTGGTGGACGTGGTGATGCACCGGCCGATCGCGGTCGTGATCGCCGCCCGCAATCCGGTGGTCAACCCCGCCGCTCCTCCGATCGTACGCAGAATGATCGCGCGAACTACGAACGCCCGGATCGTCGTTCGCAGGCCTCTGAGGTGCGACCTGCTTTCAATACAGTGCAACCGGCAAATGGTGAATCTGCTGAGCAGCGTGCATCATGGGCTAAAACGTCTGAGTCGCGATCAACCGGCAAGCCGATCGGGCAGGGTTCAGCTCCAGCCCAGGCCCGGCATGTGCCGAAGCGGCGCGGCGACCGTGATAAGCGTCGGTTCACATCGGAGCACGAAGCACAGGAACCGCAGCTGCGTGAAGCGGTAGAGGCAGCGGCGGAAGCGGAAGTTCGGGCACCAGGAGAGGCAGCGGCGGAAGCGGAAGTACAGGCAGCGATTGCTTCAGATGCGGCGGAGATCAGTGCGAAGACCCGAACGAACCGCGGCCCACGCACCACCAAGCACAAAAACATCACCCGCCTGGATCGGGCCGACAAAGATATGTATGGCTATCTGGTGCGGTTGATGTGGCGCGGTGAGACGCGCCAGAAGTTCTTCTCGGATCGGGCCTATGTCGATAGCCAGGAAGCACTTGAGGCTGCAATTGCCTGGCGCGATGAGATGGAACGCGAGCTTGGCAAACCGCGGAGCGAAGGCTTAGTGGTTGGTCGTGCATCCAGCAACACCGGGATTGTGGGTGTCACACGTACAACGAAGCGTGGCGATCCGGTATTTCAAGTTACCTGGTATGAAGGTGGCCGACAGCGGCGACGGGTGTTCAATATCAGGTTACTTGGTGAGAGTCGTGCGCTACGGGCGGCGATCAAAGCACGTTCTGCCGCCGAGGAGCAGCGGCTTGTTGCAACTGCGTCCGATATCGTGGCCGAAGAGTGACAGGAGTGGGCGCGGCATTGTGATGTTCGTGCGACGGACATCTCGCTGCCGGGAGCGTGACGGATGCTGGGTTGTTTCGTTTCGGCGTGAATTTGCCGAAACGAAACAACCCATTTTTGTGTCTGACTCAACTAATTGCCGCGTTGCCGGCTGATCACCGGTTCAAGCGGCGCCAGCGCCGGGTTATGTTTTGCCGGTTGACACGGGCTTTATCGGCGGCTTCAAGCTTGCCGATCGCCGTATAATGCCCAATGGCGCGATCGATCAATGTGCCTGCCTCTTCAAAATCCCCGTTTTGTGCCGCAATAAGTCCGAGGTTGTGTAATGCCGAGGCAATACCCAACGTAAAACCCAGGGCGTTGCTGTGTTGCAGGACTTGCTGCTGGTTGCGTAATGCAGCTACATAATCGCCGCGTTGAAATGCAAGGACGCCCAGCAACTGATGGACTGCAAGCAACGCGGATTGATTCTCGGCGGTAGTTGCAGCCTGGCGCGCTGTTTCGAAATGAATCAGCGCAAATGGGTAGTTGCCGTTGCTCATGGCATGGACGCCTTGATCAAGCATGTGGGCGATGGTTTGAGGGATGCGATCCGGTAGGCTGAATTCCATTGTCATGCTCCCGCTGGTTGGGTGTTGTTCCGGTGTTCAGTTCTGCTCACTCTCTATTATCAATCCAAGACGGTTCACAAATGCGCCCTGATAGCCATGAAAAAGGTGAAGATCTGCGAATACTTTTCGCAGATCTTCATTACGCTTCCGAGAGAGCAGAAGGAACGGTGTCTATCCGTCGCTTGGCGGCAACGAGGGTGGCAGTATCGGTGCGCCCGGCTCAGGCTGCGGCTCAGGCTGTGGCTCTGGTTGCGGCTCAGGCTGTGGTTCTGGTTGCGCTTCAGGCGTCACTTCCGGCGCCACCTCGGGTGTTGCGGTTGGTTGGGGCAAGGGCTTTCCGTTGGGGCCAAGATCGGCCGGATTGACCTCGAAGATATCGGGCCACGGGCGGAACTTAGTTTGAAAGGTGCGTTGTTCAATCACCTGCCCACCCCGTTCGACGACACGGGTGAAATTGATCGTCATGCCGCCGCGGGCAGTATCACTCTGGCGCGGGCTACCGCGTGGGCGGCTGGGCTCGGCGACATAGACCGGCTCGGTTGGCGCAGGCACGCGATCAACCGTCTCGCGGTTAACAAGGGTTACTTCGCGTCCATCATCGCTGCCGTAAAGCCGAATCTCGGCTGTTGTTCCGCTGGCGCCGGCGCCATCAGGATCCAGTGGCCAGTATCATTAAGGAACTTCAGGTCGGGGCCATTCGGTGAATAGATCGTCGCATCCATACCGGGGCCATCGCCATACGCACCAAAGCCATAGCGATCGTACCAACTGATATAGAACGAATGCCCCCAGCGCTCGGTGATCGGCAAGCCGGCCCAAAATGCGGCCCGGAAAACGGTTGTACTATCCTGGCAGATCCCACCGCCCCATTCAAGCTGCGTACGATTCTGAACGATCGCATAGCCTTCAACAAAACCATTGGATGAATCGATTGCGCCGACGGTTTTATTGAAAGAGAACTCCTCGCCGGGCGGGATCAAGATTCCGTCGAGCTGGCGCATCCCGGCATTAATATTGGTAATGCGGTAGGCCGCCGAGCCGCTGAAGTCACTCCGGCCAACCCCGATCAGGTCGTCGATGCCAAGTTGGGCCAGGTTGGCTTCGGTTACCGGTGGCGGAATTTCACGGAACGAAAGATCGAGGGTGCGAAGAGCGGCCGGCGCATTCAGCGCGCCGAAGACTTGATCCAGGGTGATGTTCTCGTTAATACGTTCGCCGGGCGTGCCGGGTTGTGTGATCCGCAGATCCCCGCCGTTCCAGGCCAAACGCGGCAATGCGCCGCGCACTTCGGTGGCATCGGCGAGGGCGTTGATCTTCGCCTTGACCAGTTCTTGATCAACACTCACCAGCAGCCGATCGTTGCCGTTCTCGGATGTACGTTCGACGCGGATCAGTCGAGCGAGATCATCGAGCGGCCAGATAAACTGTTCAGCGCCGACATTCAGTGTGATCGGGCCAACCAGGATGCGACCGATCTCAGCTTGAGCCGCCGTGGCGGCGGAGTCATTCAAGCGCGGTTGCAACTCACGGGTGCGGAGCAGCACCGTCTGCGGAGAGAGTTCCTGAACCGAAGCGGTGATCTCTTGCAGGGTTTCGCCAACCAGCACTTGCTGGCCGGGGCTGCCGGGTTGAATGCTGATCAGCGTGCCGTCGAGCTCAAGCCGGGCATCGACCGCCGGTTGATCGACCAGTTGAACCTGTTGCAGCAGGTAGGCCTGCATCGCTTCTTGATCGATCGTCATACGCAGCGGCAATTCCAGCCCGTGCTGCCATACTGCGGCAACCTGACGAATGTTTTCGATCAAGCCATTATCGCGGCCGGCGCGATACGCCTCGTCGATAGCCGCATCGATCTCCAACTGAACCCCCAACTCGGCGAGGGTTGGTGTCCAACTCCGATCGCCATAGTTCAAGGTTACAGGTTGCGCCAGGAAGGAAGCGAAGCGTTCTTCCAACGTGCGCCGGGCCTCTTCGGGCGATAGCTGTCCGACGGACACGCCGCGAATGGCGACATTGGGATAGATCCGACCGGCGAAACTGCGATCGATATAGAACAAGGTTCCACCGATTCCCACCAGGATGGCCAGTGTGAGCGCGGTGAAAAGCATCGAGACCCAGCGAAAGCGTGGGCCGCCGGCTCGCCGCCGTGATCGGACACGCGGTTCGTGGCTCAGTACCTCACCGGCAGTGACGGACGGAAAATGGTCATGGCCGGGATCACCCGGCACGCCGTAGGGTTGTGTTTGATCGACCGACACCCAGGACCTCCTGCGGAAGGGGAATCTATACACAATGCGTGTTAGTTGCCGCGTCAACTATACCTGTCCACGCGGGCGCTGTCAATGAGTTGTTTGTGATACTGATAGCGCTTCCGAGCGCATACTGATGCGCCCGGAAGCAGATGAAACATCCGCAGAAATCAGGCCGAATCAGTTTCGCCGGCGAGGCAGCGGACGGCTGCATCGCAAAGAATGGCCACACCCTTGGGTAAACAACTTTCATCGATGTCGAAACGCGGGTTGTGATGCGGATACGTGAGGCCGCGTTCCTCGTTGCGGGCGCCGAGCATAAAGAAATTACCCGGTACGCGCTCAAGCACGGCTGAGAAATCCTCGCCGCCGGTAGTGCGGAATGTAGTATTGATCTTCTCTTCGCTGAACACTTCCAGCGCCGCCTTGTAAACCACCGCAGTAGGCGCGGGAGCACTGATAGTTGGATCGACGCCGATAATAATAGTAACGTCAACCTTTGCGCCCAGGCCGGCGGCAACGCCCTCGGCCACCTCGCGGATGCGCCGGTGGAGCACCTGCCGAACCTCCTGGCTGAAGCAGCGAATCGTCCCTTTAAGCTCGGCGGTTTCGGCGATCACATTCCCGGCCTGGCCGGCGTGGATCGCGCCAATGGTGACGACTGCCGGCTCGTCGGGATTGATGTTGCGTGAGACAACCGTTTGCAAGGCGACGATGATCTGGGCGGCGACAAGGACGGCATCAACCGTCTGTTGGGGTTGCGCACCATGGCCGCCGTGGCCATGGACGGTGATCTCGAGCTTGTCGGAGGCGGCGAGCAGGGCACCGCTACGCACCACAGCCGTGCCGAGTGGGTGCCAGGATGAAACATGGAGTCCGAGGGCGTAATCGACATCGGGGCCGTTAAGCAGGCCGTCGTTGATCATGGCCATGGCGCCGCCGAGCCCTTCCTCGGCCGGCTGGAACATCAGCTTAATCGTCCCCGGGATTTGATCACGGTGTTTGGCCAGCACCGTCGCGACGCCGATGCCGACGGCGACATGGGCATCGTGGCCGCAGGCATGCATCACGCCGGGCGTTTGTGAGCGATAGGGTACATCGTTGGCCTCTTCGATCGGCAGAGCATCCATATCAAAGCGCAGCAACACCACTTTATCGCCCGGTTGCCCTCCTTGAAGCAGCCCAACCACACCGGTTTTGCCGACGCCGGTTTGCACTTCATAGCCAAGGCCGCCGAGTTTTTCGGCGACGATTTTGGCGGTACGCACCTCCTGAAACCCAAGTTCGGGGTGCATATGCAGATCGCGGCGGATTGCTACCAACTCATCGTACATGCTCTCGGCTTCATTCAGGAAAGGGGAAGTCATCGTCACTCCTTCGGACGCACTCAACCGGCGGATGCTTTTTTTGGACTTGTCCAATAAAGTATACCCGATCCGCCGGCTGATTGCAGATACTCATGTCGGCGATATCCTGAGGCATGGATGGCGATCTAATTGGATAGGCCGGGGTTAGGTGCGCTACTCGGCACATGAATTGCTATGGTAAGAGCACACCTGCGTGGTAGTTGCGGCGGCTATCACGCGCCGAAGCTCCGGCCTCGGCAATCCGCATGCCGCCCCCATATGCCTCTTATTCCTCGCGGCCGTCGTAAGACGGCCGTTGCCTCTTTTATAGGGGTTTTATTTACGCCGGATTAACATATCATGTGCCTGTGATACAGCATAAGATGTAACCATATTCTATGCGCTGCCGGTACCATGGTGCTACATAATGTCATGGTGCCGAATCCAACCGCCGGGTGATGATTGATGTTTGAGGAGAACGCTGCATGTCGCATCCAGCCTCTGAGCGCGCCCCAAGGCGTGCAACCCTTGCCGCCGTCATTGCGGCGCTGTCCGCTCTGGTTCTTTCCGCTTGCTCCGGTTTGCCGATCGATCAACAGCCGACTAACCAACCGGTGGTAGTGATTGTTACGGCAACCCCCGATCCGAATGCGCCGGTCTCCGGCAATGACCCTGCTCCTGCTGCGACGCTGGCGGCACTTGCGGCTACCGCGACCGCCGTTGCCAATGCGCCGGCGGCGACTGCGCCGCCGGTCGATACGCCT
>JAAUQO010000265.1 GCA_012032775.1 Oscillochloris sp. | reverse complement strand
GCCTTCGGGGTTTCCCGCCCAGTTCGGCCAGCTCGTCATAGGAATGCGGATCCCACAACGTCCCGCCGAACACGCCGACCGGGCCGGCATGGGCCACAACTGATCAATGGTGGCGTTGGTGCTGGTGCGCTTGATCAGCGCGAAGGGCTGCACCACCGCCGGTGCCGTTCCCGCGTTGGTCACGGTCTGGGTGGCGGTGATCATGTAATTGGCATCGGCCGCAAACTTGATGCCATAGGTCACGCCGTTCACATCGGTGCGAGTCAGGGTAACCGGCGTGGTCGGCGTCAGCTTGGCGCCATCAGCCTGCCACAGCAGGTTCGACGGCTGACGCGCGCCGCCGCTGACAAAGCCGAATTCGGCGAAATATTGCGCGCTCGTGCCTTCCGGCGCGAACAGGCGGACCGGACCGGAGGTCTTGGCCAGCGTCTCGCGGTAATCCTTCAGCACGATATCGTCGATCCGCGCACCGACAAGGTTGATCGACCCTGCCACGCGCGGGGTGTCGATCACCACGAGCAGCGTGAACTCCGGCCGCGCGACGCGCGAGCGCAGCCGCGATCTGTTCGCGCAGACGCGGACGCGAATCGTATTGCGGGGGGTCGAGATTCCAGCCACAATCCGCACACCAGGGTTCGTAGCCGGACAGCACCGGCACCACGGTCGCACATTTCGGACACGCACGCTCCGACAGAGGACGAGCAGGGGTGGACTCGGCGGATACGGTTGTCATCGCAGTGAGAAGGGGCTAGGGTGGAATCGACGCACGGCTCGAAGTATACGGGATGCGTGCTACCAGGATGTGGCAGGGGATGCTGGAGAATCTACCAGCCATTCGGCTGGTGCGGGATGGGCATCAGGAATCTCTCACACATAAGGAGGTTGTGATACACATCCGCGAACTGAGCGCCGGCGACCAACCGCAGTATCGCCTTGAGTCATTGGGCAGCAGCGCCCTCAGCGACGCCGAAATCCTCGCCTTGCTGCTGCGCCGGGGCGGCAGCGGCGAACACGCCCTCGCCCTGGCCCAACGTCTGCTCCAAACTCATCGCGGCTGGCGCGGCTTACTCCAGGCCGATCTGCACGAACTCATGGCGCAGGCCGGGATCGGCGAGGCCAAGGCCGGCGTGATCAAGGCCGCGCTGGCGATCGGCCGGCGCCTGCTGCTTGCCGCACCGGAGGAGCGCCCGCAGATCCGATCACCCGCCGATGTCGCCGCCCTGCTGATGGTCGAGATGGGCCATCTGGAGCAGGAGCATCTACGGACGGTGCTGCTGGATACCAAAAATCGCGTGCAGCAGATCTGCACGGTCTACATCGGCTGCGTCAACAGCACCCAGATCCGCGTGGGCGAGGTCTTCCGCGAAGCCGTGCGGCGGAACAGCGTGGCGCTTGTGGTCGCCCATAACCATCCCTCAAATGACAGTTCGCCCAGCCCAGAAGATATTCTGGTCACAAGGCAAATCGTCGAGGCGGGCAAGTTGCTTGACACGGAGGTGCTCGATCACCTAGTACGCTAAATGGACATCTCTACCAGGGCAAGGCCGACGATGCCGCCGCCATTGAAACCTACCTGAAGCGAGTTTAACATGAGCAATTACGCACCTTATTTACGCATCTGCCCCAAAAACAAACACGATCCGCGTTTTGCGGATCGCGTTGGAATGCGGCGGGGCTGGCGCGATTCGAACGCGCGACCAGCGGTTTAGAAGACCGCTGCTCTATCCCCTGAGCTACAGCCCCTTACCCTGCGTACTATAACCTAAAGCACGAAGAACGTGCAAGCTCATCCGCAGCGCAGCGGTGTCTGGGCCTGTTGGTAAACCCGTGCAAATTCCGCTTCAAAGGCCTGCGCGATCAGCGGATCGTCGATGATCAGCAAATTCTCGTCATTCACATCTTCGGCCCGGCCGGTGAAATTGTACGATCCGGTGATCACAATCCGGCTGTCGATCACAATCACTTTGTGGTGCATCGTATAACAGTTGCCGTCGCTCAGGGCCGCAACGTCGTTATTGCGCAGGCGATCGTACTCCGATCCGATCCCGTTGGCATTCCGGCGCTCGAAAACGCCGCGCACCACAATACCTGCCTGTCGGCGCCGGATCAATGCATCACCAACGTCGTCGGAGGTAAACGAGAAGGCCAGGAAATGCACGCTTGTTCGCGCCCGATCGATCCAGTTGATCACCTGCGGAGCAACCCGCTCACGGGGCGAGAAGTAATTTTCAATGCTGATATTGCCCAATCGCACCGCAGGATAGGGCGTATCGCCGCTTTTGCTGTTACTGAAGGTGCCGCTGAAAAATCGCTCGAACTCGGCCTGATAGTTGGCTACTATCGCCGGTAGCGTGATGCGCAGCAGATTATTATTATTGCGATATGTGTCGTTGATCGTCGCATTCCACGAGCCGGTCCATACCAGGCGCTGATCGACAATCACGAATTTGCTGTGCTGAAAGGCGTCGCTCGTCTCCCATGCGATCGGGATCCCGGCCGCCTCAACCATCCCGGCCCACTCCGCCATCTCCGGATCGTCGAGATTTTCCCGATCCAGTGCCAGGCGCACCTCGACGCCACGGGATTGCGCCTGTACCAGGGCGGCGGCAATGCTGGGCAGATCATATTCATACAGAGCCAGATCAAGGGTACGGGCGGCGCTATTCAGATCAGCCAGCAACGCGCGCTCGTGGGGCGGCGCAATCCGATTGGCGGCTACATCGGGATAGATCAAATGCGGCGTAGTGAAAAACACCTCGATCGCCCCGGCATCACCACCACTACTGACCGCCGGCTCAGGGGTGACCGGCAAACCAACCGCGGCCGGATCGACGCCGATCCTGGCCAGCACAGCGGATAGATCGATATAGCCTTGCTGCACCAGATAGCCGAAGGTGATCACCCCCACAACGATCACGAGGCCCAGCCATGTTGCCCGACTTTGCGCATGGCGTTGTTTGGTTGGACGGCGTGAATGAGCCATGAGCTTCCTACCGGTGACGGATGATGCGTAACGAATGACGCGTTATCAGCCGACGCAATAACTGGTGAGCGAAATACGGCGCCGGGCCAGATCAGCGATATGCGGCGCCGCCTGAGGAACACTAGTCTGGCCGGATGCAGGTACGGCGGGAAGAGCAAACGGCTGCGCTGCCGAAAGCGCGGGCGCGAGCAGTTGCGTAGCGCGGGCCACCAACCGTTGCGGATCGTCTTCCGCAGCGTACTCACGGGCAACCCGACGTATCGCGGTGCCGATCGCCTGAATAAAGGCGGCCGTCTCGGCATCACTCCGATCAGGCGCAGCAGCGACAACCGCCTGATCAGCGGCCCAGCGCAACAACGCCTCAGCCTGAACGTCATTCAGGCCGCCGGTCAGTCCTTCAGCTTCCAGCAAGCGCTCGACCGCCCGCTCCTGGCGCGCCGTTAATTCGCGTTCCGCCATCTATCGTAGTCCAGTCGAAGCCCTGAGGAAGCGACTGCCCGACCTTCAGCATAAGGGCGAAGCATTCGCGCCCGCGAATACTTCGCCCCACCTACAAGCACCCGACATCCCAGAGAAAGCTACAGGCCGCTGTATCCTTTATCCTACAATCGCGAGCGCGGATCGAGGGCATCGCGCAAGCCATCGCCGATAAAGTTAATACTGAGCACCGTAAGGAAAATCAGCAGGCCTGGGAAGAGCGCCAACCAGGGCGCCGCCTGAAGATACTGGCTACCATCCGTCACCAAGCGCCCCCAGGTCGGAGTATCGGGCGGGAAGCCGACACCAAGGAACGACAACGTCGATTCAGCGATAATCGCATTCCCGACTTCGAGCGTCGCGGCCACAATCACCGGCCCGATTGCATTCGGCAGAATATGCCGGAACATAATCGCGCGCTTGCCGACGCCAAGGGCGGTTGCCGCCTCGACAAACTCCTTCTCCTTCAGCGAAAGGAACGAGGCGCGCACAATCCGGGCCGTGGACATCCAGGCCAGGCCGCCGATCACCGTTACCACCAGGGTAAAGATCCAACCCTGCGGCCCAAAAACCCCGGTCACCGTGCTGTAGGCACCATAGAGCGCCGAATTAAAGGCCAGTTCAAAACCGGCCTGATCGGCGGTGGGCCTGAGCGGTTGGCGGAAAAGATAGACGATCAGCAGCGTCACCGGAACGCCGGGCAGCGAAAGAAACAGGTCGGTCACGCGCATCAAAATCTGATCGATCTGACCGCCGAAAAAACCGGCCACGGCGCCGATCACCGTGCCAAGCGAGATCGCGATCAACATCGCAACCAGGCCCACAAGCAGCGAGATCCGGCCGCCATAGAGCAAGCGCGCCATCAGATCGCGGCCCAGATCATCGGTACCGGCCAGATGGATCTCGGAAGGCGACGAGAGCAGATTTAAAAAGTCGAGATGATCGATAAGCACGCGAAGTTCCGTCGAATCACCGGGCAACGGCATTCCGCCCTCAACCAACTTCTCGGTGAGGTAGCCGCGGTACCAGATAGTGCCGAGTGTCACCGCCAATGTAAAGAACACCAGCACACTGACCCCGATCAGCGCCAGCCGATGCCGGCGAAAGCGCCGCCAGGCATCCCCTATCAAGGTACGCGGTTTGGCCGAGATGCCAATGGCCAACTGACTTACTTTGGTCGTATCTAGCCCTTCACCAGCAGCAGGGACGCGCATTGCATCGTTCGCTTCAGACATATCAGCCTCGCTGACGTATGTGTATGTTGCTGTTTTATCCCAGTGAAGCCGACAAAAACAGCGACACAAGATTATTTTGAAACGCCGAATAATAGAGAATTAGCTGTAGCGAACGCGCGGATCGAGCACGCCGTAAAGAATATCGGCGATCAAATTAAACAGCACCGTCAGGCAGGCAAAGATAAATGTCAGCGCCATCACCACCGGCGTATCCGAATTCTGAATCGAAGTGATCAACAATGCGCCCAGGCCATTCACCCGGAACAGATTCTCGGTGATAATCGCGCCGGCGAAAATGGTCGGAATACCGAGTGCCACCAGCGTCACCACCGGGATCATGCTATTGCGCAACACATGGCGCAGCACCACAATCTGATCGGCCAGGCCCTTCGCCCGCGCCGTGCGTACATAATCAAGCGGCAGATTCTCCAACATCGACGAGCGCATAAAGCGCGTCAGCGCCGCTGTTTGCTGCACCACCAGCACCGTCACCGGCAACACCATCTGGCGCACCTGCTGGCCCAGGGTATCCCAGTCGGTAACTTGCAAGGTGGTACTATAAACGGTCGGAAACCATTTAAGATTAACCGCAAAGATCAGGATCAGCAGCAGGCCAGTGAAGAACGACGGTACGGAAAAGCCGATAAATGCCCCCATCGTCGCCACTTGATCAAAAATAGAATATTGTTTAACAGCTGAAATAATCCCAATCGGAATAGCAAACATCACGGCAATTAGATACGCCACACCGACCACCTGCAATGTCTGCGGGATGCGCTGCGACACAATATCGATCACCGGGCTACGCGACGCAAACGACCATCCCCAGTCGCCCTGGGCGAGCGAACTGATCCAGCGCACATAACGCACCGGCCAGGGTTGATCCAGGCCGAACTGAATACGGATCAATTCACGGGTCGATTCGGGAATGGCGGGATTCAGCGCAAACTGGGCTAATGGATCGCCGGGGGCCAGGGCCAGCACGGCGAAAATCACAAAGCTAATCACCAGCAGAGTTGGAATCGCAATCAGGATCCGCCGGATGATGTACTGACCCATAGGCTCCTCCTGGGAAAATAGACCTGCGAGGGCAATAGCGTGTGGCCGGATGACAGCGAACTGCCATCCGGCCACCAGGACCGAAGCGAAGCGACTAGTTACGACTCCAGGCGGCGATATTCCAGATGCTGCTGTCGAACGTATTGAAGGTCGGGCCTTCCAGGTTCGTCAGCTTGGCATTCGGAGTCTGGCGGTTGATCAGGGCAATCACCGCAACGTCATTCGTCAGAATGTCGTTCATCTGAATGGCCAGCTCGGCACGCCGCGCCGGATCAAGCTCAACCTGCAACTCCGCAAACAGCGCATCGTACTCGGGGTTGCAGTAACGACCATCGTTGTTCAGGTTCCAGTTGTTGGCCCGGCTCGCCAACTCGGCACACGTCCAGGCCGACAGGTACGCCTGCGGGTCGGTTGTGCTGGGGCCGTTGGTGTACATCTGCAGGTCGGCGTAGAACTTGTTCAGCGTGTCGGGGTTACCCGTATCACCGCTGAAGAAGACCGACGCGTCAATGGCCTTGACGTTCACCGTGATCCCGATCTCGGCCAGGTTGGCCTTGATGATCGCCTGCTCGCCCTGACGCAGGGTGTTGATCGAGGTCTGGAAGTCTACGACCAACGGAATACCGTCGGGCGAGATGCGCTGGCTGCCATCACGGGTATAGCCGGCCTCATCAAGGATGCGATTGGCCTCCTCAACATCGCGCTCGCAGGTGGTGTTCGGCGAGTTCACGGCGGCCGGAACCACCAGCACGTTACAGGTCGGCACGCCGGTCGGGCCGTAAAGCTGCTCGGCGATCGCGTTACGGTCGATGGCAAGGCTGATCGCCTGGCGAACCGCCAGATCGGTCAGGAAGGGGTGCGGCTGATCGGGCTCCGAGCGCAAATCGCCCAGGGCCGGATCGGGGTTGGAGAAGTTGACCACAATGCGCTCGACGCCGAACGAACCACCAGCCAGCGCGTCGCAGTTGCCGGTGGCCAGGATCGGCTCAAGCACAGCCTTCGGGATCTGTAGGTTCCAGGCAAAGTCCACTTCCTGGGTTTCGCAGACGGCGCGCGCCGCCGAGGTTGCATCGCCGCCGCCCTTGATCTCGACCGTGTCGAAGAAGACACTGTCGGCATCGCGGAAGTTCGGGTTGCGCTCGTAGAGCACGGTGTCGCCGGGGCGCAACTCAGTGAGCTGCCAGGCGTTGGTGCCGATCGGGGCCAGGTTTGCCGCCTGGCAAGCCGCATCGGTGCTGGCCGCAGCGCCGATACAATTGCCGAACTGCGCCTGCTGCAGAACCATCCCGTTCGGGCCGACAAACGACACGTACGGGTCGGCGCTCGGCTCTTTCCAGGTGATCGTGAAACTGGTGTCGTCCACGGCCTCGATGTTCGCAATCGGGTCGAAGCTCGACTTGGTGGTGCAGGCCGTCGCCTCATCGGCGCAGTACTGCCAGGTGAAGATGACGTCGTCAACCGTGAAGTCCGTGCCGTCCGACCACTTCAGATCCGGCTTGAGCGTCCAGGTTACGCTCGTGCCGTCTTCCGCGATCCCGCCGTTCTCAATCGTTGGGATCTCGGCGGCCAGGAATGGGATCAACTCGTCATTCTGGTTGTAACGCGCCATCGGCTCCAGAATAACCGTCGCACCGTCGAAGTCCTTTGTACCGGAGGAAAGGTGCGGGTTGAGCGTCGTCACCGCCTGCCAGTACAGGATGGTCAGCTTGCCGCCGGGCTGCATCGCCG
>JAAUQO010000264.1 GCA_012032775.1 Oscillochloris sp. | reverse complement strand
ACATATCCTGCTGTTCAGGTGCGGCGTCCGAAGACGCACCTGGCCTGCCGAAGCAGCCATGAGAACTATTGTACTACAAATAACGCTTTGCCGCAATATAAAGCCTATCCCGGCGCTTCCCCTGCCGACTAAAGGCGGGCAGTCCCCGCGCCGAGGCGGTGCGGTACAGGCTCTCGCGTAGGAGTCTTTTTATGGGTCTCGATCTCACCGCCCTGAGCCGTCAGGTTCGCCAGATGAGTCAGTCGGTCGCCGGCACAACCATGAGCGCAGCCACAAGGGTTTCGGTTGCTACAGAGCGCTACGCTGCCGAAACCGGCGCCGAGGCCGATTGGGCCGGCGCCGTCGATCTCAGCCGCGAGTCGGCCGCCTGGCTGTTCGCGCGCCCGGTTGAACCACTGAGCACCGCCCGCCCGCTGCCCGCGATCCCCGGCGTCTACCAACTCGTCGCCACCGACGGTTCACAGATCGACCTCGATCGCCACGGCGATGCGGCCTACTATGTGATCAATATTGGCAAGGTCTTTTTGCGCTACGGCCACCGCCCCACCGCCAGGCTCACCTCGCAACCGGAACTGTACTTCCGCGACGAAGATCTGTACCTGAGCGACGGCATTCGCCGCATCGCGATCGAAGGCAATTACCTGAGCGCCCGCCGCGATGTCGAAGAAGGCGTGGCGCTGGCCGAACTCGCCGACGAGTATCTCACCGATGATATTCCGTCCCTGGCTCTGCAAGACGGCACGCTGGTACGCTGGTCGCTCGCCGGCGCCGAGCGCTTTGTGCAGGAGCGCTTTCTGGCCCGCTATCTCAGCTACCTCGATGCGCTACGCACCCGCAATATCCCCACCGCTTCATACATCAGCCGGCCCCGTTCGCCCGAGGTGATCGGCACGATCCGGCTCATGTTCTGCCCCGATGTCGATCTGGCCGCCGGGCGCGGGGCAAAATGCAGCGCCTGTAGCGATGTGGCCGCCGGGCGTGACCCATCGTGCCGGATCTGCGACGGGCTGGTCGATGCCGATGTAATCGGCCGCCAACTCAGCGAAGGCCAGCGCGGGCCGATCTTCGCCTCGATGAGCAAGATCAATGTCGAAGCCTACGGCGATCATCTGATCCATTTCTTCCACCTGCGGGTCGGCCGCGAACTGGCCCGAATCGAGATCCCGCAATGGGTGGCCCGCGATCCCGAACTAGTTGACCGCGTGCATGCCATCGTGTACGATCAGGCCGGACGCGGCGACGGGTACCCGGTGGCGCTCTCACGGGCACACGAACAAGCAGTGGTTCGCTCCGCCGACAGGCGCGCGCTGCAACGCATGCTCGAAGGCAGTCTCATCCGCGCCGAAGCCGGTGGCAGCGCCTCGGCGAAACGCGACAGCAAAGAGTTCAGTCGCGGCTGATCGTTGTAAGGGCGCAGCACGGCGCCGGCGCCATGCTGCGCCCGCCCTTGTCCTGCGGCGCAATGCCTGGCCTGATCAGTAACAGTGGAATCACCCATGTCCCGTATCGGCGAAATCATCGAATCGTCAACCACCCGTTTCACCGCCGGCGCCTACGAATTGCTCCAGGCGCCGCCCTTTGGTAGCCTGGTGCGCGCCGCCACCCTCGATAAAGAACTTGCCGTGTATGGCCTGGTATTTGAGATTCGTACCGGCAGCAAAGAACCAGGCGGGCGGGCGGTAGTGCGTGGACGCACCTACACCGGCCGCGAGATCTACGACGGCGATATTTATTTCGAGCATCCCGACCTGGCCGAAGTGTTGCAGACCGAGTTTTCGGCGATCACCGTCGGTTTCCGCCACAATAGCCAGATTTTCCAGTATCTGCCGCCTCAACCGCCACCGGTACACTACTCCGTTTATCCGTGCGATGAACAGGAATTGGTCGAGTTCAGCGCATCCTGCGACTTTTTTCGCGGCGTACTCTTCGCCGGCAATATCCCCAGCGACGAACTGCTTGCCGCCGCAATCCGCAGTGTCGCCCGCGCGCGCCCCGATCAGCGCGAGTTCCTCGTCCACGCCGGACGCGAACTTGCCGGCCTGCTCAAAGACGATTACGATCGCCTTAATGCCCTGCTGCGCCGGATCAGACCGGAATAAATCGCTGGTGTTCGCGATTGGCGAGTCCGCCGCCAATCACGCACACATCCGTGAAAAGGAATACGCAATGTTGCTTGATGTCACCGTTCCCGTGGATGCGAACCCGCTGCCGACCATGGCCGAGTTCGCACGGGCCGCCGAGGCGATCGGCTTTGCGGCGATCTGGACGCCGGAGACCGGCCATAATCCGTTTCTGCCCCTGGTAACCGCCGCCGAACAGACCAATCGCGTTGCACTCGGCACTGCCGTCGCGATCGCCTTCCCACGCAGCCCGATGGTCACCGCTCAGATCGCCTGGGATCTCGCCGCGTACTCCGAGGGTCGCTTCATCCTCGGCCTCGGCACGCAGGTCAAGGCCCACATCGAACGCCGCTTCAGCAGCACCTGGGATGCGCCGGTGGCCCGCATGCGCGATTACATCGGCGCCCTACGCGCAATCTGGCAAAGCTGGCAAACCGGCGCGCGCCTGAACTATCGCGGCAGCCACTACCAACATACGCTGATGACGCCGTTCTTCAGCCCCGGCCCGATCGTACATCCCGACATCCCGATCTATCTCGCCGGAGTAAACAGCGGCCTGGCCCAGCTTGCCGGCGAATGCTGCGACGGCTTCCACGCCCATCCACTCAATAGTGCCAGGTACCTCAGCGAGGTGTTGCGCCCACAGATCGCCGCCGGCGCCGCCCAGGCCGGCCGTGATCCGAGCGCCTGCGCCATCGCCGGCAGCACTTTTGTGATCAGCGGCCCCGATCAGGCCACCACCGAACGTATGCGGGCCTTCGTCACGCAGCAGATCGCCTTCTACAGCTCAACTCCCTCGTATCGCCCCGTGCTCGAATGCCACGGCTGGGCCGAGATCGGCGAGCAACTGTCGCAACTTGCCGCCCAACAACGCTGGAGCGAGATGGGTGGACTGATCAGCCCGGAGATGATTCAGACCTTTGCGATCGAGGCGCCGCCCGAGCGCCTGGGCAGCGCCATTCGCGAACGCTTCGATGGATTGATCGATCGCATCGCACTCTATATGCCGTTTGTGCCCGGCCAGCATAGCGACTTCTGGCGCCTGCTGGTGCAGCAAATCCAGGCATAATTCAAGCAGAAACCCGGGATTGGTCGGTTTCGCAACGGAATTACGAAACCGACCAATCCCAGAAGTATGCCTTTCGCATGCTCTAAGTGTGCTGCTCCAGGCGCTCTAACTGCGCGCCCCAACCGCTCAGTAAGCGCCCAAACCCGCCGATGAATCGGTAGAGCGCGGGCCGACGGGCCGGCAACATTGCCTTGATCTCCTGCGCGCGGTGCAGGCGTGCTGCCTCGGCCAACAGATCCTGGCGATGCGCCTCGGCATTCAGCATGTCATTCCAGTTCGGATGCATCACGCAACCTCCCTTCGCTGTGCTCTAGCTGCGGCGGAAAAACTGTTCCAGCGCCCGCAACGTGTCGCCGATGCGAGCTTGATTGAGTTGATAACACTTCGATCCGTCGCGCCAGCGTTCACTAACAAAGCCTGCCGCGATCAACTGGCGCAAGTGGCGCGATACCGACGACTGGCTGATATCGAGATCGACAATCAGATCCTGGGCGCAGCGTTCGCCATGTTCGGCCAGCAATGCCAGCACTTGCAGCCGCGTATCATCTGTCAGTGTATTCAGTCGCACCAATAATTCCGAGCGACTAAGCGCCGAACCGCCATAGGTGATCCCCTCAGGTAAGCGTGCGCCGAAAAACAACCACACCCGCTTGTCGGCACTAAACCCACGTAAATACGGCCCGGTATGCCGTGAAGGCACAAACACCACCTGGTCGGCATCAGCCAGGATCCGGCTCCACTTCTCGCCGGGTAGTTCACGGCCCAGAACCTGTTCGGCGGCCTGATGCGGCTCCAACCCGCGCAGATCGATCCGACGAAACGCATCGACCGACTCCTGCAGCAGTGGGCGCGAACGCTCCCACTCGGGCGCCAAGCAACTCTGCCACATTGTGCGCAGATGATCGAGGATGAGGGCATGCATGCGCTGCGGGTTCTGCAACAGCGTATGCACCTCGCTCTCGATCTCGGGATCGAAGCCGCCCACCGGCCAGTAGCGCGCCAAAAAATCCAGATAGACCGCCTGATCGGCGAGCATGTCCTGAACCGATGGAACTTCGCTGAGCGCCGGATGTATCTCACAGGCGCCCCGCAACGTCTCATGCACCAGTCGATCGCGCAAGACAAATGGATCGGCCGCTGCCAGATCGGTCAGGTAGGATGGAAAACTTGGGTAGCTGCGCGCCGGAAAAACGGTGTGGTAAAGCCCTTCGATCACCAGGCGGTTGCGATGCTGTTCCTCGGGGCTGAGCCGTTCACGCGTCTGGGTGATCCAGGGATCAAGCCCCAAAAGCTGTTCCGCTTGGGTCAGCAGCAGCAGGCTGTAAAGGTTGTTATGGGCCGGTTCGAGCGCCACCTGATAGGGGTTGCCCGGCGCCATGAGTAAATCGGTCTCGGCAATCGGCATAGCAGTTCACAACTTTTACAAAATCGACTTATGCGCATTTCTGCATAAGCAGCATACCAACAAAGGCGGTCATTGTCAATCCCCCTTATACGCATCGCAACGATCGATGTAGAATACAGCCCGGTGCAATTCGCATTCCGCATGCTGCATTGATGAGGTTCCTATGCCCGGCGTTTTCGATGATCTTGACCTGACCCCGAATGATCTGGAGCTTGCCCGCCAACAACAGGCCGCCGGGGCCGGTTATATCGACCTGACCAGCAGCAACCCGACGGCCCAGGGCTTGATATTCCCGCCGGAGATTCTGCGTGCCGCTACGGCCGATTTTTGGGAAACCCGCGGCTATACACCGGATCCACACGGCAATCCGCAGGCCCGCGCGGCGATTGCGGCATACTACGCCACTCGCACTCCGCCCCTGCAACTTGCCCCCGACGATCTGTTTATCACCGCCAGCACCAGCGAGGCCTACGCCTTACTCTTCGCGCTCCTGGCCGATCCGGGCGACAACCTGCTCGCGCCGAATGTGAGTTACCCCTTGTTCGAGTACCTGGCCGCACTGCGTGGGATCGAACTCCGCAGCTACGATCTAATCGAAGCCGAAAACTGGCGCATCGACGGTCGCTCACTGCTTGCCGCCGCCGATGCGCGTACCCGCGGCGTCTTGATTGTCTCGCCGCACAATCCCACCGGCGCCGTGGTGCAAGCAGCGGTACCGGCCCTGGAACTACTGGGGTTGCCGATCATCTGCGATGAAGTGTTTGCAGCATTTGCGTATGCGATCGCGAATGTGCCGCCGCTCGCTGCACTGCATCCAACTGTGCCGGTGCTGACGCTGAACGGGATCTCGAAACTCTTCGCACTCCCCGATCTCAAACTTGGCTGGATCGGATTGAATACGGCGGCGCGCCATCTGGCGCCACGGCTGGAACTGCTCAACGACACCTTCCTTGGGGCTAATAGCCTGAGCCAGCATCTGCTGCCGGCGCTCTTCAGCCAGGGGATGCCGTTTGTAGCGGCGATGGTTGAGCGCGTTCGCCGCAATCTCGACTTCGCATGCGCGACCCTGGCCGGGCATCGCCGTGTTGTCGCCCCCAAACCCGAGGGCGGCTACTATCTCTTTCCCGCCATCCGTGAATTCAGCGACGAAGATACCGTCGTTCTACAACTGCTGCACCAGGGTGTACTGGTACATCCCGGTTACTTCTTCGGCGATCCGCCCGGCATTCACCTGATGATTTCGGCGCTTACTGCACCCCCGCAGTTCAGCGCCGGCATTACGCATATCGCCGAAGCGCTCAACTAACTACATACGGTACGATTAAAACCTCTGCCTCCGCCCTTTCATCCTTTTCCACATGCCTTTACACTTTGTAGGTTTGTCGTGGGCCGAATCAGGCATTCTATAGGCATGAGGATATTGCGCTCGTGCCTAGCCTCCTGTATAATCATTACGACATGTTCGCCGCACACCAGGTGTGCGCTGCTTCTAGGCCATTATGACGGATGGGCCGCGCGCTTCAACCGGCGCCGCTGATAACCAGGCATTCCTCGCCTCACTGCTGACCGATCCGGTCGAGCAGCATGAATTTCTGTCCCATTTGCTTACCGAACCGCTACCCGGCCCTGATTCCGTACCGGCGCCGGCCCGTCTGCGCTCTATTCACGAACAGCAAGTGATCGCCTTGAAACCGTTTTTACGGCGCAATTGGGTCGATCACTCCTTGCATTTCTTCGAGCGGGCGTTTGTGCTGGCAGCGGTACTGATCTTCGGCTACTGGCTGATCGACGGCCCGGTGCGCGATTGGCTCTACGCTCGCGGCATCACGGTGGTTGCCGCAGCCCAGGAACCGACGGCACAGCCAACGCCCGTACTCCAGATTCCCGACACCGCACCACCGGCCGCTGCACCGCAACTACCGGCCTTGCCCTTCACAACTCCGGATATGGCCGAGCCGGAAGCTGAGTCGCCGCCGCAATCGCAGATCGCCGGCGCCGACTTCCTGGCGCCCCAATCAATGGTGGCGCCGGTCGTCCAGGTCGATCCGCGTCCGCTACGTCTGGTGTTGCCCAGCATCAATGTTGACTCGGCGGTGAAAGAGGTTTTTGTAGTCGATGGCGCATGGCAGGTCGCCGATTATGCCGTCGGCTATCATCACGGCACCGCTTTACCCGGCACAATCGGTAATACGGTGATGGCCGGCCACGCCGGTTTGCGCGGCGCCGTTTTTCGCGATCTCGGCGACCTGCGCCCTGGTGATGAAGCCGTTATTGAGAGCGCAGGCTGGCGTTATCGGTATCGCATCCGCGAGATGCGCAGCGTCTGGCCGACTCAGGTTGAAGTCATGGCGCCGACGAGTAACCCAACCTTAACTCTAATTACCTGCACAAACTGGGATACCCAGCGGCTGATTGTCGTCGCCGATCTGGTTGACGCACAACCGCTCAGCTAACGCGAGGAGCAGCTATGTCGTCTGCATCACGCCCGCCATCCCGCCGCCGCAGTCGCGGTTCGGCTCGCTGGACACTCTGGGAGCTTTCACTCATTGTGCTTAGTGTGCTGATGATCGCGTTCCCGCTCTACGCTGAGTTGGCGCGTCTGGTGTTGGCTCCGCCGGTTCCGGCTCAGGAAAGTACTACCGAGCCGGTTGAAGGTACCGCCGACGCCGAACCAACCGATACTCAGCCTGCAGATCCTGAGCCGGAAGCTACCGAACCGAGCACTGAGGAGCCTGCTGCACCTGAGCCAACCGCCGCAGAGCCGGAACCAACCGCAGATGCCCAACCCGCGCCGGCCGCGCCGGTGCCGACCGATACCTCGGAGCCGGTTGAACCGTCGGCGACGACTGGGCCGGCTCAAGGTCCGACCCAAACATCAGCCCCAACCACGCCGGTGCCCACTACTCCCGTGACTGAGGTGCCCACCACGCCCGTGACTGAGGTGCCGACCACGCCCGTGACTGAGGTGCCGACCACGCCGGTTACCACCGTCGCCAACTCACCGTCCC
>JAAUQO010000263.1 GCA_012032775.1 Oscillochloris sp. | reverse complement strand
GACCAACGCCGCGCCGACAGCGACGCCGGCGGCGGCGGTGTTCGGGGCCGAGTTGCTGTTTCTGCGCGCCGGTGATCTTTATGCCTTTGATCTGCTTGCAGCCGCTGAACGCATGATCGCGACCGACGTACGTGATGTTGCGGTGAGTAGCGACGGTGCGCAACTTGCCCTGGTGCGCGAGGTTGCGGGTAGCGTCGAGATCTGGCTGATCGGGCGTGATGGCGCCGACCCTCGCCAACTTACGACGAATAGCCTGATCGAAGGCGGCTTGCAATGGTCGCCGGTTGCTGAGTCGCTGCTTTACACTGCATCGACTGTGGCGCGACCACACAAGCCCGATTGGGAGAATTGGAGCCGCTGGTGCGTCGAGGCCGAGGTACGTTTGATCGATACGGCCGCAGCAACTCCGGCCGAGCAAGTGATCGGCAGTGGCTGCGATGCAGCGTTCGCGCCCGACGGAACCCAAATTGCCTTTAGCAGCCCGCCCCAGCAAACGCCGCTGCAACTGGCGTTTGTGGGCGAGACGAATAGTATCCAGGTTGTCGATCGCGATGGTGCGAATGGACAAACCTTTGCGCAAGCAGGCGCCAACGACGATCTGCTGGTGTATGGCGCCGCCTGGACGCCCGACGGCGCGCAACTGGCCTATCAGCGCTTCCTGGGTTACCGGGCGCTGGTTGATCTCAATCTCACCGAGTTACAGGCGATGGAGGCATCTGAATCCGATCCGCTCGGGATCGGCGCCGGTTGGATGCTGAAGCCGCAATTCAGCCCCGACGGCAGGTTGCTGATGGTGACGGAACACGATTTCAGCTCGGCGCGCGGCGGCAGCGGCTACGATCTGTGGGCGACCACCATTTTGCGCCTTGGTGAACCGCGCCAGGTGTACTTGCCGAGCGGCGAAGTCGAGATGCAGGCCAGCGAACAGTTGCAGGTGCGGCGTGCCGTTGCGGGCGCCTGGTCGCCTGATAGTGCGCAGGCGGCGCTTCTGCTTCCCAGCGGTTGGAATCCCGATCTCGATCCGTTTGCAGAACTGTTTCCCGGCGAAGCAGCCGGCGAGATCTGGATCTGGGATGTGGAGCGCGCCGACGCTGAGTTGTTGCTGCGCGATGTCGATTTCGCCTCGTCGATCCTGTGGTTGGCCCCAACCGGCGGGTAGCGATGCAACCGGCGGGTAGCGATGCAAAATCTTGCATCGCTACCCGCTTTTTTGCATTTCGTACGGATGATGCGGTACGATAGCGACGGGATCGAATTGCCCGTTCTGTTGGGAGCGTGCCGTGCGTCGTTGTATCCTCTTCCTGCTTGTCTGCATTGCCTGTGGGCCTGTTGTATCGGTTGCGGCCCAATCAAGCGTTCTCACTCTGGAACGCTACGAGGCGTTGCTGCGCGAGGCACGGGCGGCGGCAGCCGCGGCGATCGGATCGATCTCGGGATTGCCGCCGAGCCGTTGATCATGGCCCGCCAGGTGCAACTGCCCTCCGGCGAGTTGGCAACAGTCGATAATCGCTGGCTCAGCGAGGCTCTGGCTGCTGCCGACCCCAACACGCGGGCGATTGCCGAACGCCTGGGCGCATTGATCGATGCACAGGCCGTCGGCGCCTCGGTTGATCCCGCCGTCGCTACGTCAACACTTGATGATATCCTCAGTCGCCCGCCGTTCGATCAGCCGGATTCTGAGCCGCCCGGCTGGCTTGCCGATCTGATCAACTGGCTGCTTGAACAACTTGGGCGAGTTGCCGGCCGGCCATCCAGGGCGGCGCAGCCGGTGGGAATGCGATCTCGTGGGGCTTCGCCGTTGTTGGGATTGTGCTCATCCTGGTGGTAATCTTCTTCTGGGTACGTGGTTTACGCCGCTTGAAAGTGGCTGAACTGGCGGCTCAGGAAGATCCGGAGGCGACGTTGACATCTGCCGAGGCGGTGCAACAGGCCTCCGGCCTGGCCCGTGACGGCGATTATCGCCGCGCAGTGCGTTACCTGTACCTCGCCAGCCTGATCTGGCTCGATGAGCGCGGCGCTATGCGCTATGAACGGACACTCACCAACCGCGAGCATCTGGCCCGCCTGGCCGATCAACCTCATCTCCGTGAACAACTCCGTCCGGTCGTCGATACCTTTGATCGAGTCTGGTATGGTTCCGAGCAGCTTGATGCCGAGAGCTTCGCCGCCTACGAGCAGCAGGTGCGGGCGCTGCGCCAGGAGAACCGCTGATGCGTCTACGGGGCGAGATTCTGATTCTGCTGGCGGTGTTTGTTGTGCTGGCGCTGCTTATCGCCTTTGGCCCCGGCAATGCCGAAGAGGCGCCGAGCGAACGCGGCACTACTCGTTCCAGCAGTCCGGCCGGCGCCCTGGCCTTGTATCGCTGGCTCGATCAGATCGGGTATGCGACCGAGCGCCTGGAGTATCGTGCATTCGCCCTGAGCCCCGACGACGACCTGCTGTTTATATTGGCGCCGTCGCAAGCTCTGGCGGCCGAAGAGGTTATGGCGCTGCTGGAATGGGTCGAGGCCGGTGGGACGCTGGTGCTCGCCGACGATCGGCCGGTCGGCGGTGCGGCAAGTGTGTTGCGGGAACTCGATCTGCAAAATGTCGCCGATGACTTGATCGAGTCGGCTGAGATAGTGCAGCCGGCGATCGGTGATCCGCCGGCGCAGACCGTTACCGTTGAGACGACCGCCCGGCTGCGTTTCGAGCGCGACGATGTCGCCGTTCTGGTTTCGGCAGCGGATGCGCCGGTGTTGCTGGGTATTCAGCGAGGCCGGGGTTATATATACGTCAGCAGCAGCCTGCATCTGTTCACCAACGCCGGCTTGCGCAATCCGGGCAGCGCCGAATTGCTGTTGAATCTGCTGCGCCGGGTGCCGGCGGGTGGCCGGGTGATCTTCGACGAGGTGCATCACGGTTTCGTACGGGAGCCGGGCACGCAAACGCTCTTGCTTGCCAATCCCTGGGGTTGGGCGGCGCTCTATGCCGTGCTGGTTGGGGCCGGGTATCTGGCGGCAACCGGCCGGCGCTTCGGGCGCCCGGTGCCGCTGCGCGAGGAAGTTGCGCGGCGGAGCAGCGCCGAATATCTTGAGAGCATGGCCGCGTTGTTGCGGCGTGGCGCCAAGCGCAGCTATCTGCGCGACCACTATCGGAATCTGCTCAAGCGCCGTCTGGCGCGTTCGCTCGGCGTTAGCCCGACACTCGACGACGACGCATTTGTGACGGCTCTGCAGGCTTCAGGCGCACTGGATGTGACGGCGCTACGCGATATTCTGCGGCGCATGAATCAGCCGAACATCGGCGAGGCCGAACTCCTGCGGCTGGTGTCCGCCGCCGATGAGTTACTGGTACGACGGTGAATGCTGCATGCTGCATGTGGGTAAGCGAGGTATTATGGCCGGGCGGATGGATCTTGTGCTGGACGTACTCGATGAAGGTTTACGGCGCTACCGCCGTGATTTCTTGACCTTCGCCGCACTCTCGGCGATCGGTGCTGCGCCGTTGGCCTTGTTGTTCTTGCTCGGCATTGCTGTGTCGGCGTTGCTCTCACCGGTGTTCGGCGTATTGATGAACTTGCTCGCAGCGGTGATCGGTTTGCCGGCATTCTTCTATGGGATCGGCGCAATCAGCCGGGCCGCACTTGTATCCGAGTCGGGCGAGCGTCCACGCCTCGGCGCCGCCCTGGCCATGTCGCCGCTGCGGGTGCTCGGCGTCGGTTGTTACGGCACGGTTCTGACTCTGCTGCTGAATATGCTGGCCTCGATTGTGAGCCTATGCATTATCTGTCCGCTCTATCTCTCGACACTCGGGCCGATCGGTTCACTCGCCGGGCTCGCCGGTGATAATCCGTTTGCAACCGCTTTCGGCGCCGCATTCGGTGTTCTGAGCCTGATTGGTTTCATGGTCGTCTATGTCATTTCACTGGCCCTCGGCAGCGCTTCGTACTGCGGCGCGATCTTTGGCCTGCAACCATTGCTTCACGAAGGTGTCGACGGCGGTGCGTCGATCCAGTCGAGCATCGATCTGATGATCTACCGCTTCGGAAACAATTTGCTGGCCTGGATTCTGGCCAGCCTTGTCTTCGGCGCGATCTCGTTGGCAGTCACGCTGGCGATCGGCCTGTTGTTGCCCTTGCCGCTGCTGCTCACTCTCGGCGCCGACTCGCCGATCACCCAACTGGCCGGCGGTGTGGCCTGGTTGTTCGGCCTGGTACTGGCTGCCCCGCCACTGCCGATCTGGATGGCGTTGCTCTATCAGCGGCGCAACGAAGAACGCAACGGTGGCGATCTGCCCGCCCGGATCGCGGCCTTGCAGCCAGAATTCGGCATGCAGAATGCAGAAGCTTAACCGTGGCTCTATGTGTTGTGTTGCGACAAACAAGGGATCTTCCCCGTGTCGGTGTGTGTAAAGAAAGCGTGCGTGTTCTGTGAGCCGAATCAGTGTGATCAAGATTGGCGGCAACGAGATCGATCAACCGGCCTTTCTCGATGGCCTGGCAGATGCAGTTGCGGCGTTCGCGGGGCCGTTGGTGTTGGTGCATGGCGGTGGAAAGGAGATCACCGCCGCTCTCGACTGGGCCGGGCTGGAGGTGCGGTTCGCCGAGGGGTTACGGGTTACTTCGCCCGAGGCCATGGCGGTGATGCAGCAGGTGGTGCGCGGCACAATCAATGCCCGGGTTGTCACGCGGTTGGTTGCGGCAGGCGCGGCGGCGCTCGGCCTGACCGGTCTCGACCTCGGGTTGTTGCGCTGCGTGCCGTATCGCCCCAATGGTGTCGATCTGGAGCGGGTCGGCAAGATCACGCAGGTTGATGCCGAAGCGTTACGCACAATGTTGAAACTCGGCTGGCTACCGGTTTTTGCGCCGGTGGCGCTCGGGTTAGCCGACAGCCTGAGCTACAATGTAAATGCCGACCATGTAGCCGAGGCGATCGCAGTAGCTCTGGGTGATACCGAACTGGTTTTTGTGAGTAATGTGCCCGGCGTGATCTTGAATGACGAGGTTGCGCCGGAGCTTGACGCAGCGGCGGTAGAGGCCGCCATTGCACATGGGGCGATCAGCGGCGGGATGGTGCCGAAGGTGCGGGCAGCGCTTGGCGCACTTGATGCCGGCGCTGCGAGTGCGCGGATCACCAATCTGACCGGTTTCGCCGCAGGAGGAACCCGCTTTGTCCGCAGATAACGATCCGGCGATTCACTATGTAACCGCCGGTGATATCTTTCGTAATCTCGACAACACGCAACGGGCCGCTGTCGAGCGCCTGATCAACTACAGTGTCTTCCCGAGCGGGCAGATCTTTCATTCGCCGAACGAGGTGGGTGAACAGTTATTTGTGTTGCGCAACGGTCGGGTGCGGATCTACAAACTCTCGCCCGAGGGCCGCGCCCTGACTTTGATGGTGCTGGAGCCGTTGACGATCTTCGGCGAGATGACCCTGGTTGGTCAGTGGCTGCACGACACCTTTGCCGAGGCGATGACCGAGTGTACGATCGGGGTAATCGGTCGTGAGACGCTGCGCACGATTCTGGAACAGTATCCACAGGTAGCACTGGCCTTTATGAATCTGATGGGCCAGCGCCTGCGTGCGATGGAGAACAAACTGGCCGATATCGCATTCAAGAATGTGCCGCAACGCCTGGCCAGTTTGTTGCTTAATCTCGCCGGTATCACCCTTGAAGGCGCAGTCATGCCGGGGATACCGCCGACCGTCGTGCGCTATACCCATCAGCAGCTCGCCGAGATGATCGGTTCGTATCGCGAAACCGTCACCAAGGCGATCGGTGAGTTGCGCGAAGCCGGCATGATCCGCTTCGACGGTGATGCGATCGTTCTCACCGATCTTGATCAACTGCGCCGGCTTGCCAGCCAGTAGCGAGGATAGCGGAGACAGGCAACCGGCGACAGGGACGGCGCATCGGCTGCCGATCAAACGCTGCATCCCGGCCCCTGGTGCCTGTCTCCGGTTGCCTCCCTAGCGGCGCTCGCGCCCGTCGCGCCAAATGGAATAGTAGCGGTCGGCAAGCTGACGGGCCGAATCCTGCAACTCACCCCAATTGAAGATCGGAACATCGGGGATTTTGCGTCGCCGCTCGATCAATACCCACGACCAGAGCACAGCCTGGGCGATCATCACAAACGCCACAATACCCAGCATAATCCAGAACGAACTACTCATGGCCACCCTGCCTTTCACCAACGTCATCCATGCTGGCCTATGACATATCATACTGCGCAAGTGCTTTTAGCGCAATAGACTGCTGAACGAACTTGCGGATCGCTACGCTCATTATACATAAGTGCCCGTGCTATAATCGTGCCTGCGGTTATGGTATGCGTCTTTCGGCGCAACCTCAAACGAGTGATTTGGGTGGCTCCACCCAAACTCCTTCGATCCACGAGAGAGGGGCGATGATGCCTGAGTATGGTTTTGCAACCCGTGCTATTCACGCCGGTCAAGATCCTGATCCTGCCACCGGCGCTGTGATTGTGCCGATTTATCAGACCAGTACGTTTGCCCAGGAATCCGTCGGTGTTCACAAGGGCTACGATTACGCCCGTTCCGGAAATCCGACCCGCACCGCATTAGAGACGGCTCTGGCCGCACTTGAGGGCGGTCGCCACGGGCTTGCGTTTGCTTCCGGACTTGGTGCGGAGACAACGGCGATTCTGGCGCTTTTGAAGAGCGGCGATCATGTGGTGTGCGGCGACGATGTATATGGCGGCACATACCGGCTCTTCAAACGTGTATTCGAGGACAAAGGTATTAGCACCAGTTTCGTCGATACAACCGATACAGCCCAGGTGGCGGCGGCGCTGCGCGATAATACGCGCATGGTTTGGATTGAGACGCCGACCAATCCGTTGCTGAAGATCGCCGATATTGCGGCGATCGCCCACGCTGCCAGGGCGCGAGGTGTGATGACGGTGGTCGATAACACATTCGCCTCGCCCGCCTGCCAGCTCCCGCTTGAACTCGGCGCCGACATTGTGCTCCACAGTACCACCAAATATCTTGGCGGACACTCCGATGTTGTCGGCGGCGCACTCATCACCTCCGACGACGCGATTGCCGAGCGGCTGCGCTTTGTGCAAAATGCCGCCGGCGCAGTTCCCGGCGCCTTCGATAGCTGGTTGGTGCTGCGCGGATTGAAGACCCTGGCCGTGCGTATGCGCCAGCATGGCGAGAATGCTCTGGCTGTGGCGCAGTTCTTGCAGCAGCATCCGGCAGTAGAGCGCGTGATTTACCCCGGCCTGCCCGATCATCCGCAGCACGCACTCGCCGCTCGTCAGATGCAAGGCTTCAGCGGCATGATCTCGTTCATCGCCTCGGGCGGCGAGAAGGCCGCGCACAAAATCGTCGCCCGGACAAAGTTGTTTACGCTGGCCGAAAGTCTCGGCGGTGTCGAGAGCTTGATCGAGGTGCCGGCTGCGATGACCCATGCTTCCGTCGCCGGTTCGTCGTTGGAGGTGCCGGCCGGCCTGGTGCGCCTGAGTGTCGGGATCGAGGACGTGGACGATCTACTGGCCGATCTCGACCAGGCGCTCGATTAGCGGGGCGGCGGGGCGAAGCATCGGACTAGGGCGAAGCCTGCGACTAGGGCGAAGGCGTTCAGGCGCTCGACTAGCG
>JAAUQO010000262.1 GCA_012032775.1 Oscillochloris sp. | reverse complement strand
TGCCCTTCGGCTTCTGGATGTTTAATCGCGTGCCGACGGTGATCACGCTGGCGCGCAGCTAAATGCTTGCAAGCTGCGCTTGCATCATTCAGCCGGTGATAAGGTACATTTTCAGGGAGGGCAAGCCCTCCCTGGCCCTCCCGATACTGCAACATCAATGTGGAAGCATTTAGGATGATCGGTCTGGGCGAAGCGTGTTGCGCAGCAACATGCTTCGCTCTGACGCCATGTTTCGCCCTTACGCCATGCTTCGCCCCTACCGTGTCCGGCGCCGCGCGAGTCCGACCGGGTAGCCGATCATCTTGGCCAGATCGCCGACCACACGGATGATCGGCACGAGTGCGATCGCAGTCGCACGCTGCACGGGCGCTTGATCGGCGAGGCGCGGCAGGAGCCGGCGATACGGGCCGCGGGTGTAGCCGGCTGTTGCAACTGCGATCAGGAGTGCGCCGGGCAGTCGCATTGCCGGTACCCGCGCCATCAAGGCGACAAACAGCATACCGGCGGCATAAACGGCGTAACGGATCGCGTGGCGCTTCGGCCATAAGCCGGCCATCCCATCACCGCGGGCATAGTAGTAGTACTGGCGGGCGAAGGCGGGCAAATTCGGCCGCGGCCGGAAATGCACGGTTGCGTTCGGCGCAAAGGCGCGCCGGAAACCGGCCTGTTCGACGGCAAAATCGAACAGCAGATCCTCGCAGTGGCTGGCCCACTCCGGAAAGCCGCCCACCGCCGCCCACACCTCGCGCCGAAAGGCCATCGACTTGCCGAACGGCAAAAACTTCGCCGGATCAACCTCATCAGCCGTACGATAGTTTACTGCTCCAAGGGTGAGCTCGAACAAACTGCATGGCGCCGGTTGGAAGAATCCACCGACCAGATCGGCCGCGCCGCACTCCAACGGCGCTATGATCGCCGCAAGCCAGTTCGGGTCGAGCGTCAGACCGGCGTCGGTACATGCGACCAGCGGGGATGTGGCGGCGGCCACGGCACTGTTGCGCCCGCTGGGAATATTATGCCCGCCCCGCACCAGGCGAATCTGCGGGTGGCGGGCGGCATATGCGGCGACAATCTGCGGCGTGGCGTCGCTGCTGAGACAATCATTCACCACGATTTCGTCGGCCGGGCGGTTTGCGCCAGCATCGAATCGAGCAGCGTCGCAATATTGTCGGCTTCATTGCGAACAGTACAAACCAGTGAGACATTCATAGTGCTGAGTGCCGAATGCTGAGTGCCGAGTGCCGAATGCTGAGTATAGCACAGGCTGCGGCAACGCCGGTATGCTACAATTCGCCCGAAAAAGACAGCGATCGGTTTAAGGAGATTCGTATGGCGAAGCCCGCCGCAACCAGAAAACTCGGCCGTAACGACCCATGCCATTGTGGGAGCGGCAAGAAGTACAAAGATTGTCATTTGCCGATCGAAGAAGCGTTTCGCAGCGAGCAGTTCAAACTGCGCCAGGCCCAGGACAGCCTGCTGGCAAAGATTGTCGAGGCGGCGCAGAGTCTGCCTGATCAGTTTCCACCGGCATTCGAACGCTTCTGGGACGGCAAGTACAGCCTTGATCAGATGCAGGAGCTTGACGATCTGGAGGATCGCGGTGCCGAGCGCTTTCTGATCTGGTTCGCCTTCGACTATCGGCAGGTTGATGGACGCACACTGCTGGAACAGTTGGCGCAGTCGGCCGACACGGGTGGTTTCGCGGTTGATCCGGCTGAGCGCATGCTGCTGGAGCGCTGGCGAACGGTACGGCTGCGCCCGTATCAGATAACGGCGATCCGCAAGGGCAAGGGCGTGCAGGTCTGTGATCTGTTCTCCGATCAGGCGTTCGAGGTCAACGATAGCCATGCCGCCAAGCGCCTTGAACTCGGCGAACTGATGGTCGGGCATCTTGTACCGGGCGACACCGTTCTGGGCGCCGATGCGCCGATCCATTACCTGGCCGGCGCCGCCGCCCAGCTCACCAGTGATACCGCCGCGAAGTTGCTTGAGTTCGCCGAGTTACATCTGGCCGATCTGCGCCGCCGGGCCGCTGATGCGGGCTGGGACGATTTGATCGACGAACGCAGCGAGATGTTGAACCATTTCGTCAGCGCCTTGCCGCGTGAGGAGCGCGATCCCAGCCTGCTGGACGATATTATTCTCAAAGGGCAGATGAGCTTGCAACTAACCAGGGAAAGTGTCCAGCAGTTACTCGGTCGCGATCAGTCTTCCAAAGCGCAGCCGGAAGCCGAAACGGATAGTGATGGTGCGGATCCGAAGCGCGGGAATGAAGCGTAGTTCGCAGCGATGACACACCTTCCCGACTGGCTTCAGCAGCAAGCCGCCGCTGCGCCGGATCGCCCGGCGCTGATCGCCGCAGATACGATCTGGAGTTTCGGCGCATTGGCCGGCGCCGCCGATCGCTTAGCCCGTACACTCCGTGAAGCCGGCGCACAAGCAGGGGCGCCGGTGGCGTTGCTGGCCGCCAATCGGCCGGTGTTCGCCGCTGCCGTCCATGCCGTCGCCCGTTGCGGCGTAACCCTGGCGCCGTTGAATACCCGCCTCAACCCGCATGAATTGCGCTGGCAACTAGAAGATCTCGGCGCACAGGTGCTGCTCCACGACGCAGCCTATCACGATCTGGCCGCCGCAAGTACGCCGGCGGGCGTGCGCTTACTGGCGCTCGACGAATCGCCGCCGCCGCCGCCATCCAGCCCGCCGCTGCTGCTCAATCTCGCCGCAATCCACACCCTGATCTACACCTCAGGCACCACCGGCACACCCAAGGCGGCCCAACTCAGCTACGGCAACCACTGGTGGAGCGCCGTCGGCTCGGCATTGAACCTCGGTGTCCATGCCGACGACCGCTGGCTGGCGGTGCTGCCGCTGTTCCATGTCGGCGGTCTGGCAATCCTGATGCGAAGCGTTATTTACGGCATGCCGGTGGTACTACACGAACGCTTCGATCCGGCCGCGATCAACCGGGCGATCGACGAACAAGGCGTAACAATCATCTCCGTTGTCGCCACAATGCTGCAACGGATGTTGGCCGAACGCGGCGATCGGCCGTATCCGGCACAGCTACGCTGCGTGTTGCTGGGCGGCGGCCCGGCCCCCCGCCACTTGCTTGAAGCCTGTGCCGCGCGCAACATTCCGGTTGTGCAAACCTACGGCATGACTGAAACAGCCTCGCAGGCCGTAACATTGGCGCCCGCCGATGCGCTGCGCAAACTCGGCTCGGCGGGCCGACCGTTGTTGCCGTTGCAGGTGCGGATCGACGCTGGGCATACGGCGCCGGAACAGGTCGGCGAGATTTATGTGCGCGGGCCGCTGGTGACGGCGGGTTATCGCAACCGGCCGGTTCCATTGCACGACGGCTGGCTTGCGACCGGGGATCTCGGCTATCTTGATTCGGAAGGTTATCTGTATGTCGTCGATCGGCGTGACGATTTGATCATCTCCGGCGGCGAAAATGTTTATCCGGCCGAAGTCGAGGCGGTCTTGCAAAGCCATCCCGCCGTGCAAGAGGCCGGCGTCGTCGGCCTGGCCGATGCCGCCTGGGGCATGGTGCCGGTGGCATTCGTGGCGGCAGAGCCGGATCACGCCCTTGATCAACAGGAACTGATCGCTTTTGCCCGCAACCGATTGGCGGGTTACAAAGTCCCACGCCAGATTGTCGTACTTGCCGAAGCATTACCCCGCACAGCCGCCGGCAAACTCCGCCGCAATCTTCTGCGGCGCCGCTTGACAGAATTGTTACCGCTTGATAATACCGGCGAAGTAGACAAATAGTAAATACCGGGTAAAATAACTGCGATACCGCCAGGAAGATACCCTGTTTTCCCATCTCTAAGTCGCTAGTTGATCAATGAGCCACCTACCTCCGTACGAACTCGCCATTAGCCAGGCCTGGCTTTCTGCTGCCATGACCGTGGCACAGGCCGCCGACCGTGCCGAGTTACAGGAGCGCGGCGAGCATGCGTTGAGCGTGATCGCGTCCGACGCTGCGGGGCGATTGTGTTGGTACGATCAGGCCACCGAGCTACCGGCGGCCGATATTCTCAGAGAACTTGCCGCAGGCACCACGATCGCCGGCGATAACAATCGCCCCGGCTACCTGCCGATCCGCGTCAGTGAAGGGCTACTGGGCTGGATCGCGCTGGAACCCGGCGGCTGGAGCATCGAGCAAGAATTGGCGCTGCAAATGCTGGCCTCTATCCTTGGCCCGGCATATCGCGCCCTGCCGCTGGAACCGCGCGTGATCCGCGAGTTGCGGGCCGCCGTACTCGCCGATCTGGCCTTGACGCGGGCCTCCCTCTCGGTTGACGCGGTACTGGATCGGATTGGGGCGGTGGTACAGCGCATCGCGCCTGAGTGCAGCATTGGAATTGTGCTCCAGTATCGCAACAGCGAGTGGTTGGAGTTAGCGTACCAGAATAATGATCGCGGCAAGTTCACGCCGCGCAGTTTCTGGAATCGCAAACTCGGCCTGAGCAGCGTCGTGATCGATGAGGGTCGTACGCTGACGGTGCAAAACTACGAGCAGGAATGCGAGCGCCGAAACGTCATCCCAATCGTGAATGAGCCGTCACCGCGCGGTGGCGCATGGATCGGCGTACCGCTGCAATCCGAAGGCCGCACATTTGGGGCAATTGCGGTGAATCGACTGGACACAGACTCGTCCTTCAGCCCCATCCAGGAGGAGTTAATCCGCCTGGTCGGCACCGAAGGCGCAGTTCCGCTCCAGCAGGCATTGCGCTACCGCGACGCCGAACAGCAGGCGCGGCAACTGACCGTATTGAACCGGATTATTCGCACGATCAACTCGACCCTCGATCCCGAGCGGGTGCCGGAGTTGATCATCGAGCAGGCCGGACATTTGCTTGATGCCGAGGAAGGCACACTGCTGCTACGCGACACGGCGACCGGCGAGTTGGTGTTCAGCTATGCCAGCGGGCCGGCCGGGCGGGCGCTGCTCGGCCAGCGCTTGCCGCCGGGAAAAGGAATCGCCGGCTATGTCGCCGAAAGCGGACGCAGTGCGATCTCAAACGATACGCGTTCCGATGGGCGTTTCTCCAGCGAAGCCGACGGATCCACCGGCTTTACCACCCAATCGCTGATCGCCGTACCCTTGCGTGGCCTCGACGGCGTGAAAGGGGTGATCGAAGTCGTCAATCGGCGCGACAATGCACCATTCATCGACGACGACAGCGTGCTGCTGGAGACCCTCGCCGATCAAGCACTGATCGCACTCGAAAATGCCCGCCGCTTCGCCGACATCGACGATGCGCTCAAGCACCGCGCCCAGGAATTGGTGCGCAGCAATAGCCAGTTGCATCGCATTCTCCGGCTCAGCCACGCACTACGGGCCGAGCGCCGGCTTGATGAACTGCTCGGACTGGTGGCCACGGCAGTGGTCGAGAGTGCCGGGTTCCGCAATGCGGCAATCGCCCTGGTATATCGCGAACGCACGGTTGAGCCGTATCTGCAACATGCGGTGGCCAGTGGGCCGGCAGCCATGGCCCAGAGCATTCTGCGCAATCGGCGCAGCGCGCTCTCGGGGCTGCTCCAGGCGTTGCAACCGGAGTTCCGGCGCGGCAATCTGACATTCTTGATCGACCGCGAACAAGCCGCGCGCTTCCCGGTGCTCCAGGAGCTTGTCGCCGATTCCGACCCAGGCACAGACGCGACCGATCAGCCCGGTGAGTGGCTGCGTGGCGATATTTTGATCAGCCTGTTACACGACGGCGACGGCCGGTTGCTTGGGGTACTGCGCGTCGATGATCCCGAAGACGGGCGCAGGCCCGACGGCGAGCGTGTGCAGATCCTGGAGATCTTCGCCAACCAGGCCGCCACGGCGATCGAAAGTGCGCGCCTTTACAACCAGCAGCAGCATAACCTGCAAAGCATGATGGCGCTTAATGGGCTGGGTATGGCGATCAACACGACCTTGCGCTCGCCGCGCCAGATCTTCGAACTGACGGCCGCCGGCCTGTTGGAGATCACCAGTGCAAACTGGGCGGTTGTGTTGCGCGATCAAGACGGCGACCTGAATACCGCGTTCCAGACCCTGGATACACCGGCAGATCGGGCCGCGATCCATCAACTGGTGCGGCAGGCGATCAGCAGCCGGCGCCCGGCCTCGGATCGGCGCAGCGATGATTCCGGCACCTGGGTTGCGATGCCGCTGCGAGCCACACGCAGCACCTTAGGTGCGATCTGCGTCGGCTATAGCGAGGGCCAGCCACCCGCCACCGATCTGGAAATGCTGAGCCTGTTCGGCAATCAGGCCGCCGTCGCCGTCGAGAGTCTGGAACTTCTGGCGGCGGTGCGGCGCGGCCGCGATGAACTGGCCTCGATTATGGCCTCGACCAACGACGGGATCTTGCTCGTCGATACCCACGGTGTGACGGTGGTGGCCAATAATGCCTTCCACCGCCTCAGTAATGCCGGCGCCTGGAAGACGCCGGCCGCGACGCCACTCGAACTGAACGGCCTTTTGCTGAGCGAACTGCTTGAAAGTTGGCAGATCAGCGCAGTATTCTCGAGCAACGAGTTGGAGCAGTTGCACCACGGGATCAACGCCGTGGCCGATGGCTTGGAGCCTGATGCCTCAGGCGAGTTGAACGGCGGGCGATCGTTCTCCTGGACGGTATTGCGTGCTGCGCGACAGGCCAACGACGGTGATACGCGCTGGCCGATTCTCCTCACCCTGCGCGATATCAGCGCGGCCAAAGAGGCGGAACAACTGCGGCAAGATCTAACCAATATGATCATTCATGATCTGCGTAGCCCGCTCACCAGTATCATGACCTCGATCGACATGTTTTTCCGCGGGGTGACGGGTGAGATGAGCCCGATCCAGAAGGAGATCCTGTCGATCGCATATACCAGCACCCAGTATCTGCTGAATATGATCAACATGCTGCTCGATATCAGCCGGCTCGAAAGCGGGCGCATGCCGCTGGATCGGGCCGCACTCGATGCCGATGATCTGGTGCGGCGGGCGATTGAACGCCAGCAATTGATCGCCCGCAACAATGGCGTTCAGGTGCGCCATGAAGTACTTGCCCAGGTGCAATTGGTGCATGCCGACGGCCAACTGGTGTTGCGGGTGCTGCAAAATCTGCTCGACAACGCGCTGAAATTCAGCCGGCGCGGCGGCGAGGTGCTGATTCGGGTTGAGGAAGCCATCATCGGCGCTGCCGATCGGCCATACATTCGCTTCGCCGTCCGTGATAACGGCGTCGGCATGAAACAACAAGATCTGGAGAAGATCTTTCAGAAGTTCGGCCAGGCCGGCGATCGCCGCAACGCCGGCACCGGCCTGGGGCTAACCTTCTGTAAACTCGTCGTCGAGGCCCACGACGGCGCGATCTGGGTTGAGAGCGAGCAAGGCAACGGCAGCACATTCTTCTTTACTCTGCCGGCGGCCCCATAAAAAGACTCCTACATTACAGGTAGTACGCTCACACCACGGCGCGGGGACGGTCCGCCTTTAGGCGGCAGGGGAAGCGCCGGGATAGGCTTTATATTGCGGCAAAGCGTTATTTGTAGTACAATAGTTCTCATGGCTGCTTCGGCAGGCCAGGTGCGTCTTCGGACGCCGCACCTGAACAGCAGGATATGT
>JAAUQO010000261.1 GCA_012032775.1 Oscillochloris sp. | reverse complement strand
AGCAGCCTCGGCTGGCTCTGGCGCGAGCACCGCATCGGGATGATGGCGACCGCGCACACGCATCTCGGCTACTACGTCCACCACGACCTCGGCAAGGGACCCGAGAAGCTCGAGCTGAACCTCGGCTCGACGACCGACTGGCCGATGGAGTGGCGGACGCTGCAGGCCTTCGTCGAGCGGCTGCGCCTGAACACATTGGTGCCGGAGTACCGGCGTTGCGTGCCGGCATTTTGCGCCTTTCAATTACCCGCCAATCCCGGCGATCTGCATCGGCTGGTCGCCCAGATGCAAAGTGTCGTTGGGCGGTGGGGCGGCTGGCTGAATGAGATCGAGATCGGCGACAAGGGCGCCGTCTTTGTGTTACTGTTCGGCGCACCCCTGGCCCGCGGCGATGATACCAGCCGGGCGGTTGGTTGCACATTGGAGTTGCGCGAGCGCGGGTTGATTCGCTGCGCTGCGATCACCGTCGGGGTTTTGTTCGTCGGCCCGGTCGGCAGTAGTCAGCGGCAGGTTTACACCGCTCAGGGCGACGACATGAATCTGGCGGCGCATCTGATGCAACAGGCGGCGCCGGGCGAGATTCTGGTGTCGGGACGAGTGCGAAGCGATATTCTCGGTCGTTACCGCACCAACCCGGTTCAGGTGATCGTTACGAAAGGCCATAGCGAGGGTGTGCCGGTGGCGCGGGTGATGGCCCCGAGCAGCGCCGACAACCCGGCGCTGCAGCGCTTTCTCCCAGGCGCAATCGACCTGATCGGGCGCAACACGGTGCGCCAACAAGCACTGGCGGTGATCGGCGAAGCCGCCGCCGCCGGCGCCAATTGCTGCTGGTTGAGGGAGCGAAATCGGGGGATCGGCAAAGTGTGTTGCTGCAACACCTGATGGCCCATTGGCGCGAGCAGGGGCGGCGCGGGCTTGCGGGCGAATGTAGCGGCGGCGGGCAGGAAAGCCCGTTACAACCCTGGCAATCGGTGCTGCGCGATCTTTGCGCGATCGATGAAAGCGTGAATGCAAGCGAGCAGTTGCGGCAACTTGATGCATTCCTGGCGACAGCCGCGATCACGACGATCGATCGCAATGCGCTGGCCGACGCCCTGAACTTGCGATCGGAACCGCAGCGCGATCTTGCGGCGGCAATTGCGGCAACGGTCGCATTGTTGCGACTTCTGCTTCTGCGCAACCCCATGCTGATTGTGATCGAGGATGCGCACTGGGCCGACGATCATTCGCTGGCCCTGATCGAGGCACTGCTGAATGCTGAGCCGGCGATCGGCTCACTCTGCCTGGCGCTCTCGTACCGGCCGCTGGATGCGGCAACACCGCCGCGCCTGAAAATGCTCACCGGCCATCCCGCTGCCCGTTCTGTGGCGCTAAAGCCGTTGCAGGACGCCGAAGCCCATCACTTGATTCGGACATTACTTGGGGTTGGGCATCTTGATCCCGAACTGGCGCGCTATGTTGAGCGGTATACCGAAGGGCAGCCGTTGTTTATCCGCGAGTATTTGCGCATCTTACGCCAGCAAGGGCTGATTCGGATCGAAGACGATAGCGCCAAACTCACTCAGACACCGAGCGCCGCCCAGCTCTCGAACTCAGCCCAGGGGATCATCCAGGCCCGCATCGACCGGCTCGATGAGCCGACCCGCCTGACATTAAAGGTCGCGGCGGTGATCGGGCGTAGTTTTCCACTGCGACTGCTGGCGGCCATCCACCCGACTCAGGTCGATGAGGCGCAACTGAAGGCCCAACTCGATCATGCGACGCTGCGACCAATGATCGATCTTGAATTGGGCGATCCGGAGCGGGTGTACCGCTTCAGCTACGGGATCGCGCACGAGGTTGCGTACACGAGCCTGCTGTTCGGCCAGCGCCGGGCATTGCACGCGGCCGTGGTGCAGTGGTACGAAGCGGAATATGCCGATGAACTGGCCGGCGGCCAGGCTCCGTCGGCGGTGTATGATCTGGTGATCGAGCATTTGCGACGAAGCGAGAATTGGGATTCGGCGGCGGCATACTGTCGCAAGGCGGCAATACGGGCGATCCAGCACGCAAGCTATGAACCGGCGTTGCACTACCTCGATCAGGCGATTATGCTGGCCGGCACGCCGACGAACCGTCTGGAGCCGGTGTTGACGCGCGTGGCCCTGCGCGAACAGATCGGCAACTACCGCCATCAGGCCGAGGATATTGCGGAGTTGCAGCACATGGCCGGCCAGGGTTTCGCGGCGATCGATCCCGATCTCGTGTCGATCTTCAACATGCGCCTGGCGCTAACGTGCGGCGCGCCTGAGGAAGCACTTCAGACGGCCCTCGATCTTCAGGCGCGCTTGCAGCGGCCGGCTCGCAGCAGTGTGCGCAGCCGGCTGTTACGTGCGGCATGCCTGGCGGTGGCGGCGCAGGCCAGTGCCGATCTGGAACTGGCGCAGCGTTGCTGGAAGCATTGTTTACGACTGGCCCGCAGTGCAGCCGAACCGGACGCCGGGTTACCGATCGGATTGAGTCGATCGGCGTCGATCGGGCGGGCGCTGATTGGCTTAGCCGCAGCGGCAAGCGGCCAGGGCGCGCGCGCTAAAGCGCATCGATACTATCAGCAGGCGCTCGACAATGCCCACGCGTCCGGCGATTGGTGCGGCGAGAACCAGGCCCGTCTGGGGTTGGCCGATCTGAAGATCGCGCAGCGGCAGCACCAGGAAGCCTACACACTTGCCAATCGAGCGCTCGGCAACAGCCAGGCGATCGGCGATCGACGCGGCCATGCCGCAGCATTACGGCGCCTGGCTGCGATCCGAGCGGCGTCGGGTGATCCCGCCGACGCCCAGCGGATCACCTGGCACGCACTGGCGATCAGTAGCCTGGCCCAGGATCGCGCCGCTGAACTAACGACATTGCGCGATCTGGCGCACTTCGCCGAGTTGCAAGGGCAGGTCGATGAGGCGATGGCCTTGCTTGATGAAGCCGGACTGTCATGAACTACGATCGTTCGGTTGCAGTTTAAGACGGGAAAAGAGCCTGCCACCAGCGTTGCCAATTATCAGGTTGGGGCGGGGCCGCAGGAGCGGCCGCAGCGGGCGGCTGAAGCGGGGGTAGTGTCGGCGTCGGCAACTGCGGCAAGAGCACCACATCGCCGTCGCGGGCGTAGCCAAGCTGTTCGCGGGCGATCCGTTCGACATTCACATCGGATTCCGCATAGGCAACCGCATCGCGCAGGGTGTTCAAATCGGTCGCGAGCGCAGTCACCGTTTGCTCCATTGTGACAATCTGCTCATCGAGGCGCACACTCAGCATAAGTTGATCGACGAAATTCGCCACCAGCAGCCCGATCATCGCCAGCATCACCGCACCAATAGCGAAAAACACCAGGCCACGGCCTCCGGTACGCAGATTATGCTGAACCTGCGCCACAAGGCCGGCCCACAGGCGCGGCAAGCTACGATAGAGTGATGTGGGAAACCAACTTGGGGTTGCAGACGATCGGCGACGCCCCATATATGACTCCGACTGCGACGGAAAACCGCCGACCGCACACCTGCGCCCGGCGATCGGCGGTTTCCGCACGAACTAACTCTCCGACGGCCGCGGCGCTTCCAGCAGCAATGGTTCGTCGATATTGGTCGTCATCGAGCTCTGGCCGCGGAAAAGACCGCCCGGCTCGATATGCAAGGCTGCGGTTGTAATATCGCCCCAGACCTTTCCGGTCGGCGAGATTTCAAGTTGCTCGACGGCGGTGATTTCGCCCTTGACCGCACCAGAAACATGCACGTTCTGGGCCTTCACCGTCGCGATTACCCGGCCCGTCTCACCAATAATGAGATTGCCGAGCACTTCGACATCGCCTTCAACCGAGCCATCGACTCGAATATTGCCATCCGATGTCAGGGTGCCCACAAAGCGCGTATTGGCGCCAATCACAGTCTCAGGCTTCCCGTTCATCGTCGGTGCTGCAGCCGGGGGCTTCTTATTTGTGCCGAACATTGGGTTCGATTCCTCCTGGACGCTGTCCCGCTTACGTGGACAAACGGCGTACCGCGACGTCTTTACATAGATTGTAGCAGAAACGGGTTAGCGGGTTGCGGCAGCGGCAATTATAATCGACGTATTCTATTCGGGCAACCTTATCAGGATATACGATCTAGGATAGATCCGGTAGAACCAATTGCGAGGCTGAGGCGAGGCCATACCCTCACCAGGCTGTGACAAGGATACAAGCCGTATGCATAACGAATTGCGCGATGATTACCGCAGCCATGGGTTGGCGGCGCGGGTGGGCTTCGGCGGGCGGCCGGCGCTGCTGCTGGTGGATTTTGTGCAAGCCTATACGCTGCCGGAATCGCCATTGTATGCGGCGCCGGGGGTGCCCGACGCGATCACGGCAAGTGTGGCGGTGCTGCACGCGGCCCGCAACGCCGGAATACCCGTGATCTACACCACGGTCAGCTATGCCGCTGATGGCCGCGACGGCGGCTGGTTCTTGCACAAAGTTCCGGCATTACGTCAACTCACCGCCGATTCACCACTGGCGCAGATCGTGGATGAGCTTGCGCCGGCAACAGGCGAACTGGTGATCAACAAGAAGTACGCGAGCGCCTTTTTCGGCACCCACCTGGCGGCAACCCTCACCGCAATGCAGATCGACACCCTGATTATGGTCGGCTGTTCAACCAGCGGCTGCATTCGGGCAAGTGCGGTGGATGGGATGCAGCATGGCTTTCGGGTGATTGTGCCGCGCGAGTGTGTCGGCGATCGGGCGGTTGCCGTACATGAGGCAAATCTGTTCGATATCGACGGCAAGTACGGCGATGTGGTCGATCGCGAGGCGGTTCTGACCTACTTAGGCGGTGCGCCATGAAGCGTGATCGCACGGGCGGTTTGCGCTTGTTTACCATTTGATACCGCCTGTTGGAGTCGGAGTTGCAGTGATCTCTTTTGGGTTGAAATCGCAAAGGAGGTACAGCGATGCATATGCAGATTCTCCCGGCTCCGCGCCACTGGTTACGGAGCGCGGCAATGCTGGCGCTTCTGGCAACCCTGGCAGCCTGCGGCGGGATTGTCGATACGCCCTCGGATGAAGAAGGCGCCTCGGTGTTTCCCGCGAATACCGCCGTTGCCGGCGAGGCGCCGGAAGGCATCTTGAGTGTGGCCGATGTTACGGGGAATATTGCCGCGTACGCCGGCCAAACGGTGACGGTGCAGGCCGAAGTTGAGGAAGCCTATGGCGATAACGCACTCCGCCTCGACGAAGGAACAGTGCTGGAAGCCGGCATCGACAATGACCTGCTGGCGATCGGGCCGAATATCGCCGAAGCAATTCCGGCCGGCGCCGTCTGGATCGATAGGGTGGTGCAGGTTACCGGCAGGGTAGGCATGTTCGACCGACCCGCCTTGCAGCAAGAACTCGCCATGCCGATCGATGATCCGGAGTTCGATGCCTGGGAAGATCGGCCGGTGATGGTGGTCGAGTCGATCGAATTTGTCGAGTAGGACGCATTGTGCGCCGAAGCGCCTGGATGCCGAGTGCGGGGCTGCAAGCCGCCGTCGATCACCGCTGCGACAAGGGCGCCACGCTGATCGGCGGAGAGATCAATCGCCTGCGCTAGATCGGGGACAAGGGCGGTGCCGCTGATACCGAACCAGGGATGCGCGTAACTGCCGGTTTCAATCAACACCCGGCCTTTTGTTGCCCGGAGGCTTTTGAGGCGTCAAACAGTGCATCTGCAAGCGAATCGCTTTGAAAGAATCGAGCCTGGGCGAAGAGAGAAGAGCGCAGCATGGAGTTGTTTCTCGACACCGAAACCCTGATTATCGAACTGCTGTTGATCGTTTCGCTGGTGGCGATTGCAGTACGACGACTGAATGTACCATATACCGTTGCACTGGTACTGGTCGGGCTGGCGCTTACCCTCGCCGGCTCGTTTGATCTTGCGCTGACCCCCGAACTTATTCTGGCCCTGTTTGTGCCGCCGTTGGTATTTGAGGCGGCGTTTCACCTCGATTATCAGGAGTTGCGCCGGAATTTGCGCCCGATCTTGCTGTTGGCGATCGGCGGGGTGTTGCTTACAACTGCATTGGTCGGCGTGATTGTGGCCTTTGGCAGCGGGCTGACCTTGGCCACGGGTTTTGTGTTCGGGGCGTTGATCGCGGCGACCGACCCGGTGGCGGTTGTGGCGCTTTTTCGTACCCTCGGCGCACCGAAATCATTGACGGTGTTGGTTGAGGGCGAGAGCCTGTTGAACGACGGCACGGCGATCGTGGTGTTCAGTGTCATTCTGGCCTTTGTTCTGTCGCCGGCAGCGAACGCCGGACAGCCCGAGAACCTGCCGGCGCTGATCATGGGGGCCGTGGTTGAGGTTGTGCGCGTGGCGATCGGCGGCGTGATGGTGGGCGTGGGGTTGGGCTGGCTGACGGCCCTGGTGATCGAGCGCCTGGACGACTACCTGATCGAAATTACGCTGACCACGGTGCTGGCTTTCGGCGCATACCTGGCCGCCGAGCGGCTTGGGTTCAGCGGGGTGCTGGCAGTTGTGGCGGCGGGGCTTGTCTGCGGCAGCCTCGGGCTGCGCGGTATGTCGCCGACAACCCGAATTGTGTTGTTCAACTTTTGGGAGTATCTGGCCTTCATCGCCAACTCGCTGGTCTTTCTGTTGATCGGACTGGCGATCGACCTGCCCGATCTTGTGGCGCAGATCCCGACGATCGGCGTGCGATCGCGGCGGTGTTGCTGAGCCGGGTGCTGGTGGTATATCTGCTGACCTGGATCAGCAATCGGTGGCGCGGGAAAGTGCCGCTCGCCTACCAACATGTGCAATTCTGGGGCGGGCTGCGCGGCGCGATCAGCCTGGCCCTGGTGCTGAGCCTACCGGCGAGTTTCGCCGATCGCAATCTGCTGTTGGTGATGACCTTCGGGATGGTGGTGTTTACGCTGCTGGTGCAAGGCACCACCATGAACAATCTGTTGCAGCGATTACATCTGGTGCAGCGCGAAGCGGCAGAGCTGGAATACGAGCGCCGCCATGGCCGCTTGATGGCGGCACGCGCCGCCCACCGGCGGGTGAGTGACCTCCACGCAATGGGCATGATCTCGACCACAACCTGGGATCAACTGGAAGAGGAACTAACTACCCGCGTGCGGGCGCATCAGGACGCGCAACAGATGTTATTGAACAGCGAACCGTCGCTGTACGCCGCCGAATTGGAGGATACCCGGCGCGAGGCATTGCGGGCCGAACGGATAACACTGATGGAATTGCTCAGCAGCGGCGTGATCTCGGAACACATCTACAGCGAACTGGTCGGCGAGATCGATATCGACTTGAGCACGGAACACCCTGGGCGCGACCCGGTCGAGCAACACGATGCAGAACTCACGTCGGTGGCGGTCGGCGAGGGCTCGCGCCAACCGCATTCATAACCATCGCGAAGTGCCTTCCGGCCTGAGCAACAGGCCGGAAGGCACCCCAGCGGATTACTAGAACGCTAAAGCGTACGTACGTCTACGGCGCACATCGCACTGTGACGGCCTAATACTACAGTTGTAACTCGCTCCGCCAACAAGCTTCCGGGAAGCTTGGCCGTAGGAAGCCACTGCGTTGGTGCGGGAATCTGGCGCTAAACGGGGAACCGGCAGCGTGTGAACAGCTTCCCGGAAGCT
>JAAUQO010000018.1 GCA_012032775.1 Oscillochloris sp. | reverse complement strand
GCTGTTCACGCCGGAGATATCGACCGAGCCGACGTGGACGCGAACGGTTCCATCGGTATCCACCCGGCAGACGGCGGCGGCGGTATTGTTGCCGCAGGGCCACCCGCCGATCGCCAGGCCGGTTCCATCGCCGGGTTTGCGCTCGCGCCAGAGCGGATGCTCACGGACGGCTTCGAGCACCTGGCGCAGACCAATATCGCCCCAGGGTTTGTTTTCACCGGTCAAATCCTCGGGGCCGGCGGCATTCTTCAACCGCAACTCAAGCGGATCGATCTGCAACTTCGCGGCAAGCGCATCGATCGCCGACTCAAGTGCGAAGGCGGCTTGCGGCGCTGCGGGCGCGCGGTAGGCGCCGGTTTGCGGCTTGTGGGTCAGCACCTCGGACACCTCGATCCGGGTGTTGGCGCAGCGATAGTAGCCGCCGATCAGCATGCTGAAGATCCCGCCGAGCGTGAACGGATAGACGCCGTTATCGAGTATGGCATCGACCTTGAGTGCGGTAAGGGTACCATCACTGGCGGCGCCGAGCGTAATATCGATGATGCTGGCCGGCGAGGGCGTGGTGGTCAGGAAATCTTCGCTGCGGGTAAGCGTAATTCGCACCGGGCGGCCGACGGCCACCGCAGCAGCGGCAGTGAGCGGCTCAAGGATACCGTACTTGGCGCCGAAACCGCCGCCAACCGTCATCGGCGTGACGGTGACTTTGCTTTGCGGCAGATCGAGCATCCGGGCCAGATCGGCGCGAACACCGAACTGTCCCTGCGTACTGGTATAGACCGTGAGCGTGCGCGCGATCGGATCGAAATCCGCAACGACGGCATGTGGTTCGAGGTACCCCTGATGCACGATCGGCGTGCGGAATGTGTAGGTCACCGTCACATCAGCCGCCGCAAGAGCGGCATCAAGATCGCCGCGCTCATAGCGCTTACGCTCATACAGATTTGAGTGCTCGGCGTGCTGAGTATCGGCAACATCACTTGTCGCCGCATGGGTCGCAGTCAGATCGGTCTCTTCATCAGGCGGGCCGTCAGGCCAGATTACCGCTGCACCGGGAGCGATCGCCCGCTCAGGATCGGCGATCGGCTCAAGCGGTTCATAATCCACCAGCACTGCTGCGGCGCCATCGGCGGCAGCGGCCTCGCTCGTTGCAAGCACCAGCACCACGGGTTCGCCGCGATAGCGCACCAGATCGGCGGCAAGCGTGGTTGTCTGGCGCGAACTAGCCTGTCGATTACGGGTCGGCAGGTCAGCGGCGTTAAGCACAGCAACAACGCCGGGCACAGCACGAGCGGCGTCGCTATCGATCTGCAGCACCCGTGCGTGCGCATACGGACTCAGCACCGGGCGCCCGTAGAGCATACCGGGCAACTGCACATCACCGGAGTAACGAGCGCGCCCGCTCACGCGTTCAGCGCCTTCCACCAGTTTACGCGGCTTGCCCAGATGCTGAAACTGACGATCCTGTACGATCATGGTCTCCTCGCTCAGTAAATGTTCGGGGGCTGGCCTACACTGTACCATAAGCCGCCACAACACGTAGTCCGGCCGGCTCCATCATATCGCAGGGTTCGCCGCGGCATGCAAGACGCCGCCGCATTCAGATGCGACGGCGTACACCGAGGGAGGAAAGCGAGCGCAGGATACTCAGGGATTAGTCGTACCGGCCTGGATCAACTGCTGACGCTCTTCGGCGGTGATCAGCTGAAAAGCGTTGTCGCGATTCATATAGATCATCTCTTCATCTTTTACCCGAACCACCAGATCGGGTGCGCTATCGCTGTTGACATCGGCGAGACGCATCGTCACCGGGGTGAGATCCTCGCCGGCGCCGAACAGATACGGCCCCGGCAAAGCACGGGTTTTGGTCGAATCGCCGCCGGGGATCTCCAGGATCACCACCTGGCGATCGAGATTCATCGCGATCAGATGCGTCGGCGCGTTCGCCTCTTCGGCGCGCCCAACATTCGCCGTCAGGTGAAAGGTGCGTGGGCGCCCGAATCGCATATCGTCCATCACGACCCGGCTCCAATCCACCACACTGCTGAGTAGGACGTACAGTGCCAGGAGTGCCAGCAGGCCTGTCACAATATATGCCACCGACCCCATCTTTACCGTCGGCATACCTACCTGGGACCGTCGATCATTGCGAAGTTCACGACTTGTGACCGCCATATGCTGCCTCCCTCTTCCGTTCGCTCGTTTGTGCTAAAGTATAGCAGAGGTTATTGCAGGCGTCAAGAACATATTTGCTATCTTTGAAGGCCTTGCACCGTGCTTTCGTGGTTGCGGGGAGATGATACGCTACGATATCAGACACATGCGCCGTGACACCCCATTGTGCAATCCGAATCAGGCGTCCGAGCCGGAGGTTCGCATGGATATTTCGCTGCTGCTGCATGCGCGAATCTTGATTATCGACGATCAGCTCCAAAATGTTCGTCTGATCGAGGATCTTTTGCGTCAGCACGGCTACCATCAACTGCGCGGGATCTCGAGCCCGCAGCAGGCACTGGAGCAGTTCGTTGATTTTCAGCCCGATCTGGTGCTGCTTGATCTGCATATGCCGGATCTGGACGGCTTTGAGGTACTCGATCAAATCCAGAGCCGCATCCCATCAGGAATCTACCTGCCGGTCGTGATGCTCACGGCCGATATTACGCGTGACGCCAAACGCCGCGCATTGGCCGCCGGCGCCCGTGATTTTGTCACCAAACCGATCGATATTGTTGAACTCTTGTTGCGTATTCGCAGTCAGTTGGAGATTCGTTTCTTACACCTGGAGTTGGCGCGTCACAACGAGCAGTTGCAGGCTTTAGTGGCCGAGCGCACCCAGGAACTGGAGCAATCGCGGCTGGAAATGCTGCAACGTCTGGCCCGCGCAGTCGAGTACCGCGACGACGAAACCGGCGAGCATACGCGCCGGGTCGGCGATCTGTCGGCCCGCATTGCGGCCGCCCTCGGTGTGCCCGCCGATGAGGTGGAGTTGATCCGGCTTGCCGCCCCACTCCACGACGCCGGAAAAATCGGCATTCCCGATATCATCTTGCGCAAGCCCGGCGCACTTACGGCCGAAGAATACGATCTGATCAAGCTGCACACGACGATCGGCGCCGACTTGCTGGCCGACGGGCATTCGAAGGTGATCCAGTTCGCCGAACAGATCGCCCGTTCGCACCACGAGCGTTGGGACGGCTCCGGCTATCCGCTTGGTCTCGCCGGCGAACAGATCCCGCTGGTCGGCCGGATTGTTGCGGTGGCCGATGTCTTCGACGCGCTGATTCATGCCCGGCCCTACAAGGCGGCCTGGCCGATCGACCGAGCGCTGGAACAGATCCACAGCGATTCCGGCCGGCTTTTCGATCCGGCTGTGGTGGCCGCATTTTTCGAGGTGGTGCAGTATCGTCAGGCGACGGCCGCCGTGGCTGCGTAGCCCGGCCGACAGCGATTTATGGGGCGCAGCATCGCATAGTGTGCGATGCTGCGCCCTTATGCATGGACGACGCCATTCCTACCTGCCGCCGCCGACCTCCAGGATCGTGCCGGTAACATAGGATGCGGCCGGCGAGAGTAGCCAGACCACCGCCTCGGCGGCCTCGGCGGCGCTGCCGGCGCGTCGCATCGGGACACCCGACGCCAGTCGTTCAACTCGATCGGGCATGCCGTTGCGGGCGTGGATATCGGTGCGGATCAAGCCCGGTGCGACTGCGTTCACCCGAATGCCTTGCGCCGCAACTTCGCGGGCCAGGCCGATCGTGAAGGTGTTGATCGCGCCTTTGCTGGCGGCGTAATGCACCCATTCGCCGGCGCTACCCAGTTTCGCCGCCAATGATGATAGGTTGACGATCGCACCGCCCGCACCACCGTGGGCGGTTGACATGCGCTTCACCGCCTCGCGGGCGCAGATGATGCTGCCGGTCAGGTTCACCGCCCACAACCAGGCCAGCATTGTGGCCGAAACATCTTCCACGCGCGAGGTGCCGCCGGTTATTGCGGCGTTGTTCACCAACCCGCCGATCGGCCCTAATTCACGCTCGGCAACCGTGAACAGATGCACCACATCGGCCTCGACCGCGACATCGGCGGGAACGGCGATCGCCCGGCCGCCCGCCGCTGCAATCGCCGCCACCACCGCATCGGCCGCAACTACGTCCTCGATATAACTCAGCGCCACCGCATACCCCTGTAAACCGGCGAGTTTCGCCGTCGCCGCGCCGATCCCACGACTGCCGCCGGTAATGATCAGGGTGCCTTTTGAAGTGTGCTCGGTCATAGTTTCTCCTTGCCGATGCTCAATACGAATGCGGATTTGCTGCAATGCATTCCGCATTGCAGCACTACCCAAATGTCGTTGCAAGCCACAGCTTCGGGCAGCGCACTATAGTCGATTCTGCGCTTTGAGACGCAGATACGTATTTACCACCGAGATGGTCAATTTGTCGGCGGGAACATCGATCGTCAGCACACCACTGCGCTGCAACGTATCCAGAATCACCCGCCGTTCGTCGATTAATTGCTCGGCAACCGCCCGGCGATAAAGCGCATTACCGTCGCTCACGGGCTTGCCGGCCAGGGCCGCAGTATTCGGGTCGGCGATGGTGACCACGATCGGCAGGTGCCGGCGCGCCAGGCGTGCGGTGTGGGCCAGCAGCGGCCGAGCGGCATCGAGCGTAACCAGATCGGTGAAGATTAATACCAGGCTGCGCCGCTTCTGCTTCAGGCTAAGGTAGGTCAGGGCGGTGGCATGATCGGCTTCAACCGGTTGGGCCTGCACCGCATACAATGCTTCAAGCATGTGCTGGAATTGCGCCCGGCCGCGACGCGGCTCCAGGTATGTGCCGACATTGTCGGCGAAACTCAGCAGGCCGACATAATCACCCTTGAGCGCCGCTACATAGCTGAGCAACAGGGCGGTGTTGATAACATAATCCAGCCGGGCCAGGCCGGGGCTGTCGGGCTGAGCCGGATCGCCGACCGGCGGGGCCATCAGGCGGCCGGTATCGAGCAAACAGACCACATGCTGGCTGCGCTCGGTCTCATACTCGGCCGCGATTGGTTTGCCGCGCCGGGCGGTCGCCTTCCAATTGATCCGGCGAAACTCGTCATCGGGCGTATAATCGCGCAGCCGCTCGAACTCGCCGCCCTGACCATAGACTCGCGCCGGCCGCAGGCCGATCTCAAAGAGCATGTTTTTGCGGGCCAGCAGATCGTACTTGCGCACCTCAAGCAGGTTGGGATAGACCTTCACCTGTGCGGCGGCAGGATAGTGCGCCTGCCTGATAATCGTCCCCAGCACACCACGATAGCGTAACACCAGATCACCAAAGGCATAATCGCCGCGGCGCAGGGGCCGCAAATGGTAGCGTGCTTCGGCAATATCGTAGGGCGGCAACTCACCATTGAGCAATGTCGCATCACTTGGAAACTCGTACGGATATTCGTCGCGCAGCACGAAGCGCAGCCGGCGCGGGCTGCCGTTGGCGAGAATAATCGTGATCAGGTTGGGCGCACCCAACGATAATTTGCTGTCGTGAACCCGTTCCAACTCGATCACCTCGGGCGGCGGCGTCATAACAATATCGCTGATCACGACGGCGAACACAATCGCCAGGTAGAACAGCGCCAACCAGAGGAGCGGAGCCGCCAGTGCGGCGCCGGCGATCAGCGGGGCGGCCAACAGCAACAGGATCAACAAACGCGGCGTGGGTAGCATAAACTTGGCTCGCAGGCAGGCGCCGGGATCAGCGCGACGAATTGGCCGTATTGTAGCGTAGTTCCGGTGTCGTTTGCCCGCTGCATGGGCAAGCACACCCGCACATTATCCCATTTGACAAACTGAACTGCTTCTTCTATACTACGCTTACAGGGTTAACGTAAACTTAATACTTTCAGAAAAGCGGCGCGGCTTTCGGGGAATGAACCTCGACCAGGACTTGTGTTTGTGCGCGCTCTTACCCAGCATGGCTAGTCACGCACTCCAACGTGACGGTCGTGCTTTTTTTTGTCCGCAGTACAGATACTTACAGGAGAGAACTGGATGAACCGGAAGCTGTTCTGGGTCGGGATACTGGTGCTGCTCAGCGTTGTGCTGGCAGGTTGTGGTAGTGCGCCTGCGTCCGGCGGCCCATCGCCGGAACCGGCAGCACCTAGCGCTGAGCCGGCCGCGCCCGCCGCGAGCGACGCAGAGTACGTCTTCGGGATGGTGTTGGTCGGGCCGATTAACGACGGCGGCTGGAATCAGGCCCACTACGACTCGGCGAAGTATGTCGAGGCGAAAGTGCCGAACACGCGCTTTATCTACATCGACAAAGTCAATCCGGCCGATCGGCCGAATGTGCAGGTTGAGCAGGCGGTCGAGGAGTTGATCAGTCAGGGCGCGCAGTTCGTGATCACGAACTCGGCCGAGTTCGCCGACGGCACCAGTCTCGCTGCGGAATCCCATCCCGATGTCTACTTTATCCATGCCTCCGGCGACAAAGTACTGAGCGGCGAGGCGCCGCCGAATGTGCATAATCTGATGGGCCGTATGGAGTACGGCAAAATGATGGCCGGCTGCGCCGCCGCATTGCAGAGCGAAAGCGGCCGGATCGCGTATCTTGGCGCACTGATCGACCCCGAAACGCGCCGGTTGGTGAATGCGACCTATCTTGGTGCGCGCCACTGCTGGGAGACGTATCGCGGCCAACCCGCCGACAGCCTGGCATTTAAGGTCACCTGGATCGGGTTCTGGTTCAACATCCCCGGCGTCACGCTTGATCCGACCAAAGTGGCGAATGATTTCATCAACGAGGGCTACGATGTGATCGTCTCGGGGATCGATACCACCGAGGGGATTGTCGAGGCCAACAAGGCCACCGAAGCCGGTAAAACGGTCTGGGCCGTACCCTACGACTTCCGCGAAGCCTGCGCTCAGGGCGAGGCTGTCTGCCTGGGGGTGCCGTTCTTCAATTGGGGGCCGGACTATCTGCGGATTATCGAGAGCGCCCGCAACGGCAGTTGGGAGCAGGGCTGGGAATGGGTCGGGCCGAACTGGGAGAACTTGAACGATATCGACAGCAGCATGATCGGCTTTGTCGATGGGCCGGCTCTGACTGCCGAGAATGCGGCTTCGTTGAATGAGTTCAAGCAGGCGCTCGCCGGGGGGCTGAATCTGTTCAGCGGGCCGCTGAACTACCAGGACGGCAGCACCTTTGTGGCTGAGGACGCAACCGCCAGCGACGAGCAGGTCTGGTATACCGAGCAACTGTTGGCCGGGATCGATGGCCAGAGCGCGCCATAGCCGCAGAAGTCATTATCCCGGTGTTTTGTTGGCGGGCAAGCCGCCAGCACACACCAACAACAGCAGATCAATCTCGTTACGCGGGCCGTCTAAACAGGCGCCCGCGTAACTCGTGACATTATGCATATTACGGTTCGTGATCTGACGAAATCCTTCGACGCCGTACGAGCCAACGATTGCCTGAACCTGACATTTGCGGGCGGCGCGGTTCACGGAGTGCTGGGGGAGAATGGAGCCGGTAAAAGCACGCTGATGAAGCTGCTGGCCGGCTTTTTGCGTCCCGACAGCGGCGCGATTATCCTTGATGGGCAGCCGCTACGGGCCGGCGATCCCGCTGCGGCGCTGCGGGCCGGTGTCGGGATGGTTCATCAGGAGCCACTGGATATTCCCGGTTTTACGGTGTTGGAGAATGTGATCTGTGCTGCGCCGCGCTGGGCCTTGCCCTCACGCCAGGAAGCCCGCAACGCGCTGATCATCCAGGCCGGTAAACTCGGGTTTTCCCTTGAACCCGATACGTCGATCCAGGCCCTCACGGTTGGACAGCGCCAGCAACTTGAGATTGTGCGCCTGTTGCTGTGCGGCGCCCGCACACTCATCCTCGATGAGCCGACCACCGGGATTACGGCAGCCCAGGTACGGGCGCTCTTTTCGGCGGTGCGCCAGTTGGTGAACGCCGGAAACACGGTGCTGTTCGTATCGCATAAACTCCACGAGGTTGAGGCGATCTGCGATACGGTGAGTGTGTTGCGGGCCGGTCGGGTGGCCGGCACAGGCCAGATGGCGATGCCGCAAACCCGCGAAACCCTGCTGCACCTGATGTTCGGCGAGGCGCTGGGACGAGTGGCGCCGCACTTGCACCAGGAGGCCGACGCAGCCGTGGCGCTTGATCAGCCGCGACCTCCTGCACAGCCGGCATGGCAGGTGGAACATGTCACCGTGCGGCGCGATAACCTGGTGCTGCGCGATCTAGATCTGAGCTTGCCGGCCGGCGCATGTGTGGGTCTGGCCGGGATTGAGGGCAGCGGCCAGCAATTGTTGCTGCAACTGTTGGCCGGCAAGATTCGCCCCGAACGCGGAAGATTGCACCTGAACGGACACGATCTGACCAATGCCGAACCACGCGAGATGCGCATTGCCGGGGTGGAATATCTGCCCGCCGATCGCCTGGCGGAAGGGGTTGTCGGCCCGTTGTCGCTGAGCGATCATTTTGCGCTGCTGCAAGCAGGCGGCGCAATCGCCGATCGACGTGCCGCCGAGCATCAGGCCCGCAAAGCCATCGCCGACTACGCAATCAAGGCGACGCCGCTCAGCCCGTTGGCGTCACTCTCCGGCGGCAATCAGCAACGGGCGCAACTGGCACTTATTCCCGACGGTATTCAGGCATTGGTGTGCGAACAACCGACTCGCGGGCTCGATGTGGCCTCGGCAGCGGCAGTCTGGCAGCGCTTGAAAACTCGCCGTGACGCCGGAGTCAGTGTCGTCTTCGCATCAGCCGATCTGGACGAAATTCTCGATCACAGCGACTATGTGCTGGTCTTCTTCGCCGGGCGGGTCTCGGATTTGTTGCCGCGCCAGGCACTGAGCGGCGAGCGCCTGGCCGAGTTGATCGGCGGGGTTGGGTTTGAAGGGTGAGCTATGTCAGTGAGCGATCTGGATGTTCAACCGGCGCCGACAACTCGGCTCAACCCGACCCTAAAACGGTTGGCGCTGGTCGGATTGCCGTTGCTTGGTGGGCTGGCGCTGACAACTCTGGCGCTGCTGAGTACCGGTGTGTCGCTGCTGGAAGCGTACCGCATTTTGCTGTTCGGCGCATTCAGTACCCCGGCGCGATTGAGCGACATGCTGATGCTGACGGCGCCGCTGCTGTTGTGTGCGAGTGGGCTGACGCTGACATTCGCCGGCGGCCTGTACAATCTGGGCATCGAGGGACAGGTAGCCCTTGGCGCGGTCGGCGCGATGATTCCGTTGCGCCTGTTCCCCGAGCTGCCGCCGGCATTGCTCTGGTTGCTGGCGTTTAGCAGTGGCGCGATAAGCGGCGCACTCTGGGCCTTGTTGGTGGCACAATTGCGACAGCGCGCACGCGTAAGCGAGATCTTCGCCGGACTGGGCCTGAATTTCATGGCGGTCGGGATTACGCTGTATCTGGTGCTTGGCCCATGGCGACGCACCGGCTCGGCCTCGATGTCGGGCACCGAACTGTTGCCACGCGATCTCTGGTTGCCGACGATCGGCACATTGCGCCTGGCGCCTTTTGCCCCGCTGCTGGCCCTGGCCGGTGTGGCGCTGGTGGGCCTGCTGCTCGCCCGCAGTCGCTGGGGCCTGGAGCTACGGGCAGTCGGGTTGAATGCGACGGCGGCGGAACGGCTGGGTGTGCCGGCCAATCGGCGCAGCGCCGAGGCTCTGGCTGCATGTGGTGCGCTGGCCGGCATTGCCGGCGCCATCCAGGTGCTTGGGGTGTTCCACCAACTGATCCCGAATATCGCCAGTGGGGTCGGGTTGCTCGGCTTACTGGTGGCGCTGCTGGCCCTCGCCCGGCCGCTCTGGGTACTGCCGGTTAGCGTCGCGTTTGCCTGTTTCAGCGTCGGGAGCCTGCAACTGCCGCTGGTGCTGAATATCGACAGCAGTATCGCCGGGGTCTTGCAGGGGGCACTGGTGCTGAGTGCCCTGGTGGCGCGGGGCTTGAGTAGGAAATAAGGGTGCTGTGAGCGATTTCGTGACCCACAGCACGCTGATCTTTTAGGGCAGATCATGGATCAATTGATTATCGATCTGGCGGCGATGTTGGCGGCGGCGGCGCACTGGTGATCGCGGCAATGGGCGAGACGATCACCGAGCGGGCCGGGGTAATCAATCTGTCGCTCGACGGTACGATGTTGCTGGCGGCGATGACCGGCTTCGCGGTTGCGTTGGTGACGAATAATCTGCTGCTGGGATTCGGCGCGGCGGCGCTTGTCGGTGCATTGGTGGCGCTGCTGTTGTGCTGGCTGAGCCTGAGCCTGAGCCAATCGCAGACGGCGGTGGGCTTTGTGCTGGCGCTTTTCTGCACCGAGTTGTCGTCGTTCTTCGGCGCGCCGTTTGTGCGCGTGCCGGGGCCGGCGGTGCCGTTTGCGCCGATCCCGGGCCTGGCCGAGATCCCGCTGATCGGCACACTGTTCTTTCGCCACGATCTGGTGATCTATGCCAGCTTCCTGCTGATCCCGCTCACGGCCTGGTTCTTGTTCAATACCAGGCCCGGACTGACTTTACGGGCGCTCGGTGAACGTCCGGCGGCGGTATACGCCCGCGGAGTGCCGGTAACCCGGCTGCGTTATTTCTACACCATCCTTGGCGGGGCGCTGGTTGGGATCGCCGGCGCCGCCTATTCGCTCGATCTGAAACAGGGCTGGAGCTACCGGCATATCTTCGGCACCGGCTGGATCGTGCTGGCAATTGTGATTTTCGGCGGCTGGCGGCCATGGACCGTGGCGCTGGGCTGTTATCTTTTGCGGGGTTGGAGATCCTGGCGACGCGCTCGCAGAGTGCGCTGCCGAGCGTGCCGACGCAGATCTTCCAGGTTGCGCCGTTTGTGCTGATGATTGTGGTGCTGGCGCTGATCAATCTTGCCGTCGGATCCGGCGTACAGCGACAGATCGCGGGATTACCGCCGCTTATTCGCGGGCCGATCCGTGGCCTGATCAACCGGCTTGCCGCCCCTGCGCCGGCCGCCCTCGGCAAACCATTCGAGCGGCCATAATTTGCCAACCGCTTCGCCCACAAGCTGCACCGTTTCGGGTACAATAGGGTTCTCCTTGGGAACGGCTCTCCTTTTGGTATCAGGTGGAGGCACGTCATGGTACAGATTGAGATCAACGATGAGGTGATGGAAGCGCAACTCGGTGAGCGCTTGCTGAACATTGCGCGACGGAATGACGCACATATCGGGTTTTATTGCGACGGCAACGGGCTTTGCACAACCTGCGAATGCCGCATCCTCAGTGGCGCCGATCAACTTAATCCGCCGACCGAGGCCGAACTGACATGGTTACCGCCGGAGCGCAGGGCCGACGGCTATCGGCTGGGATGCCAGGCGGCATTGCGTGGGCGCGGAGACGTGCGGGTGCTGACGCGGGCTGAAGAGTTGCGCCGGCAACTCGGCGCGGTGCTGAGTCCGCCGCCCGGCACAACGGTATCGCAGAATCTCGGCCCGTTCATCAGAAATGTGGCCATGATCAACTGGGAGCATATCGGCACCTTCCCCTTTAATCTGCTGCGCACGATGGGGCGCATCGGCCCGTTCAAAATGCTCTGGCCGGTTGAAGATATGGGACTGCTGGTGCGCGACACCACCCGGATCACGCAGCGCATGCTGAACGGCGGCCAACGGGCGCTTCCCGTTGAGAAAGCGCCTCCCGCGTTGACCGACGGCAGCGGGGATTAAGGGCGGCGTTCCACAATTGCCACACAGGCGCAGGCAAGGCCGGTGGCGACGATGGCCGAGCTAAATGCGAGCGCATAGCCGCCCAGGCCATCGTAGATCAGGCCACCGGCCCAACTGCCGACCGCCGCCCCGAATCCGAAGAATCCACCTAATGTGCCGACGATCGCCCCGATCTGGGCGCCGCCGAAGCGATCACTGACGATCGCCGTGAGCAAGCCGCTGCGGCTGCCCTCGCCGATCCCCCAGAGCAGCGCGTAGGTGTAAAGGTACCACGAGGGCGCGTTGAGCGGCAGAAAAAGTAACATCACCAGGGCGATCGCCTGGGCTAACGCCCCAAAATAGAAGGCTTGCGCCCGGCCAATCCGATCGCTCAGAAAGCCGAAACTGATGTACGAGGCGGCGGTGATCAGCCCGGCGCCGCCGAAGATCGCCGCCGCCGTCAGGCGCGGCACGCCCTGATCGACGAAATGGGCCACCTGATGCACGGTGATCATCCGCAAGGTGTACAGGCTGGCAAAACCGGCCAGCATCAGCAACCAGAAGGCGGGCGAATGCATCGCAGCGCCAAAGGTCCAGATGATGTCGCTCTTGCGGTTCGCACCGACACCGGCACTATCGGCGCCGTCGCGGGGATGTAAGCCCAGATCGCGGGGACTGGTACACAGCAGCAGCAGCACCATCGGCAACGCCAGCAGCAAGGCGCAGCCGGCCAGCATCAGGTAGGCCTCGCGCCAACCGATCGTCGCGATCACCCGTTCCAACAGCGGCGCCAGCACCAGAATCCCCATGCCCGTGCCGGCATACGCCATGCCGATCGCCAAACCGCGCCCGCCGTCGCGCCCAAACCAGCGACTGATGGTTGCGCCGTGGATCGTCAGGCCGAGAATCGCGGTGCCTAGTCCGGTCCAAATCCCAAATGCGAGGAAGAAATCGACCAGACTCTGCATCCGGCTGGTGACGATCAGGCCGCTGCCGAGCACCAGCAAGCCGATCACATAAACCGCCCGCGCCCCAAGGCGATCAAGCATCCAGCCGACCAGGCCACTGGTGAAGGCCTGCACCAACACCGATAAACTGAAAACCCCGGCAGTGTCGGCACGGGTCCAGTTAAACTCGTTGCCGCGGGTGAAGGCCTCGAAGAAGATCCCGAAGCTCAGGCGCACGGCAAAATTGACACAAAGCACCAGAAAACAGATCCATACGATCACCCAACCGTAGAAGAGGCCACGGCGATTCAGGGCGGCGGCGAAACGTTCGACTGATAACACGGGACGACCCTTCTGGACGGTCACGGGGTGACGAGGTGCAGATGCCTTATCACACGATGCCTGATGCGTGATGCCTGAGCGCGCTGCCGCGCGGCTCGCCCGTCCGGTATGCGCTCCGCGATAGGAAAACCGGCGTCTGCCGGCCCAACATACAACAATCACCCTATCAGCCGGGCACCCCTCACGTTGTGAGATAGGCGGCGACGGTATCGGTTTCGATCTGCCAGATCGTAGTTGCTTCGTACGGCTTGAAGCCGAGCGCCACATTAATCGCCAGCATTGGTGCGTTACTCTGGGCATTGCCGGTACGCACGAACTCGGCGTTGGGCAATTCACGCAATACCCGATCGAGCATGGCGGCTTTGAGCCAGCGACCGAGGCCGAGATTACGGAAATCGGGATGCACGGCGGTGGCGCCCTGATTGAGAATGGTTGGATTGGCATCCGTCCAGAAGATCTCGCTGAAGCCGGCCAGTGCGCCGCTCGAACGCCGACGCGCGACCAGCGTCCAGGCATGGGTGCCGGAAGCGATCATGCTGCGCATCCAACTGCGCAATTTCTCAGGCGTAACCTTGTCGTCCTCAACATCGAGATCCTCGCGCGGCGCCGTATTCATCACCTCGCAGAGGGTTGCGAACGGTGTGATCCACTCCTCGGGGTAGGTGTCGTCCCAGGCGAGCAGTTCATAATCGGCGGCTCGTTCGGCGGCACGATCTTGCCAATCGCGCAGCATAGCCCGATCCAGATCGGCCAGCACCAACTGGCTGGTACGATTCTCCAGGCCGCGCCGGGCGCCGATCCGCTCGGCCACAATCACGCCGGCTTCGATCCGGCTGGAAGTAACCATGAATAAGAGCCGCCGGTTATGGACGCGAGCGCGCTCCACAGCCCAGGCGAGCAAGGCCCGACCAACACCCCGGCGGCGTTCGGCCGGCAACACCGAAACATCCACCTGGCCGATATGTGCATTTGGGCCGGATGTGTCGAAGCCAAAGCCGGCGATACCGATCAGCGCGCCGTCGTTGCGCCGGGCCAGAGCTTGCTCGACAAGGATAAAGTCGGGGAGATTGCGCTCACGGGCGACATAGGCTGCGAACGGGCGCGGCGGATCATCGGGGCGCTTTTCGCGCCGCAAAGCCTCGTTCAGCTCCCAAACCGGCGTAAATGCCGCGTCATCGGCACTGCGGCTATCGAACTCCTCGATTGTGAAGTTCAGGCTGGTCATATATCCTCTCTTTCGGTCGAGGTTAGCGGCTGCGCCACCAACCTCAACCAAAAAAGGTAGCTAGAGCAGACTGCGATATAACTCAACTGTCTGTTGGGCGATCGCATTCCAACTGAAATGCGCTTCGACTCGTTTGCGCCCGGCGACACCGAAGCGCGCGGCGAGTTGCGGATCGGCGGCGACGCGGTTGATTCCGGCCGCAAGGCCGGCCGAGAATGCCTGCGGATCTTGCGGATCGAAACTGCCCGGCGCAAGCTGCAAATCAACCAGCAGGCCGGTCTCCTCAGGAACGACCACCTCTTTAATCCCGCCGACCGCCGAGGCGACCACGGCGGTTTCACAGGCCATTGCCTCCAGGTTGATGATCCCGAAGGGTTCGTACACACTGGGGCAGCAAAAAACCGTCGCATGGGAGTAGAACTGGATCACGTCGGGCCGCGCCAGCATCTCGCGGATCCAGATTACGCCGGGCCGTCCGGCGCTCACCGCTGCGACACCCTCCTCCATCTCACGGCCGATCTCGGGCGTATCGGGCGCGCCGGCGCACAGCACAACCTGCAAATCGGGGTTGAGGTGCGGGATTGCGTTGACCAGATGGATGATCCCTTTCTGGCGCGTAATGCGACCGACAAAAAGCACAAATGGCCGTTGCGGATCGACGCCGTAGCGTTCAAGGGCATTGGTGGCGGCGGTTTTGCGATACTCGTCCGGATTGATCCCGTTGTAGATCACCGGCACCCGCTCGGGCGCAATATTGAACAAGCGCAGCACATCCTCGCGGGTCTCCTTCGAAACCGCGATCACGGCGGCGGCCTGCTCGATCGCAGTACGTTCCATCCAAGAACTGAGGTGATAGCCGTTGCCGAGTTGCTCGACTTTCCACGGTCGCAGCGGCTCCAGCGAGTGGATCGTCAGCACATACGGCACGCCCCAGAGCTTGCCGGCCAGCAGGCCGCCCATATCGGTGTACCAGGTATGGCAATGAACAATATCGGCGTCGAGATTGTCTTTCGCCATCAGCAACGAGCGGTTAAAGGCATCGAGGGCGCCGGCGAAACGCGGATCGGTATGCTCTTTCGCCGCATCCCAGCGCGGATAGCCGCGCACCTTCAGGTTCGGCTCGTCCACCTGTTGATCGCCGAAGCAGCGCACCTCAACCGGCAGGATCTTGGCAAGCGCGCGGCTCAGATACTCGACATGCACTCCGGCGCCGCCATACACATTCGGCGGATACTCATTGGTGAACAGCGCGACTTTGCGAAGTTCCGGCATACTGATCTCCTTGGTTAGGCAACAGGATACAAAGGGGCAGGGTATTGGCTCTAGTATAGCATTCTGCTTGCGATGCGCTGCGACGCGGGATACAATAGGCGGTACAACGCCTGCAAAGGAACACTGTATGAAACTCTTTGATCAAGGCCGCGCACTTGTGATTGGGGTTGGCGAATATGCTGACAGCCGGTGGAATGAATTGATCGCCACCAGAGATGCGACCGAGATTGGCAAAACACTGATCAACCCGGATTTGTGCGCCTATCCGCCGGGCCAGGTGCAGGTGCTTGCCGATGAAAAAGCGACCCGCCAGGCGATTCTGGAGGCCCTGGACAATCTTGCCGCTACAGCACAACCCGAAGATACGGTGCTGATCAGCTTCACCGGCCACGGCGCACTCGGGACTGATAGTTTGTACTATCTGGGCAGTTACGATATGCGCTTCGACGGCCAACAGATCACAAGCGGCACGGCAGTAAGTATGGCCGATCTCGGGCGCAAGTTGCAGGCGATCGAAGCCGAACGGGTGGTACTGGTGCTGAACGCCTGCTTCGCCGGTTCGGGCGCGACAATGCTGACCAAAGGCGGTATCGGGGCAGAACGCATCGGTACTGTGATCGACGAAAAAGCGTCTCGCAAACTGGTCAGCGATGCCAGCGGAACAGAGCGTAGCGGGCGGGCGATTATCACCGCCAGCGCCGCCGACCAGTTGTCGCACTTTTTGCGTGACGGCTCGCATAGCTACTTCACGAATGCGTTTCTTTCTGCGCTGCGTGGAGGCAACGGTAGTAGTGCGACAAGTGGATTGATCAGCCTGTTCGATCTCTATTCCTTTGTGCATCTAGAAACCAATCGCTTGGTGAAAGCGACGCTCAATCAGGAGCAAGTGCCGCTGCTCACGCTACTCAAAGGCGCCGGAAACTTCGCCCTGGCCCATTATCCCAGGGCCGCCGCCATCCGCCCCGATGCGATTCCAAGCAACTTGCCGCCGGGAATCCGTGTCGATGTGGTTGAACCGATTACCGTTACCGCTTTCGGTGATCGGGCAAGTGCCGTGAATGCCGGCGCCGGCAGCACCGTCACGATCGACAACCGCCAGGAAGCGCCGCTGATCAACTTCGGCAATAACAACAGCGTCGGCGATATTCGGGTTGGCGATCTGGTGCGCGGCAACCTGACGAAATACGCCGACGGTACGCGCAGCAGCGACGACGAAGAAACCGTGGTCGATCCGGCGAAATTGCTGCCGCGCCTGAGCCACGAGATCGGCACGGCGCGTCATGTCGATGAAGACGTGCGCGACGAGGCGGTCAGCAAGATCGACCTGGCGGTGAAGTCCTTCGGGCGCGGCAATCGCGAACGCACCCGTACGTTGGTGATTGAAGCCCTGGAACTGCTCGCACCATTGCGCGGCAATGCGTATCTCAACTCGAAAGCACGAAAACTAGAGCAAGTCCGCGATTCGCTGGGCTAACATAGCCTGGGTGCCGGTGCTGCGCCAGCCGCGCAACCACCGGCACCCAGAGCATAATCGGCGCGACGGCGACGACGGCGGCGTTCCTTGCCGCAGACGCGGCAGATGGAATTACTGCCCAGGTGCTTACCGTTGCCGCAGGTGGGTTCCCGGTCGGTTAAGCAATCAGTTGGGGGTTGCCTCGACCTTACCCGAGGCAACCCCCAAAACGTGGTTCTTGAGCGTACATTCGGCGCGCTATAACCACAGATCACGCGCCAACAGATCGGCTTCCGTCTCGCGGCGCTGGATCAGGCGGGCGACACCATTGGTAAGCAACAGCACCGCCGGGCGCGGCGTAAGATTGTAGTTGCTGGCCATACTAAGGGTGTATGCGCCGGAGGTGGCGACGGCGAGCAGATCGCCGGGTTCGGCGTGGCCAAGCGGCGCATCGCGCAGCAACACATCCCCCGACTCGCAGTAGCGCCCGGCGACGTGGATCGGCGGCCCGGCCGGATCAGCGGCCCGGTTGGCGAGCAGCGCAGTGTAGCGAGCGCCATAGAGCGCGGGGCGAATATTGTCGGCCATGCCGCCGTCGATATGCAGGTAGTAGCCGGGTTTGCGCGCGACAACGCGATAAAGCGCCACACCGGCCCGCGCAACAATCGAACGGCCCGGCTCGATCGTCAGGCGCGGCAACGGCGTCAGGCCATGCACGCGGCATTGTTCAACCAGCGTTGCCGCAAGGGTGCGCGCATAACGCCCTAGATCGGCGGGCGGCGTATCGGCGGTGTAGGGCACGCCAAGCCCGCCGCCGGGGCTGATCTCGCCGATCACCACCCCGTAGCGCGCGCGGATACGGGCAGCCTGCGCGACCAATACCGCAACGGCTTCGGCCAGATCTTCCGGCTCGAACAGTTGCGAGCCGATGTGGGCATGCAAGCCGATCAGCCGTAAGCCCGGCGCCGCCAGCACTTGTTCAACCGCAGCGTCGAGCGTATCGAGCGGCAGACCGAACTTCGCGTCGGTTGCACCGGTTGAGATATGGGCGTGGGTGTCGCCGGTGACATTCGGCGCGATCCGCAACAGCACCGCCTGAACTGTGGAACGGCTTGCGGTGAGTGCCGCCAGGCGTGCGATCTCGTCGCGGTTGTCGATCACAATTGCGCCGACGCCGTACTCCAATGCGCGCAGCAGTTCATCGGCGGTTTTTGCGTTCCCGTGGACATGGACGTGTTCGGCCGCCAGCCCGGCCCGTTGGGCGGTCAACAACTCGGCGGCGGAAACCACATCCAGGCCGAGCGACTCCTGGGCGGCGATCTGGGCAACGGCGGTATTCAGGAATGCTTTGCTGGCATAATGAATGCGGCATTCGGCCGGATACGCCGCCGCAAATGCCTTGCGATACGCTCGCATCGTCGCCCGCAGCGTTGTCTCATCAAACAGGTACAACGGCGTGCCGTACTCTTCGGCCAGGGCCGTCGTATCGCAGCCGCCGATCCATAAGCGTCCCGCCTGAAGCGTGGTTGTATCGGGCCAGAGAAATGGGTTGTTCATTGTGTTATTGTGTCAGGCGGTTTCCGGAAAGCAGCCGTTGCAGCGCCACAAGCGGCGGGAAATCGATCGCGGGCAGCCGGGCCTGCGCCAGTTCCAGCAGCATCACCCCCCCGAGCAGCAGCATGCCGTAGAACTTGTACGAAACCCCGATCACCGTCAGCAGGCCCGTAATCGTGCCGTCGTAGAAACTCCACTGGTTCCCATAGGCAATCAAGCCGAATGCGGCCGCAGCATGCTCATGCGCAGCAAACTTACATCACGATCACGCCAGCGCAACAGCAGCAGCGCGAACGGAATAAACAGCAGCGTCTCGTAATGCATCCAGGCTGCCGGCACCACCAGCACCATCAGCAACATAAACTGGCTATACTGAAGCCCAAAGGTCGTACTCTTCGGGCCGCTTGGACGCATCGCAAGCGCACACACCAGCGAGATCAGCACCAGCGCGATCAGATTCGTCAGCAGAACAACCGCCTGATTGTCGAAGATGTCGGCCACTTTAGGTGTATCGAAGAAACGCGCCATAAAGCCGGCGATAGTCTGATTCTCAACCCACGCAGTGGTGCCGCTGATCTGCGGCACAACCTCGAACAAATAGATCCGATGCATCTCGACGCCGATCACAGCCACGGCGATCCCATTGAAGATCAGCATGCCGAGCACAAAGCCAAGCACACCGCGCCAGCGCCAGCGCACCACAAAGAACGCCAGCAACATCAGCGGATAGATTTTGAACAGGGTGCCGAGGGCGATCAAGACACCGGCCAGAATGTCGCGCTGCTCACGCATGGCCCAGAGCGCCAGGGTGAGAATACAGAGCAGCGCCAGATCGATCTGGCCAAAGGCGATCGTATCGGCCAGAGGGCGAAAATTCAGCAGGATCAACGTGCCGCCGCCGATCAGCGACAGCGGCCGCAGGCCCCACATCCGGAACCAGGCCAGGGCCGTGATTGCCAGCAGCAGCACATTCAGCAGGCGGTGGAAAAACAGGATCTGCAGGCCATCGGCGAAGACAAAGGGCAGAAAAAGCATGCCGTAGAATGGCGGCACCTTGAAGACATGGCCGAAGTGATTGGCGGCGACATCAGCCAGATTGTAGAGCGATCCGCCCTGTGCCCAATCGCGGGCGCCGCGAAACAAGATCCAGAAATCCGGCCCGCTGCGCGTAAATGCGAACTGCACCATTGTGATCAGATGCACGAGTGCCGCAACCGTTACGATCGCCAGGGCGACATGTTTCAGCCGCAGATTATAGGCCCGCACGACGGATTCCGTAACCTCGGCCGGGCTACGGCGCGCGAAAATCCACCAGACCGTCAGCAGCGCCAATGCCGCGATCAGCGCCGCACCGACCCACATTGTCGCCGGGGCGGGGGTCACATTCCGGGCGCCATCGGCCGTCATCAGCAACTGGTAGATTGGCCCCAGCCACCAGACTACCGCCAGATAGATCGGCAGATCGGCGCCACGTACCCTGACCGGCGCCAGCCAGCGCACCGGCCAGGGACGGGTGTAGGCGCCCGGAAACTCATCGCCGTGGGTAAAGAAGCGCGCCAACGCAATGCCGAGGATCACCAGGGCGAGCAGCATCACAAAGCGCTGCACAAATGGCAGCACCTCCAACGGGTGCATAGCGATCCCATAGCCGATCGTGGCTGCGAACAGCACCGTAAGCGTAAGCGCACCCCAGGATTGTGCGCCGAACATGCGCGACAGCAGATAGCCTAATGCCCCAATGGTAGCCGCGCACAACAGCAGGTAGAGCGAGGGCCAGAGCGGGCCGAGCGGGGTTAGTTGCGCCCGATCAACCGCCACCCCAAGCGGGCGCGGATCGTCGGCAAGCTCGATTGTATCGCTCGTAAGCTCCAGGCGCGTCGCCCAATCAAGGCGCGTATTGGGCGGAATCAGCAGATGGTAGGTACGGACGCCGTCAATCGCCTGGGCGACGGCAAACGAGACAACTTCTTGCCCGTCGAGAAAAATCGTCACCTGTGGGTCAGGCAGATCGACCGGCCGACCGTTGATCAGGCGCAAGGCGAGTTGATCCGGCAGGCCGTCGGCAGTACGCGGGAGCTTGAGCAATGCCGAAGCACTACTCCAGCGCACCATGGTTCCGCCGAAATCCTCGCGCTGATGAAAGCCGACGCTCAGATCGTCAACCTGCACCCGGTTGATAAAGCGATCATCGACACCGCCGATATTGATCTGTAGCGAGTCGACCGAGGTGTAGCCTATGCCGATAAACAGCACTGCCAGGGCGATCGCAGCAAAGAAACTGAGTGGAAATCGCGTAGCCCGAATCTTCTGCCCCCAGTGAATACCCATGCTTGTATGCCGTTTTGATCCATGCCCAATAAGAACCATGTTGCGGGTTGATTGCGCGGCCCAATCAGCGCCAATCTCAGGCCGTCGTACCGGCGATGCCAAGTCGATCGGCTTCATTTCGCAGCGCGTCGATCACCTCGGCGATCAGGGTGTCGAGTTCCATGCCGATGATCTCGGCGCCGTGGATGATCCCCTCGCGGCTGACTTTGGCGGCAAAGGCTTTGTCCTTCATCTTTTTGCGCACCGACTTCACCTCGACACTATGCACCGATTTGTCGGGACGCACAAGCGCAACCGCCGTCACAAAGCCGCTCAACTCATCGACGGCATACAGGGTGCGTTCCAGCGGCGATTCAGGTGCGATGCCGCTATAATCGGCGTGACTGAGGATCGCGCGAACGACTTCGGTTCCCCAGCCTTGCTCGCGTACATGGGCCACACCATAAAACGGATGGCCGGGCAATTCAGCCGGCAACGGCTCCCCGGCGATCAATGCATGCGAAACCGCCGTGGTTGCCGGGCCTTCTTCCGGCATAGCGGAATACTGCTCGAAGTCCAGGTCGTGCAGCAAGCCCACGGCCCGCCAGAGATCGGCGTCGGCGTTTCGGCGTTCGGCAAAATAGGCCATGCAGGCGGCAACTGCTTCACAATGCTTGCGCAGGCTTTCGGCTTGCACCCATTCATGCAGGGTCGCACGGGCGCGATCGGTCATCGTCACGAGGCAGTTCCTTTCTTCCATTCGGGGCCGACCAGACAACTGCGGGCTATTATACATACAGTTGGCATTGCTTGTGTTGCGGTAGGGTCGATCAGCGGTCGGCGCAGCCGGCCAATCATCGCTGATTATTCGCCGGGCCGAGGAGATGCTTTATGCCGACGCAGATTATTCCGCTCGAAGAATGGGGGGTTCGCCGCAGTAAAGTCGCCCTTACGGCAGCACATACAACCGTTGGGCAGCTTACGCCGGGCGCATGTTTTGGGGTATAAAACACAGGGCGTGCAGGTGCAGCAGTGATCGCCGCACGCCACACGCCCCAGGCCGCATAGTTCGTCTACTCGCCGATCGTACGGGTACGTACGTTACCCAGCGACTCGAAATATTCCGCACCACGGCCGAGTTGCACCTGAATCTGGCCGTTGCGCACCCGCGTTGCATAGGTTGGCTGCGGCATTGTCGCCGGCCCATGCACTGCGTGGCCATCGCTCAAATCAAAAACCGACTGGTGCCAGGGGCACTCGACACAGCCATTCTTGAAGTTGCCCTCTTCCAATGGCCCACCGGCATGATTACAGATCGCGCTGATCGCCCGAACCAGATTGGCGTCGGGCCGATACAGCAGCACCGCCTCACCCTCTACGTCCACCCGGCGGGCCGCGCCGATCTGCAACTCATTCAAACTCAAGGCATCGATCCACTCGGTTGGGCCGGCCGGCTCAGGCGCATGATTGACCCCGACCCGCTTGCGATAGACCAGATCGCCGCCCATCCCGGCGGAGAGTGTCACCAGGCCGAATGCAAGTGCGCCGAACAAGCGCCCGCGTCCACGCCGCCCGCGCCGCCGCTCGTTCAGCGAAAGCAGGTACAGGCCGAGTCCGACGCTGTTGAGTGCGCCATGGGCAGCGGCGAGGCTGGTCGAATCCTGCTTGATCGCCGAATAATCGGCTATGCCGGCGAGGGCCGTCGGGACTGCCGCCGCCGCACCGACACCGATTAACGTATCAGCGACCCGACCAGCGTAATGATTGCCGGTTACGGCTTCGAGGCCATCAAACAATGCAGCCAGTGTCCAGGAACCGATCGGAATATCGGTGAGCACCGGATGCAACGGGTGGCCGAGCCATGTGCCATGGAGCAGGTCGGCGGCATTACGCGCGGCCGGGCCACCGTCCAACACCGCCGAGTGGATTGTGTCGGCGATCTGCTGACTGGCCTCTTTATAACCGGGAATAGCATCGATTCGCGCTTCGATCTGGGGAAAGATTTCTTGCGTACCGGCGGTCTCAGTTCGATTTTGTAAGGTCATCAATTGTTCCTTTTCGCTGCGGCATCGTGCCGGCTGCACCGATACGATACCGATCACATAGAGCAATCCTATCCAGGTTGTGCAGTCGGTGCTGCGCACTGCTCCAGCGGCTCCTGGTTCTGGGTTCTCGATTCTGGTAGGCTTGCTCCAGCGTAAACGCTCGGATTGGGCGACAGTTCCACAATCGCCCCTTGCTGCACAAGCTGTGCCACGCCTGCAGCAATGCGAAATGCAGAATGCAGAATGTGGAATTTCCCCTTGCTGCATTGCGCATTCCTGGCACGAGTTCTGCGAATGTGGGAGCAATAGGTCACGATGAAAGGAGCATACGCAATGAGTGATATCGGCTTTGTGCTCGCTGAGCAATTTCCCGCGCCACAGGCGCTTGAACATGCGATCGCAGCGGAGCGTGTCGGCTTTGATCGGCTTTGGCACGCCGATCACTTTCACCCCTGGATGGACAATCAAGGTCATGCCAGTCAGGCCTGGGTAACCCTGAGCGCGATCGGACAGCGCACGGAACGTATTCCCTTCGGCACCGGCGTCACCTGCCCAAGCTACCGGTATCACCCGGCGATCGTCGCCCAGACATTTGCCACCCTCGGCTTACTCTACCCTGGGCGGGTCTTCCTGGGGGTCGGCACCGGCGAGGCACTGAACGAACAACCGCTAACCGGCGACTGGAAGAATTACGCCGATCGGATCGAGCGCTTCGGCGAGGCGATTGCGATCATCCGCCGGCTCTGGTCGGGCGAATGGGTCGATTTCGACGGCAACCACTTTCAACTGAACCAGGCCCGCATCTACGATCTACCCGATCAACCGGTGCCGCTCTACATCGCCGCCGAAGGCGAAAACAGCATGCGCCAGGCCGGTCGTATGGGTGATGGATTGATCAGCGACTCAAAGACCGCCGCTGAGCCGCAGATGCGCGCCGCCTTCGAGGAGGGCGCCCGCGACGCCGGGAAAGACCCGGCTCAGATGCCGATCCTGGCCGAACATTTCGTGGTTGTGGGCGGTGAGGCCGAGGCGCGCGAAGCCGCCAAACATTGGCGCTTCATCCCACAAGCCTGGACAAAATTCGTCAATTATGCCGACCCACGCCGGATTATGCAAGATGCCGAAGCCACGATCAGCGACGAAGAAGTTACGTCGAATTGAATCGTGAGCGACGACCCGGCCACGCATGCGGAGTCGATCCAGAAACTCTTCGACGCCGGTGTCACCCAGGTATTTATCCACGCCGGCCAGAGCGACCAGATGCGGGCGATCGAATTTTATGGCCGCGAAGTATTACCGTATGTGCGCCGTGAACGTGAACGCACCATACCGTAGGGGCGATGCATGCGCCACCCACGAACCAACATCCGCCGACCTATACGTGCCCATGCATCGCCCGCCCCGCATACACCACCAATAATCAAATGCCAATAGGAGGTTATGATGAGTTCGCGACGAGATCGTAATCGCGAAGAACGTTGGATGGAAGACGAACGTACATACCGCGAGGACGACGATTACGGCCGATCGCGCGGCCATGGCGCACGCCGCGATTCCGACGATCAAACGGCAGAGCAGGTCGATCGCGCGCAGCGCCGCAGTTCACGCGGGATGGGCAATTACGGCCCCGATGACGGCCAGCGCCCGGATTATCCCCAGGGGTTGGATCAGCGCGATAATGACGATCATTGGCGCAGATCGGCCAGCTATGGCCCGCAGCGTGATCGTTCGTTGCGCGGCGAACCGGACGACTTCGGCCAGGGTACCGGCGGCTACGGTAATCAGAGCGGCTTCGGCAATGCGCGCGGCCGAAGCGGCGCCGTTGCTGAGGAGCTTGGCATCGGCGGCCAGGGTTGGATGGGCGATGGGCCGCACGCCGGCCGCGGGCCGAAGGGCTACCGCCGCTCCGACGAGCGGATCATGGAAGATGTCTGCGAGCGCCTGACCCGGCATGGTGATGTGGACGCCAGCCAGATCGAGGTGATCGTTAACGACGGCGAGGTGACGCTGAGCGGGTTTATCGACAACCGGCGCAACAAACGCACCGCCGAAGCCATCCTCGACGATATCAACGGCATCAGGGATGTGCATAACCAGTTACGCATCCGCCGCAACGACGAAGACCAGTAGGCGCCGCATTCCGCTCTGATCCGCTTCATGTCCCGGTTCCGCCGCAGATTCAACCCGGATAACCGAGCTAAGCGGCAAGCCGAGATCACGTACTTTGCGGAGCAGGCTGTGTAATCCCGCCTGATCGACAATAGCTCCGCTCAATAAAGACTCGCAAGCCGACAGGTGTTGCGATGCGCCAACTACAGCTTCCTGGAGGGCAGATGGAGGTTGCCGGCAGTATGCTCCAGCGGTTAGGCAGCGCTAATATGGCTGGCGCGGCCTGCTGGAAACCTTTCCAGCAAACGCCGCAAACGTCGTAGCGCCAGCAGGCGATTGTGGCGGGCGGCGGGCGATAGGGGCGCGCCGAGATCGAAGCGCGCCGCCGGAATACTGAGGAGCCAGGCCTGCGGCGCATGGCCATAGAGCGCCGCCGACAGCGCCAGTAATCCGGCCGGATCGCAGTGGTGACTCTGTGGTTGTGGGTCGGCAAGAGGCAACCGGCGCAGGTGTGGCCCGCCGCGGCCCAGCCGGGCATCGACAAAGATCACCCGCTGCACCAACGCCAGTTCCGCCGCCAGTTCCGGCCCCAACTGCGGCAAGATCAGCGTCCGCACACCGGGAACACGTAGCGGCGCCACAACCCGCGGCCCCAACCCATCGTCACCGCGCAGCGTGTTCCCATACCCAATAACCAATCTGTGGCGCATGCTGCATCCCGCATTCTGCATTAATCTAGTCCGCTCAAGCGTCCGTACGTCTCCGGCGCACAGCGCACGGTGACGGCCTCAAGGCCGTTACAAACCCGCGACGGACGGAGGCCGACCGGTACTAGCGTGCCACGCTATCCAACACTTGCCCATCAGGCCCAACCAACTCCAGCAGCAGCGGCATCTGGCCCAATGCGTGGGTTGAACAACTGAGACAGGGATCGTAGCTGCGCACGCCGGCCTCGACCCGGTTGAGCATCCCTTCATTGAGCTTTGTGCCATCAACAAAGCGCTGCGCGATCTGCGTGACGGTTCGATTGATCGCCAGGTTGTTCTGGCCGGTGGCGATGATCAGGTTGACGTATTCGATCAATCCGTGTGGATCGACGCGGTAGTGATGCAGCAATGTACCACGCGGCGCCTCGCTTGCGCCCACCGCCTCCAGGCGATTGACTCCCGCATCGGCCGACAAGCGACCCGCCCCGAGATTCGGGTCGGCCAGGAGCAACTCAATCCGCTCCAACGCCCCGACGATCTCGACCAGGCGCGCATAATGGCCGAAAAAGCTGTTCAAAATCGGGCTGCCGCCGGCCCGCTGCCGCATCACCGCCAGGGCCGCATCGGCGCGCAAGGTGCCGAAACTGCGGCAAATATTGACCCGCGCCAGCGGCCCGACCCGATACATCCCGCCGTGATAACCCAGCGGCCGGTAGTACGGGAACTTCAGGTAACTCCAGGTTTCGCTCGCCTCGCCGATAATCGTCTGGTATTCGTCGGGCGGCACATGATCGGCCAGCACCCGTCCGGACGCATCGATCACGCGCAGCGTGCCGCCATAATGCTCCCAGGTGCCTTCGGAATTGCTCAGCGCCATAAACAGGCTTGGAAAGACGCCGAACGCCGCAACTTCGGCGGGGTAGCGTTCAAGAATCAACTCAAAGCAGCGGATCGCGGTTCCGGCGATCTTGTGGGCTTCGGGGATGCGCGCAAGGAACGCCTCGCGGTCGCTCGCACTCAGGCCCGAGCGCACGCCGCCGGGAATAGCCCAGGCCGGGTGAATTTTGCGCCCACCCAGGGCCGCGATCAGATCCTGCCCGAACTGTCGCAACCTGATCCCGCCCCGCGCCAACTCGGGATCGGCGGCGGCAAGACCAAAGACGTTGCGCTGCATTGGATCGCTGTCGAAGCCGAGTAACAGGTCGGGGCCGCTGAGATGGAAGAAACTCAGCGCGTGCGACTGGACGATCTGGGCCAGATTCATCAGGCGCCGCAATTGCTCGGCGGCAGACGGCACATCAACCGCCAGGATGGCATCGCCGGTGCAGGCCGAGGCCAGCAAGTGACTCACCGGGCAGATCCCGCAGATCCGCGCCGTGATCGCCGGCATCTCCCAGAGCGGCCGGCCCACGCAGAAACGCTCAAACCCGCGAAACTCGGTCACATGGAAGCGCGCATCCTCTACCTGGCCATTAGTGTCGAGGTAGAGGCTGATTTTGGCGTGACCCTCGATCCGCGTCACTGGATCGATCACGATTTGCTGTGTCATAGAGTCCTCGATCGAGCGTGCGAGTCGGCATGTCCAGGCCAACTCGCCCATTCCTCGTTTAGCCAAAGCGCAACATGGCCGCGCCTTCAAGCTGTGGTTCGACGCCGGCGATCAGATCTTCCAGTAATGCCCTGATCCGCGGCGCCGGCGGCGGACATCCCGGCAGGTGCAGATCCACCGGCACCACGGCGTGAATCGGCAGCACCCGATCGAGCAGTTTCGGCACAAATGCCGGCGCGTCGGGTAAATTGCCGCCCGGATCGCCGTGATGCAGATAGATCTGCTCCAGAATCGGCTCGATCGCGCCAAGCGGATTGCGCAGGGCGGTCACATTTCCGCTGATCGCGCAATCGCCGAGCGCCACCAGCGTATGGCTGTTGCGACGCACCTCCGTCAGTAATTCACGGTGCTCGACATTGGCCACGGCGCCTTCCACCAGCGTCAGATCGACATCAATCGGGAAGTGCTTGATATCGGCGATCGGGCTGTATACAAGCTCGATATGGGCGGCGAGTTCAAGCAACCATTCGTCGAGATCGAGCAGCGACATATGGCAACCGGAACAACCACCCAGCCAGACCGTGGCAAATCGTATCGGCTTCATCGGTTTATCCGTTCTCGAACTCGGCGCGGTTGCGGCGGGCAGCCACAATTGCCGCGATCCGATCCGGTTTGCGTTGGCGGCCGGCGACACTGCTGCCGATCGGGAAGATCGCGCCGGTCGGGCAGGCATCGAGGCATTTGCCGCAACTGGTGCAACTGGCGGCTTCGCCCCACGGGCCGCCAAGATCGCTGATGATGCGGGAATTCGTTCCACGCCCGGCAATATCCCAGGTATGCACGCCCTCAACTTCGTCGCAGGCCCGCACACAGCGGGTGCAAAGGATACAGCGATTATGGTCGATCCCGAAGCGGGCATGGCTGATATCGACGCTGCATAGCGGCGCCAGATATTCGTAACTGACGTGAGTCATACCGAGTTGGATCGCCAGATCCTGCAACTCGCAATTGCCGTTGGCGACACAGACCGCACACACATGGCTCCGTTCGCTGAACAGCAATTCGAGCACGCCACGCCGGTAGGTCTGCAACTTCGGCGTCTCGGTCTGCACCACCATACCTTCCGTCACCCGCGTGGTGCAGGCGGCAAGCGGCCGACGCGCGCCCGCAACCTCGACCATGCACATGCGGCAGGCGCCGACATCAGTTAGTCCATTGAGCTGACAAAGGGTCGGAATAGCGATTCCGGCATCGCGCGCCGCCTCAAGAATCGTCTCGCCGGCCCGAGCACTTACCAGTTCGCCATTGATTTTCAAGGTCTGAGCGGCCATAGCTAACTCCTCTTAAGACGGTGACACGATGACAGCTTCGCCGAACACCCATGCAGGCGTCGGCACACACCTCCGGCGGAAAATCACCCCCGCACCCGGTCACCTTGTCACGACAGGCACGCCTCACCCGATCAGCAGTTCATCGTACTCGTGGCGGAAGAAGCGCAGGGTGCTCAGCACCGGGTTGGGCGCCGACTGGCCCAGGCCACACAGGCTGGTATCGCGCACCAACGCACACAATTCTTCCATCTGCGCAATATCGGCAACGCTGCCTTCACCTGCGGCGATGCGCTGCAAGAGCAGGTGTAATTGCACCGTTCCGACCCGGCAAGGCGCACATTTGCCGCACGATTCGTCACGGCAGAATTCCATATAGAAGCGGGCCATATCGACCATGCTATTGTTACTGTCGAGCACAACCATGCCGCCCGAACCCATGATCGAGCCGAGCGCCGCAAGCGATTCGTAATCGACCGGCGTGTCGAACAGGTTGGCCGGGATGCAGCCGCCCGACGGCCCGCCGGTCTGCACGGCTTTGAGTTGCCGGCCCTCAGCGGCGCCGCCGCCCATCTCTTCGACAATCGTATGTATGCTGATTCCCATCGGCACTTCGATCAGGCCGGGGTTGCGGATCGCGCCGGTGAGCGCAAACACCTTGGTGCCGGTGCTGCCGGGAACGCCGATCGAGGCGAACCATTCCGGCCCGCGATCGAGAATCGCCGTGATGTTGGCGAAGGTTTCGACATTGTTGATCAGGGTCGGGCAACCCCACAATCCACGCTCGGCCGGATACGGCGGGCGCGGGCGCGGTTGGCCGCGCCGGCCCTCGATACTCGCAATCAACGCGGTCTCCTCACCACACACAAACGCGCCCGCGCCAACCCGAATCTCGACCTTGAAGTCGAAGGCGCTGTCGAAGATCTGGCTGCCGAGCAAGCCATACTTCTTGGCCTGAATAATCGCCTTATTCAGGCGTGTGATCGCCAGCGGGTATTCGCCGCGCACATACACATAGCCCTGATCGGCGCCGACCGCATAGGCCGCGATCGCCATGCCCTCCAGCACCAGGTGCGGATCGCTCTCCAAAACACTGCGATCCATAAAGGCGCCGGGGTCGCCCTCATCGCCATTGCAAACCACGAATTTGCGCCGGCCGGGGCTTTTCGCCACTGTCGCCCACTTCAATCCGGTTGGATAACCGGCCCCGCCGCGGCCACGCAAACCGCTGCGCTGGATCAGGTCGATCACCTCGGCGGGGCTATATTCGTGCAAGGCATGGTAGAGCGCACGGTATGCGCCGGCGCCGATCGCCGCCTCGATCCGCTCGGGATCGATCAGGCCGCCGTTCTTACGTACCACCAGCACCTGGCGGGTAAAAAAAGGCGATTCAGGATCAAGTTGCGGCAGGCCGTCGCCATTGCCGCTGAGCGCCGCCACAATCTGCGGTGCATGGGCAGCCGTGACATGGTGGTACATGCGTCGATCGGGATCGACGGCCACCATCGGCCCCTGTCCACAACAACCCATGCATCCCACCTCACGCACCTCGATCTGTTGGGAATGCGGCAAATCGGCGATCAGTTCATTCAGGCGCGCTTTCACGCTGTGGGCCTGAGCGGCCTGACATCCCGATGATGTGCAGCAGCGGATCGTCCAGCGCCGGCTGCGTGATTGCTCACGGCCGGCAATAGCTTGAAGTTCGCTGAGATCCATAGTGATCCCTATCATAGCGTTGGCGGTTCTTTTGGGGCGCTGAAGCCGGCAAAAAAAGAACCGCCAACATCACTTGCTTTGTTCCAGCAGGGAATGCAGTCGCTCGACCAGTGGTTCGGCCTGGGCAAAGGCGATCGTCTCTGTGTCGATCACGGCAACCGGCGCGATCCCACAGGCGCCCAGGCAGCGCGCGATGCGCAACGAGAACGTACCATCGGCGCTGTTGCGGCCACCCTTCAGCCCGGTCGCCGCTTCAACCGCCGCCAGTAATTCAACCCCGCCCCGAACATAGCAGGCAGTACCGAGACAGATCGTGCAACTGTGCTCGCCGGGTGGCTCCAGCACAAACAGGTGGTAAAACGTGGCGACGCCATACACCCTGCTCGGCGGCACGTGTAATCGAACCGCGATCTCGCTCAGCAGCGCCGGATCGAGGTATCCATAGAGTTCCTGGGCTTTGTGAAGCACCTCAATCAGCCCGTCGGGCCGATACTGATGGCGGCGCATGGTGGCTTCGAGGATTTTGCGACGATTGTCGTTCGGTTTGGGGGAACCGGCATCAGGAGGCGCCGTCTGTGTGGGGGAAGCAAGCGACATAGCGGCATCCTTTTGTTGTCTTGTCGGCATTGACTCGACGCTCTTTGCAGCATACCATCGCTATGCCGCCGCAGCGGAAAAAGCATGCTTACCATGGGTTGCGGTCCAGTTACCGAAGACCGGCCCAACCGGTTTCAGCGCGCACACCCATTCACCCGGCCCACCTGTTCCACCCCACGACCGATGCCGCCCCGAGGTTCATTCGATAAACTTCGAATTAGATACGCATCGAAATAACGGAGATAGTCCAGTGAATGAACAAATACCCCCAGCCGATAGTTTGCTGAACGAACAAACCCTGGCGACAACCCTACGGTATTTGAAGGCGATGGCCCATGAAAGCCGGCTCCGCATCCTGGGGATTCTGGCCGCCGGCGAATACAGCGTGCGCGATCTGGCCGATCTGCTGGAACTGAAAGAACCGACGATCTCGCATCATCTGGCGATGATGGCCAACGTAGGACTGGTGAAGATGGAACCACATGGCACCAGCCATCTGTACAGCCTGAACACAACCACCCTGGAACAACTCAACCGTGAACTGCTCAGCCCGGCCCGCGTCGCAGCGCTCAGCCTTGAGGCTGAAGGTGACGCCTTCGAGCGCAAGACATTACGCACATTTCTCGATGGCGAGCGCCTGCTGAAGATCCCCGAACAACGCAAGAAACGCCAGGTGATCTTGCGCTGGCTGGTACAACAATTTGCGCCGGGGGTCGCATATCCGGAACCGGAGCTGAACACAATCATCAAGCGCCACCACGAGGACCCGGCGACCTTGCGGCGCGAGCTGGTGGCCGAGGGGTTGATGCAGCGGAGCGGGAGTGTCTACCGGCGGGTGTAAGGCCCACGAATGGGAGCGCGGAGTTACTGCGCCTGCTGCGCGATCTGCGGCGAGCGCACCGGCAGGCGCACCGTGAACGTACTGCCGCGCTGCGGTGCGCTCACCACATGAATACTGCCGCCCATCAGTTTCGCCAGGCGAGCGCTGATCGTCAACCCTAAACCGCTACCGCCATAGCGGCGGGCAGATCCGCTCTGGGCCTGGATAAACGGCTCGAACAGGTCGGCGATCCGTTGCGGATCCATCCCGATCCCGGTATCACTGATCGCAAAGGTGATCCAGCATGGCGCTTCAGCGGGCGGCGCCGGCTCATACGCCACCCGCAACGTGATCGTACCGTTCTCGGTGAATTTGGCCGCGTTATCCAGCAAATAGATCAAGATCTGATTCAAACGCTGCGGATCGTGGACAATCACGCCGATATTGGACGGATAATCGATCCGCAGATTATTCTGGCGCATGGCAGCTAGCCGTTCGCCCGGAATACGCAAATCCTCCAACATCACCGACAGATCGATCGGTTCGTGTTCCAGGGTGAGCTTTCCCGAATCAATCCGGCTCAGATCAAGCACATTATCGACCAGGTGAAGCAGATGGCGGCCGGATTGCTCGATCTCATGCAGATCACGGCCTAACCGTTCCAGACCATGCTGTTCGGCATCTAATTGCAACAACTCGCTGTAGCCAAGAATAGCCGTCAGCGGCGTACGAAGTTCATGGCTCATCATGGCCAGAAACGTACTCTTGGCCTGCGAGGCGGCCTCGGCATCGCGGCGCGCCTGTGCTTCCAACGTCGCGCGATCTTCGAGCAATTGCACCTTTTCACGCAATGCAAACAACTGCCGCAGAATCAGCAACCCCGTAATCAGGGTTGCCCCGATCGCCAGGCCGCTGATCTGGCCGCTCGGGCGTATGAAACTCGACATCAAGAGTGCGCCATAGGCCACAGCGACAATAATCGCCGCCAGGGCATGGGTTTGCGGCGCAGCCGAGATACCGATACGTTCGGGCGCTACATAATCGCGCGCCAGGGCCAGGCCGATCAAAATGTTCGCGATCGTCCAGGCAAGTTGCCAGAACCCCGAGTTATCGAACGAGAGTTGCGTGCTGATGATAAACATAATATCGCCGAACAGAATCAAGAACAGGCCACTCGTCGCGAGGATATGCGAGAACTGATCGAATACCAGCGGGCGGCGTAACCCGATCAACGCCGTGATCACGATCAAGGCCGTATCGGACACCAGATAACTGACCGTGATCAGCGAAATCTCCGTTGATTGAATCAAGTTTGATGTCGCCTGACTGACCACAAAGGCGATGATCATCATACCGCCGATCGAGGTCACCGCAACATCGACGAACAGGCCGAGCCGATCGGAACGATTGGTCTTTGCCGCCGGCAACATCGCAAAACCCGTGAGCAGGCACACGTAGAATCCGATAAAGCACAGATCGACAACCCGCAAATTCAATGAAAGCTGGCTGGCAGGAAAAAGCAGCGTGAGCAAACGACCGATAATCAGCGCACTAAAGCCGAGCGCGATCAGGAGAGTGCTCAGGCGGTTCAAACGCCGCATCGATCGATTCAGCGTCAGTAAACTTAATGCCGCCGCAACCAGCGCACTCAGCATCACAATTACGAACTGTACCAACGCGATCGTTTCCGATCTGTCAGCGCCAAGCACCAGCAACAACTGGATCACGATCAAGCCGAAACCGGCGATTGTGATCCAGCGCCGGAGCGTACTCCATGCACCATTGAATGAGATGAGATCGGTCACTATCACTCTGGCGAGCCTTGACGAAGGTTGCATAGAACAGATGATCTCCGCTGCGGCCCCCTGGGCCACACCAATGAATTACCGTGGCTCATGATACAACGATCGAGCTATCCCTTCGTCGCTTCCGGATGCTGCAGCTTCGTCGCTGCAACCAGACGCAGGCATGCGAATTTGACCAATTCAAACCAGGCCAGCGTGGCACAAAGGATCAGGCCGATCAGGCCGTCGCGCCAGCCGCCAAGGCGAATATACCGCCGCACAAACTCGCGCACCGGCGCGCCAACATAATTGCGCAGGCGGGTGCGTCGCCCTTGCACAGCCAGCGTACGGGCCTCGGCCAGGGCGTAGCGGGCTTGCTTGATCCATAATTCACGCATGTGCTCGATGTTAATATGGATCAAATGGGCATGCAAATAATCGTCGGGGCCATCGAGGTGAGCGAACTCATGCACCAGGCGCTGCTCATCATAGCCGGCGGCATCACGGCGCAGCAGGCGTAATTGATGATCGGGATACCAGCCGCCGCCACGCAATGCCCGGCCAAAGAACAGATTATGGCGCGGCACCCAATACCCGACTGCGGCCGGTTGGCCGCGCAGCACTTCCTGGATCTCAAGTGCCAGATCCGGCGTCACCCGCTCATCGGCATCGAGAAACAATACCCACTGACTACGGCAACGGGCCAGCGCCAGATTCCGTTGGGCCGGGAAACCGCGCCAGGGTTCACGGAACACCAGCGCCCCGGCGCTCCGACAGATTGTTTCCGTCGCATCAACCGTGCGATCATCCAACACAACGACGATCTGATCGGCTAGATTGCGGACACTTGCCAGACAATCGGCGATATGGCGTTGCTCATCACGGGCGATGATCGCTACTGAAAGCAACATAGCATGGTGCATAAGAGATCTCTTGCGGAGTCATTATTTGAACGACGCTACAACATGCGCGCAGATGTATGTCGTGTTCACGCGCGCAAAGCGCCAACAAGCACCACATCGCCCATGTTCTGTGTGTCGCACCGCTAGTACGCTCAAGCGTACGTACGTCTCCGGCACACAGCGCACGGTGACGGCCTCAAGCCCGTTACAAACCCGCGACGGACGGAGGCCGACCGGTATTAGTCTAACGGTTCCACAGCCAGAATGGTAATCGTTTCCCGATGAATGGGCGAGATGTTCGGCGTATGGTTGAGGGTTCCCGGCGGGCAAGGCGTACGCTGCTCGGCAAAATCGCGCAGTGCATTACGCAATGGGGCCGGCAAGTTCGCCGCCATACTCCAGAATTGACCGCGCCCCACAGTGCGATCCTGCCAATCGCGGGCGATCACAAGGGGAAACCCGTGCTGCCGATCATACACTGCGCGAAACGTACTCACCGCACACAGGCACGTTCCATAGCCACACATCCGCGACGGCATCGACTCACGGGCGTAGCGCCCGAAGCGATCAAAAATCGCCTCGACCGTCAGCGCTTCGTCACAATCGCCGGCGATCAACTGTGGCGCCCGGCCCGGCCGTACCGCAACCGTCGCCCGACAACTACGGCTGCTGGCGAGGAAATTGCCGAGCATATAGTCGTGTTTGAAGGTGAGAGCATAGGCGGACGGAGCACGCGTGATCCAGCGTTGGCGAGCCTCTGAGAAGCGCCGGCCGGGTGCGTTCAACACAACAAACACCACTGTCAGGGCTATGGCAAATAACAGCGCTCCAGGCCACCACCAGCGCCCCATAGCACACTCTCCCGGCTCTTGCTTGGATCGACGATAGGCGCGATTCGGGCGAACCGCCTGATTCCAGGTGGAACGGGACTGGATTGGTGGGGATCGATGTGCTGTTCCGCTATCTGTATTGTAGCGCATGTTGCCGGAAATGCGCCGCAACGGAGGGGAGGCGTGACAAAGAGGGAGGTTGCACAAGCTCTGGGGCGGCATTCGGGGGTATCAGTACGCCTAAACGATGGCCCTAGAACCGGTCGGCCTCCGTCCGTCGCGGGTTTGTACCGGCCTTGAGGCCGTCACCGTGCGATGTGCGCCGGAGACGTACGGACGCTTGAGCGTACTAGACACTTACCCAGATTGCGGCTTCAACCCTGGCGAAAACTTCGGCCGCCTCCAGGCGCCGCTCGACAACCACCGCCGGGAGTGCCGGCAGGGGCGGCGGCGGCGGCAATGTCACACCCATCAATTCGGCGTAGCGCCGGCGATAATCGGCATTCGGCGTATGCGTATGCAGTGCGCGGTAGATTCGCGCCGCCTCGGTACGATCTTCGGCCCGCGCACCATCAACCCGAACCAGAGTATAAAGCACGTCGGCTCGGGCGGCCACATCGGGCCCGGTTGTGAGCAACGGCTCGACCTGAGCCGCCGCTTCCGCAGGCTTCAGACGACCAAGTTCACGCTCGACGATCGTGGTTCGTAACCGGCAGCGCAACACCAACATCGGATCGGCGCCGGCTTCAGCCAACGGCAACAATTGCGACAAGATCGCCCGCGTCTCCAGCAGATCGCCCCGCCGATAGGCCAGTTCGGCGAGATTAAAGAGACACGGCGCAAGATCCTCCTGGGCATCGAGATATTGCAGCATGTTGGCCGCCTGATGCAGGAAATTCTCGGCCAGCGCCAGGTTCTGCGTTCCCAGGGCAACCGTTCCCAGCCCCCATAACCCGACCGCAATCCCCATACGATCGCCCAACTCCAGCGCCGTATCCAGAGCCCGCAAATAACAGGTTTCGGCGCGCTGATACTCGCCCTGGCTTTCGTAGATCGTGCCGAGGTTATGAATACTGATCCCAAGTTCCAGCCGGTCGCCGACATCGATCGCACACTGGATCTTCTGGCCGTAACAATCGATCGCCCGCCCGTAATCGCCGCGGTCGGCATAGATATTGCCCAGATTGCCCACGGCTACGCCGATATGCCGGCGACTGCCCAGAGCTACGGCCAGGCTCAGACAGCGCTCAAAGCAATCTTGCGCCCTGGTGTTGTCGCCCAGACCCTGGTGAATGGTGCCGATATTGTTGAGCAGTTGCATCAGGCGGCGGCGATCATCGTTCCGCTGGGCCTGCTCGATCGCCTGCTCCAGCACTGCAAGTGCGGATTGATGGTCGCCGGTGCTGAACGCCAGCACCGCCAGATGCTCGCTCGCCTCGCCGACACCGGCCTGATCGCCCAATTCGGCCAGCACATCATGGGCCGCCGTCAACAACTGCTGGGCCTCGCTGTATTCGCCGCGCCGAATATACAACTCGCCCAGCATGCTGCGCGCCCGCGCCGTCGCATGGCGATCGTGTTGCGGAGCCAACGCCGCGCGGTACATCTCTTCCGCCGCTGCCCAGTCGCCGCTTAGCCGGTAGGCCATGCCCAGGCGCAACAACACACCGCCGCGTTCCTGCTGATGCAACAACGGCAGCAGTTTGCGAAAAAACTCAACCGCCGCGCCCGCCGCGCCGCTGGTGTACGCCGCCTCGCCGGCCCGCGCCAGGTATTCGCGCTGCTTGATCTGATTTTCGCTCAGGCTGTAGTGATGCGCCAGCAGATCCAGATGGCGATCGAGATCGTCGGGGTAGCGCCGCTCGATAAATGCACCGACACGTTCGTGCAGTTCGGCCCTGGTGGATCGCGCCAGGCTGTTATAAGCAACTTCCCGTGTGAGCACATGCTTGAACAGGTACGCATGCTCGTTCCCGCCCGTGCCGGCCACGGTTAGTTCATTCTGCCGCAACTCCTCCAGACCATGTCCGAGCTGCGCTTCGGCAGCCAACGGCGGATAAACGCCGCCGAGCCATTGGGGGCTGAATTCACGCCCGATCACACTGGCGACTTTCAGCGTCATCTGGGCATCTTCGCTCAGACGGTCGATCCGGCTCAGGATAAGGTTATGTAAACTGTCCGGCAACTCCAACTCGGCGATCGCCGCATCATCGTCAAGGTCGATGTTGCGGCCACGGGCCAGGCTGATCAACTCTTCGATATAAAAGGGGTTGCCCTGTGCCCGCGCAACCACCCGTTCTTTGAGTGTCGGCGGCGCGATCTGCGCCGGTCCGTAGAAGCGCGCGACCACCAGATCGACCAGTTCGGCGGATTCGTGCGGATCGAGTTCGCGCAGATGCAGCTCGCGCCCATGGGGCAGACGCGGATCGAGCAGGGGCAACTCGTGCTCGGCCTGAGTACGATACGTGAGCAACAACAGTACCGGCAGGGTCGCAATCCGGCGCATCACGGTTTCCAGCAGATCGCGGGAAAGCGGATCGATCCAATCGCAGGTTTCCAACACAATCACCAGGGGCATCTCAGCGCTGATCCGGGCCAACAAATCCACCACCAGCGCTTCAAGCGCCACCTTGCGCTCTTTTGGATTCAAATCGCCGGTCAGGGCATTATCGGGCGCGGGCAAGCCAAGGGCGGCGGCCAGCAGCGGCGCCCGCGCACTCAAGCGCGGATCGAGCGCCGTGAGCACCTTACGCAACTGGTTCAACTGCCGGGTAGCCGAGGTGTTCGGATCAATATGGAGCAGCGTACGCAGTGGATCACGCCAGACAAGGTAGCTGCTATCGGCGCGGAACGATAAGCATTCGCCGCGCAACGGCCGTGCTCCGTGGCGAACCGCAGCAGCCAGCGCCGCCTGAGCCAGGGTACTCTTGCCGATCCCGGCCTCGCCGACAAAGGCCACCACCTGGCCATGGCCAGGCACCATCCGAGCCAGACACTCGTTGATCTGGCCAAGTTCAGCATGTCGCCCAACAATGATCGGCGCCAGCGGTTGTTGATCGCCATTCAAACGCGCCCCGACCAATCCACTCACCGGAACCGGAGCACTGCGCCCACGCAATTGCAGCACCTCCGCCGCCTCCCAGGTGAAGGTCGGGCCGGCAGCACGACGGGCCGCCTCGGCAACTAGAATCCGGCCCGGAGCGGCAACTTCCATCAGCCGGGCAGCCATATTTACCGTATCGCCGATCACCGTATACTCGCGGTGGGTGGCCGAACCAACCTCGCCGCAAATATGCAGCGCCGGTAGCGACACCCACGCGTAGCCGTTGGCGATCGGGGCCGTCGAGGGTACGCAATTCGAGCGCACAATGCAAGGCGCGGGCGCCGTCGTCGTCGTGGCTGGTGGCGCGCCGAAGATGGCCAGGAAGGTGCAGCCTTTTTCGCCCAGATCGACCTTGTTGGTCGATCCGCCATAGCGCCGTACCACCTGAAACACCTGCGCCAGGTAGGCCTGGAGCGTGGCAGCGGCGTGGGGATCGTGATCGGTATCGGGGCCGGCGAAGGCCGCGAACAACACCGTCACAGTTCGATGTTCGTTGACAAAACTGGCCTGACCGTTTTCCAGCCGTCGCGCGATCGGAGGCGGCAAAAAGGCCGCCGCCTGATTCAGAGCCGCGGCCGGAAGCGGGCCAAGTGGCGGGAGCGGCTCCGGCTGCGGCGTGCTGTGGAGGCGGGCGATCTGATAAAACTGTGGAAAGAGTTCGGACGAGTCGCTATCACACGGCAGGCAATCGACGCTGCTCAACTCGGCGAGCAAGCCGGTTGTGACCACTACCGTACCCACGGTTGCGGTGCGTTCGGCAGCAGCGGCCCGGCTTAACACCGCTCCGGCCAGCACCAATTCCAGCCGATGCCCCGGCGAGCCGACCACCACCCAGAGCAACGGGCCTTCGGCCAGGCCGAGCCGCATGGTGGGCGCCAGCCGATCGGCATTGGTGGCGGCAGCCGCGAAGCGTGTCACATGCCGCTGGATCTGCAACGCACACGCAACAGCCCGCTGGGCCACCGCACTACGCCGGCCGGGCGCATACGGAAACACCGCCGTCAGCGCATCGCCGCCGAGTTTGCCGACACTGCCGCCATACTGCTCAACCAGCGCAATCGCCGGCGCCAGATACGCGTTGATCAACTCGGTCAGTTCCTCGGCGCCGCCCGGTTTACGGGCCAGCGCTTCGCTGATCGCCGTGAAGCCGGAAATATCGGCAAACAGTACCACCGCATTCAAGCGCCGCTCGCGTCCCGCCAATGCAACATGCGGTTCTTCGACCAACGCGCGAGCGACGAGATACGGCAGATATGCGGCCCAGGGAATGGCCTGCTGCATTACTGCAACCATACGGCTCCGTCACTCCACTACTCCGCCGCCTCGATATACGGCAGATACATCACTCGCCCGATTGCGGCCGGTCCCGTCACTGCCGGCGGCACCGGCAGTTCTGCATCTTCCGTAGTGGGTGCGTAGGCGCTCAGGGTGATGATGCTGCGCCGCCGCCGGGCATCCAACCCAACACTGTCGGGCAATGCCCGCACCCCGCCGCCACTGACCTCAAGCCGATAGCTTCCGCTCTGGTAGCCTTCGACTTCAATCTGATAGATCCCGCCATCAGCGGTGAACGAGAACTCCTCGACCGCCGTGTCCAGTCCATCGGCGAAAATCGCATTCTCGCCGAAAACATACAGATCGGGATTACCGCTCAACACCTCCAGGCGCACCGTCACCGGCGCATCTGCGTCAGGCGTGATCCGATAGATCTTTACTTCGTCCTGCGCCACACTTACTGCGCCCGACTGCACGTTCAGAAATTCCAGCCCCGGCGCCGTCACCACATTTCCGGCCTTGTCGGCGACGAAAGCCTGAAGATAATGCACACCGGGATCAGCGGTCAATTGCCAGGCAACGTCGGCTTTTGCGCCATTGCCGTAGGCCTGCCAACCGCTGCGTTGAACGACGCGCCAGGGATCGAGCGGATTGTTACTATAAACGTATTCAACCAGATAATACGTTCCCAATTGCGAGCCGCCGCGGTCGTTCGCCTTGAGTGAAACCGTCAGATCGCGGCTGCTGCCGATTGTGCGGCGCCGGCTACCGTGAATTCCTGGATCGTCGGCGGTGTCAGATCATGCCCGCCGGCCACCCAGGCAACGGTATTTTGCAGCAAGGTCTGGCCTTCGCCGGTTGCAACCTCGGCGGCGCTCAGCAATGTCGCAAACGAGGCGACGCGCCCGCTGCCGGTGGGCGGATTCCAGGCCGCAAGGCCGACGGCGTCATCCCGGCCGGGGTAACTGTTGGCATACAGGGCCGCCGCTTCAGGCCGCGCGATCAAACAACCCTGGCTGCCTGAGAAATTCCCGAGCGGGAGGCTAAACTGCACCGGCAGACCGGCACTGATAACCGGATTCGGCGTCAGTTGAGTCAGCGTGGTGCTGCCGGCCGTCTGAATACCGCAACTGGTTGCCGGCAATATGTCGCTCAAGGCCGTGTAATTCTGGGCCGCGCTCTGCCAGATCAACCACTCGCTGCTAACCAGGCCGCCACCGGCCTGTACGTACTCAACCAGGGCGGCAACGCCGGCCGGCGCCAGCACTCGGGCCACATTCTGATTATACAGAACCAGCACCGCATCAAAGTCAGGCAGATTGGCTTCGCTGCCGCTAAACTCCGGCGTCTCGACACCTGTAGTCACATCCATGCCGGCGGCGCGCAAGGCATTCACCACAGCCGTATCCGTTGCGGCATCACCGCCACGCAACACATAGACGGAGGAGGGCGGCTTGACAGCAACCACCGAATCCGCCTGCGGAGCTGTCGCGCCGACGCCACTCACCAACAGCAAAGTACTTAGCACCAGAAGAACTCGCCTCAGAACTACCTGCATGGAGAATCCTTAAGATGAATTATTTGTCAACACTCTGTGTCAACACGAACGAGGATTTAGGCAATTTTTCCTTAACGGCGATTTTACTGGTGGTTTTGCCCATGTAGTGCGCAGACCAACAGCAAAAATTTTCGCACAAAGAACGAATATGTTACAATGGCGCCGAACGGTTTTGCAGCACAAAGGACAGCAATGGCAGCCTTTATTACCACGATCGGCCTGGAGATCCATGCCCATATCCGCACAGCCTCGAAGATGTTCGACGGCTGTCCGGCTGAGTATGCCGGGGCCGAACCCAATACCTTTGTCTCCGCCGTTAGCCTCGGCTTGCCCGGCACATTGCCGGTGGTCAATCAATTGGCGGTCGAGCGGGCCGCTCTGACCGGGCTGGCGCTGCACTGCAGCATAAACGAACGCTCGGTCTTCGCACGAAAGTCGTATCCTTATCCCGATCTGCCCAAAGGGTTTCAGATCACTCAGTACGATCAACCCTTGTGCAGCGACGGTTATATCGATATCCGCACCGAGGCCGGCGAGGTGAAGCGCGTCCGGCTCGAACGGCTGCATATCGAGGAGGATACCGGCCGGCTTACCCATGGCGATTCGGGCCATTCGCTGATCGACTATAACCGTAGCGGTATTCCATTGATGGAGATTGTCACCCGGCCCGATATCAGCACACCCGAAGAGGCCCGGCTGACATTTGAGAAGATCCGCCAGATACTGGTCTGGATCGGGGTGAACAGCGGGAACCTGGAGGAAGGGGCACTGCGCTGCGACGCCAATGTCAGTGTGCGTCCCGCCGATACCGATACCTACGGCGCCAAAGTCGAAATCAAGAATATCAATTCGTTTCGTTATGTCGAGCGCGCATTGACCTATGAGATCCGCCGCCAGGTGATGGTGCTGGAGGCGGGCGGCACAATCGCGCAAGAGACCCGCGGTTGGGATGAAGTGCGCGGCGAAACGGTGGGCCAGCGCTCAAAGGAGATGGCCCACGATTATCGCTATTTTCCCGAGCCGGATCTGCCGCCGCTGGTTTTTGATCAGATCTGGATCGCCGAACGCAAGGCCGAGTTGCCGGAACTTCCCGACCAACGGCGCGCCCGCTTCGAGCAGATATACGGCCTGGCCTATCGCGATGCCGATTTGCTGACCCTGAATCGCGCGATCGCCGACTATTACGAGGCCGCCGTCGCAGCCACGCCCGACGCAAGCGGCAAAGAGGTTGCCAACTGGGTCTTGAACGAGGGTTTCCGGCTGCTGAAGGATCGCAGCGAAGAGCCGGAGCGGCTGCTTGAACGCATGCCGGTGGCGAATCTGGCCGCTTTGATCGAGTTGGTGGCCCAGGCCAAGATCACCCGCAGCGTCGCCAAGCAACTCTTCGAGGAGAGTTTCGACAGCGGGGCGAATCCGGCGCAACTGGTCGCCGAGCGTGGCCTGACTCAGATCAGCGACGATGACGCGATTCGCACGGTGGTGGTGCAGGTGCTCGGCGAGGAGAAGGCCGAGAAGGCGATCGCCGAGTATCGCAACGGCAAGCTAACCGCCGTGCAGTTCCTGGTCGGCATGGCGATGCGGGCGACAAAGGGCCAGGCCAATGCCCAACTGGTGCGCCGGATCCTGGAGGAAGAATTGGCGAAACCGGCCGAGTAGAATGCAGCATGCAGAATGGGCCAATTGATCGTGCCACGAAGTTGCGCCTGTCTGCCGGAAACGCTCGTGGCGCGACACACATCAGCTTAACTATGTTGTACCCTCGCAAGCCGGCAACGGATCGCTGGAAAGCAGTACCGGCATGACCATGCCGCTCGATAGTAGTTCGCTGCCGAGTCCGACCGAATTGCTCGATTCGGCGCGACGTAAATACACGCTGGCCCAGGCGCGTATGCGGCGCGGGCCGGCTGAATTGGCCTTGCTGAGTCTGCACGGCAGTATCGAGGATGCGTTGCGGGCGCATACGATTCGCCGGCGCCTACCCGCTGCTGTTGCGCCGTTTCCACAGTTGGTCGAGACACTTGCCGGCATTGCCGACGGTGGTCTGGAGCCGGCCGAGGCCGAGACGATCCGGCGCATGCATCGGCTGCGCGCCAGGGTTGCCCACGGCGAACAGATCACGGTTACCGCCGAGACAATCGCGAACTATCAGCGCCTGGTGGCCCGCATTCTGCCGCGCTTCGGGGCGGTGGTGATCGGCCCTGATGATATGAGCAGTCCGGCGGAACGGGCCGGCTTCGACCCATTGCAGGCCGCTCCTCCCGGCGACGAACCACGGCAACGCAGCGGGCGTAGCACCGTTTCGTTGGAACGTACCGACGTGCCGCCGCCGCGTTCTACCCGGACGACGACTTCGTTTGTCCGGGATGACGTGCCGCCGCCGCGTTCTGGCCGGACGACGACTTCGTATGAGCGCGATGATGGGCGGCGCCAGGATCGTAGATCCCGCAGTACATCGGATTATCCTCTGCTCGACCGTTACCCCGATCTGGCGCGCCGTGATCTTAGCCAGAGCGATGATCGAATCGCACGTACCGAGCAACTGGCCGGGATGTTCAGCCGTGTTCAGAGTTGGCTGATTCCGACCCTGATCATTGTCAGTATTTTCTTGATCGGCCTGGCGATCTCATTCACGCTTCAGCAACCGCCGTCCGAGCCGCAACCGCCAGCGACATCCACCGGCGAGGCGGCCTTTGCGCCGGTGATCACCACGGCGCCGGCGATCAATAGTGCCATACAATCCGATGCAGCAGACACCACCGCCCCCGAACCGACAGTGACACCTGAGCCGACACCGGAAGGATTGCGACCGCAGAGTCGGGCGACGGTGGTTGATAGCATTCCCGGCCTGAATCTACGGGCGCAGCCGGGACAAGATCAACAGATTGTTCTGAGCCTTGCACCGGGAACCGAGGTTGAGGTGTTGGAAGGGCCGATTGACCTTGCAGGATTGGAATGGTGGCGCGTCCGTTCGGCCGGGATTGAAGGCTGGTGTGTCGGCGAGTTCCTTGTTCCGCGTTAAACTATGCCGGGATTGCCCGAGCGGGTCGTTGTTCATTGTACCGGACGCAGCCTGAATAACAACCCTTATGGTATACTAGTGCCGGGCCGGAGTGGCGGAATGGCATACGCTACGATCTTAAAAATCGTTGGAGATTTCTCCTTACGGGTTCGAGTCCCGTCTCCGGCACCACTTTCCTTCCATAGCGCTGAGCAAAACCCTTGAGCCTGATCCGGGAGCGAATACCGGACTGGTGAGCCGCGCGGCAGCGCGCTCAGACATCAGCCATCAGGCATCTTGAAAACCACTATTTGTGCGCAAAGATAAGGCCCCGTGCAACTGCACAGGGCCATGGGAAGCCAGTATCACTCGAAGTGCGCACCTGCGGGTGAGCTGCTTATGAGCTAACCGCGTGCAACCCGTACTTCTCGGCGACCTGGGGCGTGATCAGGCCAAGCAGGGCATAGCCGAGGCCGGCGATCACGATACCGAGCAGGCGAAGGCGACACCGAGCGCGATCGCACCATACGAGGCGCCGATGGCCATCGCCGAAAGGCTGAGCGAGGTAACCAGACTGGCCGCAGTCAGTTGGGTGTTGCGGGCCTGATTGGGCACCGGCTTGCCGTTGGCGTCTTTCAGCGC
>JAAUQO010000260.1 GCA_012032775.1 Oscillochloris sp. | reverse complement strand
TTGTTGTGCTGACGATGATTACGGCACAGGTACAGGCGGCCCCGTCTACGGTCGAGGATCAGCAGGCAATTGCCCCAACGTATCGCATTTTGCCACCCGTGAGGGTCTCGTTGGCCATATGACGGCTAACGGGCATATTATTAAACCCCGCGACCGCTTTGTCGCGCTGCCCTCCTGGTCCGTGCTCTCGCCCAAAGGTACCGATAAGTTCCGTGTTCGAGTTACTTACAAAGGCCGCAGTGTGATCCTGCCGGTCTGGGATGTCGGACCCTGGAATACGAAGGACGATTACTGGAATCCCAATCGGCGCTACAGCGACCTGCCGGTTGGTCGTCCGATGGCCCATGCAGCCTATTACGACGACTACAACGGCGGGCGCGATGAGCGCGGTCGGCGCATTAATAACCCCAATGGGATCGATATTGCCGACGGCGCATATTGGGACGATCTTGGGATGACTCGCAATGATTATGTTGAAGTGAGCTTCCTCTGGCTCGGTGCCGATCCCGGTGCCGGCGCAGCGGTAAACGTCAATCCGGCGCCAAGCCAGCCGGCCAAGCCGGTCGAGGTTGAAGCGGGCGCGATCACCGTTGATAACGGCGCCGCCGGCTATACCGCCAATGGCCCGCATTGGGAAAAAGCTGCCTGTGGCCTTGGCGGCAGCCATGATTTTACAAAATCCACCAACAATCAAGCTAAAAAGACCACCTGGGCCGGTTGGCAACCCGAGTTATCAACCCCCGGTTTCTATGAGGTGAAGGCCTACGTACCGGAGTGTGTCGGCGTCGCTACCAGTTCGGCTCGCTATCACATTTACCACGACGGCGCGATGACCGATGTGCTGATCGATCAACAGGCCAATGCCGGTACCTGGGTTTCGCTCGGCACCTATCATTTCGGCGGGACGACCAACGAGTTGCCGCGGGTGGAATTGGACGATCTGACGGCCGATAGCGGGCGGGCGGTGCGTTACGATGTGGTTGCCTGGGTGCCGCGAGCCGACACAGCCGCGCCAAGCAGCAGTGTGACAACGATCGTGCGACAGGAGAACGGCTATCAGATCACCTGGGGTGGTGATGACGACCTGAGCGGCATCTCGGCCTACGACGTGCAGGTGCGCCGTTTGCCGAACGGCGGCTGGATCGATTGGAAGACGAATATGGCCGAAACGAGTGCCTGGTGGGGACCCGATGAAGGCAAACATTTCGCCTTCCGGGTTCGTGCCCGTGATTGGGCCGGCAATCAAGAGGAATGGCCTGCCGGCGACGACATGGATACGACCCAGGCGGCGCCGTAGAAAGATCGCTGCGTGGGTTTGCCGGCGCATCCGGCAAACCCCACGCAATCTATTTGTCGTTCAAAGCCGCCACACCGGGCAATTCCTTGCCCTCCAACAATTCCAGCGAGGCGCCGCCGCCGGTCGAGACATGCGACATCCGATCGGCCAGACCAGCCTGTTCGATCGCCGCCACCGAATCACCGCCGCCGATAATCGTCACCGCACCGGCATCGGCCGCCTCGGCCATCGCTGTGGCGATCGCCCGCGTACCGACGGCGAACGGCTCCATCTCGAACACACCCATCGGCCCGTTCCAGATGATCGTCTTCGCACTCGTTACCGTACTGCGGTATTGCCTAACCGTATCGGGACCGATATCGAGTGCGCGCCATCCGCCGGGGATCTCATTCACGCTCACCGGCTTGTGATTGGCGCCGGCGCTGAAGGCATCGGCAATCACCACATCAGTGGGCAAGAGCAACTGCACATTGGCGGCACGGGCTTTGGCGATCAGATCGCGCGCAGTAGCCACGCTCTCCGGCTCCAGCAGCGAATCGCCCATATTCTTGCCTTCGGCCAGCAGAAAGGTGTTGGCCATGCCGCCGCCGATCAGCAGCGCATCGACCTTGCCGAGCAGGTTCTCGATCACGCCGATCTTGTCGCTGATCTTCGCCCCGCCGATAATCGTCACAAATGGTCGCTGCGGATCCACGAGCGCTCCGCCGATAAACGCCAATTCCTTCTCCATCAGGAAACCGGCCACCGCCGGCAAATGCCGGGCGACACCCTCGGTGCTGGCATTGGCGCGATGCGCCGCGCCGAAGGCATCATTCACGAATACATCGCCCAGCCGCGCCAACTCGGCCGACATCTCGGCGTCGTTCTTTTCCTCACGCGGGTCGAAGCGGGTATTCTCCAACATCAATACCTGGCCGGGGCGCAGCATTGCGGCGGCGGCCTCAGCCGCCTCGCCGGTGATCGCCTCGGTCTTCTTCACCTCGTCGGCTTCCGGTAACAACTCGAATAAGCGCTCAACCACCGGGCGCATGCTGTATTTCGGGTTTACCTTGCCTTTGGGGCGGCCCAGATGCGACATCAGCACGACGCCATTGGCGCCCTGCTCCAACAGGTAGCGAATCGTCGGCAGCGCAGCGCGAATGCGGGTGTCGTCGGTGATTTGACCTTGATCGTCAAGCGGTACGTTAAAATCGACGCGAACTAACGCCCGTTTCCCGGCCCACGCAATATCACGGATCGTCTGCTTGTTCATGGCAGATACTCCTTCCCTATCGGCGCGCGGTTCGCCGCTATTGTAGCACACGCCTTGCTTCCCTTGACAGGTGCGAATTATCTGGTACTATGGAAACAGTTCCAATTTGTATCTGATAACTTCATTACAACGCTCGTATCTCTTGCCCAGCACAAGGAGGTGTAATGGGCGCGACGATCCGTGACGTCGCGCGGAAGGCCGGCGTTGGCCTTGGTACCGTCTCGCGTGTGTTGAACAACAGCCCGCTTGTGAGCCAGCCTACCCGCGAACGTGTGCTCGCCGTCATTGCCGAACTGCGCTACAAACCCAGCCAGATCGCTCGTAGTTTTGCTCTTGGTCGCACCCTGACTATCGCAACGATAGCGCCGTTTTTTACGCGGCCTTCGGTTGTCGAGCGCTTACGTGGGATTGAGGCGACGCTGGCCGGAAGCGAATATAACCTGGTCGTATTTAACGTCGAAACCATCGAGCGTCGTGCAGCCAGCCTGCGCGATGCCGCCCGGCGTGACCGATCCGACGGAGTGTTGATTATTTCGCTGGTTCCGGCGCCTGATGAAGTGGCTGCTTTGCACGAGTCCGGCGTGCCGATTGTGATGATTGATGCGCTGATCGACACACTCCCAAGTGTCGGTATCGATAACACCAGCGGCGGCATGTTGGCCACTCAGGCGCTGATCGATCTCGGCCACCGGCGGATTGGGTTTGTTGGCGATCTACTTGACGATCCACTCACGTTTCAGTTCACCAGCAGTCGCGATCGCCTGGCCGGCTATCAGCAAGCGCTGACATCCGCTGGGATCGCACCTTCGCCGGCGTATATCGAGCATACGGTGCATGGGCGTTATGAGGCTCGACTGGTGGCACATAAATTGCTGCAAGTAGCCGAACCGCCAAGTGCGATTTTTGCTGCCAGTGATACGCAGGCAATGGGGGTGCTCGAAGCAGCGCGCGATCTCGGTCTTGCTGTGCCTGAGCAACTTTCTGTGATCGGCTTCGATGATATCGATATCGCCGAGTATCTCGGATTAAGCACCGTACGGCAGCCGCTCTTCGAAAGCGGCGCCCGTAGCGTGGAATTGCTGATGACTATCCTGAGCGATCCGGTTGCGCCGGTATGTCCGAAAGAGATCCTTAGCTGCGAATTGGTGCTTCGCGCAACCACTTCGGCGCCTGCTTCATAGCGGTATTGGAATGTGATTGTTGCCGGGAAGGGGGTGGTGCGGTTCACCGCTGCGCTGAACGCGCCCTTGTTCCAAATTCTGTCTTGTGTGCGGCAATGTTCGCCGCCGAACCAATGGAGGATGCATGCTCCGTAAGTTTTCGCCTTTGACGATCATGCTGCTGATCATCGGCGTCCTGTTGGCCGCCTGCGGCAGCCAGCCCGCCGCTGAACAGCCGACCACTGCGCCCGTAGTCGAAGAACCTACTCAGGCTCCCGCTCCGGCAGAAGAACCGACCGCTGCTGCCGAAGAACCGACCGCTGCGATGGAAGAACCGACCGCTGAAGTTGCCGATCCCGCCGTTGAGTTGCCCGATCCGGGTATGACCGGTAGCGCCACCGAGGCGCTTGCGGCCAACGCCGCCACTGTTAGCGAAGAACTCGCTGCCGCCTTTAATGGCGAGTACGACGGTACCGTCGTGACAATGGCCGGTCCGTTCACCGATGAGGACGCCGTCAAGTTTAACAACGCAATGACGACCTTTGAGGAGATGACCGGGATCGATATTCAGTACGAGGGCTCGAAGGAGTTCGAGGCCAGCATTTCGATCCGCGTTGACGGCGGCAATCCGCCCGATATCGCCGACTTCCCGCAGCCTGGCTTGCTCGCCAACTTTGTGCGCGACGGCAAGGTTGTCGATACCAGCCAGTTCCTGAACCAGGAGTGGTTGCAGCAGAACTACAACCAGAGCTGGCTTGACATGGCTCAGATGGAAGGCCCCGACGGCACCATCAGCGCCGGTGTCTGGCACCGCGTGAACGGCAAGAGCCTGGTCTGGTATCCGAAGGCCGAGTTCGATGCCGCCGGCTACACTATCCCCGAGACGTGGGATGACATGTTGGCTCTGACCGATCAGATCGCCGCCGACGGCGATACGGCCTGGTGTGTCGGTATCGAGTCGGGCGCCGCCACCGGTTGGCCGGCCACCGACTGGATGGAAGAGGTGATGCTGCGCACCACCTCGCTGGAGAACTACGACGCCTGGGTAACCGGTGATCTCGATTTCGCCTCGCCTGAGGTAACCAACGCTGCCGAAACGTTGGCTGAGGTCTGGTTCAACGACGAGTATGTCTACGGCGGTCGCGCCGCGATTGTCACCACCTTCTTCGGTGATGCCCCTGCGCCGATGTTCAACGAGCCGCCGGGCTGCTGGTTGCACAAGCAGGGTAACTTCATCACCTCGTTCTTCCCCGAGACGGCCGTCGCAGGTGAGGACTACGACTTCTTCTACCTGCCGCCGATCAACGAGGCCGACTACGGCCGGCCCGTGCTCGTCGCCGGTGACATGATGGCGATGTTCAACGATCGCCCCGAAGTCCGCGCCGTGATGTCTTACTTCTCCAGCGGTGCTTCGGTTCAGGATTGGCTCGCTTCGGGCGGCGCGATCTCGCCCCACAACGACTCGAGCCTTGATTGGTATCTGAGCGATATCGAGCGCAGTATCGCCGATATCATCCTCAGCGCCGATAGCCTGCGCTTCGATGCGTCGGACCTGATGCCCGGCCAGGTCGGCTCCGGTTCGTTCTGGAAGGGTATGACCGACTGGGTTGCTGGAACGGTGCCGCTTGAGCAGGCATTGCAAGAGATCGATGCCGGCTGGCCGCAGTAATCGTTCGCCCTGCCGAGGGTGCTGAAGGGAGCAGATCGCTCCCTTCAGTTCAGCACTCAGCCTGCCGGGGCCGTAGCCCGCTTGTGGCCCCGGCAGCCCTGTTACTAGTCACGGGGACGACGGCCGCCCTCGCCCGTAGCCCCACCATACGCAATGGAGCGTTGCTCATGCAAAGCACAACCGAAGTGACCACCCGTACCACCGGTGCGAGATCCGACGAACAGATGAATGTCGGACGGCTTGCGTTGGCGGTAGTCCTCTTCGCCCTGCTGCTGGCATTTTTGTGGGGCGGGTTCGTATTCCTCCGATCAGTCCAGCTGAACAATAGTCTCCCTGGCTTGGTGACGGCGCTTATCGCAATCGTCTGGGGTGTCGGCGGCGCCGCCGGCCTGTTTTATACCCTTAACGGCATGGTTGAGCAGTTGCCGGGTGCTGCACGCCGCTTCCTGACGCCATTTGTCTTTGTCGGCCCGGCGGTGATTGTGCTCGGTTGGGCACTCTTCCTGCCTACACTTCAAACTCTTTACTACAGTTTTCTTGGCCCCGGCTCGGATCAGTTTGTCGGCTTGCAAAATTATGCTGCTGTGTTCACCGAACGCTCGATGATCACCTCGTTCCGCAATAACGTCCTCTGGATGGTGTTCGGAACCGCCGGCTGTGTGCTCTTCGGCCTTCTGGTTGCGGTGCTCGCCGACCGCAGTAGCTTCGAGACGGTCGCCAAGTCGCTGATCTTTATGCCGATGGCGATCAGTTTCGTCGGCGCCGGTGTGATCTGGCGCTTTATCTATTACTACGCTCCTGCCGATCGCGCTCAGATTGGTTTGCTGAACGCGATTGTGACCGGCCTCGGCGGTGATCCGCAAGCCTGGACAACTTTGCTCCAGCCCTGGAATAATTTCTTCCTGATCGCGATCCTGATCTGGATGCAAACCGGCTTCGCAATGGTGATCTTTTCCGCCGCAATTAAGGGTATTCCCGAGGATACGCTTGAAGCCGCGCGGGTGGATGGCGCGACCGAAATCAATATCTTCTTCCAAATTATGCTGCCCGCTATCCAGGGCACAATCGTGACTGTTACCACTACGATCCTGATCTTCTCGCTCAAGATCTTCGATGTTGTGATTGTGATGACCGGCGGTCAGTATGGGACGAATGTGATCGCGGTCGAGTTCTATCGGCAATTTTTCACCAATCGTAACTTCGGCTATGGCTCGGCAATCGCGATTGTGTTGCTGATTGCTGTGATCCCGGTGATGGTTTATAACTTGCGTCAGCTTAACAAGCAGGAGGTGTTCTGATGGCTACCGCAACTGCAACCCGCCCAACCTCCGGCGGCCGCACCAGCAGCGCCAAACGCCAGAAGCTGATCGGCAAGACGATTGTCAATATTGCCCTTGGGTTGCTCTGTCTGCTCTGGACACTGCCGACCCTCGGTCTGCTGGTTTCGTCGTTCCGTACCCGCGATCAGATCCAGAATTCGGGGTGGTGGACGGTGCTGCCGCACCAGGAGTTCAACACGGTCGATACGATTCAACTGCCTGAAGATACGGATCTGCGCCAGCCGATCACGCTGCCGGCCGAGTTGGGCGGCGCTACCTACAGCGCCGGCGAGATCGAGGCCGGTGTCGCATTGCCCGACGGCCGCCAGGTAACCTGGGAGAATCGCCGTGGGCGCTTGCTGGCGATCCAGGGTGGTACCTGGGCGATGAATACCGATTTCACGCTCGAAAACTACCAGAATGTGATCGCCGGTCGCCAGTTCACCTATACGCTTAGTGATGGCAGCGAAGTAACTGAGCAGGGCGCCGATCTCTCCGGCGCGCTGATCAATACAATCGCCGTAGCGGTTCCTGCCACGGTGATCCCGATCCTGATCGCCGCCTTCGCAGCCTATGGTTTCGCCTGGATGCGTTTCCCCGGCCGCTTTTTGCTCTTTACGGTTGTGGTTGCCTTGCTGGTGGTGCCGCTCCAGGTGGCCCTGATCCCGATTCTGCGTTTCTATGTCGATCTGGATCTGAACGGTACCTATATGGCGGTCTGGCTGGCCCATACCGGCTTCGGCTTACCCCTGGCGACCTACCTGCTTTACAACTATGTCAGTCAGCTCCCGCGTGATCTGCTCGAGTCGGCGTTTATCGACGGCGCCTCGCACTTCACGATCTTCACGCGTCTGATCCTGCCGCTTTCGCTCCCGGCCCTGGCTAGTTTCGGTATCTTCCAGTTCCTCTGGGTCTGGAACGATTACCTGATCGCCCTGGTCTTCATCGGCTCGCAGCCCAACACGCAGGTGCTTACAATGCGCCTCGCCGAGATGGTTGGTTCACGCGGACAGGACTGGTCACGTCAG
>JAAUQO010000259.1 GCA_012032775.1 Oscillochloris sp. | reverse complement strand
CACGGGCTGAGAATGCCGATGACGCCTTTGGGCTCATACCGCAACTCGGCCCTCGCACCCAGCAGCCCGAGCGGAAACTGGACTTTCCGTTTTTCCGTCTTGGCCAAGCATCCATGTGCTTGAGCGCATGATTACCCGCGCCCACAGTGGCGGCGATATCGGTCAGCATCGACTGCTGCACCGAACGGCTGCCGAAATCGGCGCTCATGGCTTTCGCGAATTCATCGCCGTGGTCCTTCACCAGCGCGATGGCGCGGCGGATGCGGATCGACAACGGTGCCGCCGGCAACGGTGATACTTGGCGAGGGAATCCGTAATATCAGCCGGTCGCCGTGTACGGCGGCGATCGGTGATGCGAGGCGTAGCTGCACCCAGCCGCTGCTGCCGGGAGCCAGGGCTTCGCTATCGAGCGGCGTGATCCGGCAGGGCGTCTCGGCCGCGCCGATAAACAGATCAAGGGCCATATTCTGGGTCAATGGGTGTGGCGCCGCCGCCAAAACCCGGATCTGCACATCGAGCAACTGTGTTGGTCGCATGGTTTCGGGCAAGGTCAGCAGATCGCCGCGGCGCAATTCACGATGATGTACACCGGCCAGATTCACCGCCAGACGAGTTCCCGGCGCAGCCGCTTCAACCCGTTCCTGGTGCATTTGCAGGCCACGCACCCGCGCCCGCAACCCCGAGGGCAGAATCTCAACCTCCTGGCCGAGCAGCAGCGGCCCATCGATCAGCGTGCCGGTGACCACCGTGCCGAAGCCGCCGATCGTGAAAGCGCGATCGATCGGCAAGCGCGGCGCGCCGGAGCCATTCCCGCGTGGCGGCGTCTGATCGAGCATGTGGTCGATCGCGCGACGCAACGCATCCAGGCCGGCGCCGCTGCGGGCCGAGACCGCCACCAGTTCGGCGTTGGCCAGGCTGGTTGCGGCCAGGCGCTCATGGACTTCGTCGGCGACAAGCTCCAGCCAATCGGCATCAACCAGATCGGACTTGGTGAGCGCCACCACAGCGTGCGCCACACCAAGCAGATCGAGAATCGCCAGATGCTCATTCGTCTGCGGCATCAGCGACTCATCGGCTGCGATCACCAGCAGGGCCGCATCGAGCCCGCCGACGCCGGCGAGCATATTCTTGATAAAGCGCTCGTGGCCGGGCACATCGATCAGGCTCACCTGCCGGCCCGACGGCAATGTCAGCCATGCAAACCCGAGATCGATCGTCATCTCGCGGCGCTTCTCTTCCGCCCAGCGATCGGGATCGATCCCGGTCAGGGCTTTCACGAGGGTTGATTTGCCGTGATCAACATGTCCGGCAGTACCGAGAACATACATACGATAATTCAGAATGCAGCATGGGCCATGTCTGCGGTAGCTTGGCGGCGAAGCCGTCAAACCAGCGCAAATGCAGAGCCTTTACCGCAAAAAGTAAACATAATGCACCGGGTGTTGCCGGGGAATGCGCTATGCAAAAGACAAAATGATGTGTTATTGTAACATGCATAGATGGACGAACTACCCGACTATAGTGCAGCAATTGCGTATCTTCGCAGCGCTGATGATCGCATGGCGACGGTTATCGACGCCGTGGGGCCGTGTGATTTGCGTCCCGGCGGTCATCGCTTCAGTGCTCTGGCCGACGCGATCGTTTCACAACAGATCTCGGTTCAGGCAGCGGCGGCGATATGGCGTAGATTAGAGTCGGCATTGGGTAGCGTCGAGCCGGCAACCATCTTTGCGGCCGACGACCCAACCCTGCGCGGAGCCGGTCTTTCAAGCCAGAAGGTGCGCTATCTTCGTGATCTCGCGGCCCATTTCGCCGCCGGCGCACTGGATGATCTGCCGCAGTTGCCCGACGAAGCGGCGATCGTCCGGTTGACGGCGATCTGCGGCATTGGCCGCTGGACAGCCGAGATCTACCTGTTGTTTGGGCTGGGCCGGCTCGATATGTTGCCCGCCGACGACCTGGGATTGCGCTATGCCGTGCAACGTCTCTGCGAACTCGAAGCGCCGCCGCCGGCGCGTGAGGTGCGGCGGATCGGGCAGATCTGGCAGCCGTATCGCAGCATCGCGGCCTGGTATTTGTGGCGCTGGCGGCGGATCTAAGCAAAAGTTGAGGATTTTGTTTAGGCTGCAAACATTTTGCTTTTCGATTGTTGACATGGTATGATATGTCAAAACAATCCCGTAGCTGTTCGTCCTCACTCATCTCATGGTGACACACACGAGCGTACGTCACCGCTCGGTACGTTCTGCGGAACGTGGCAGTGGTGAGGAGTGCAGGCCATGCACAGCGAAAACAAACGTGATGAAGGTCTGCGGCTTTTACGACGTGGGCTGGAACTTGAGCACGCTAACCGAGTCGAAGAAGCCGTCGCCCATTATCGTGATGCGGCGCGGGTGTGTCCAACCCTCCGTGAAGCCCATAATGCCCTGGGCGTTTATTATCAGCGCTCGGGGTTGATGGCGAAAGCCGCCGAAGCGTTTCGCAATGTTGTGGCCCTGGACGGCGATTTCCTGGCCTACTATAACCTCGGCTATGTGCTGGTCGAGCTGGAGCGCTTTGAAGATGCGCTTGAAAGTTTCGGGAGCTGCCTGAGCATGGCCCCCGACGACTCGGCGACTCATATGGAGATTGGCTTTATTCACCTTTCGCGCGGCGAGTATGGCCAGGCGATCTCGCATTTGCAGCATCCGCTGCATTCTTACCCGGAAGACTGGGAAGTGCATAACATGCTGGGCAAGTCGTACCTTGGTTTGCGTCGCTTCGATGAGGCCCTGGCCGCGTTCGGGCGGGCGGTAACCCACACCAACTCGCCGCGAGCCCAGATCGAGTTGCTCGACAATATCGCCACGGTGATGCGCCACCGCGAATTTCATAGCTTGAACACGGTGAAAGATCAGGTTTATGCTCAGGATGGTGTTGTTTATCTTGGTTCGGCCCAGGATGACGGACTGAATGTGCGGACGGTCGAGGATTATCATTTTACCTACCCCGACATCGGCACAACTCTGCAACGATTGATCGCACTGGTGCAGAGTTCCGGCTGGCACTATACGGCGATCCTGGCCGCCGATACACTGGCCCAACCGCTTGCCGCAGCCCTGAGCGAACCACTGAAACTCCCGATCCGCAGCATCGGCGAGTTGACCGATCAGGATCATGTGTTGCTGGTGTTCGCAGTTGCCCGCGAGGCGGAGTTGCTGTTGCTCACCCTGGAACGCTTGCCCGCCCCGGCCACCGCTGTTTGCCTGGGATTGAACTGGCAACGCCACAGTCGCATCCTGCCCGATATCATCGGTATTGCTGCTCAGGGTAGTTGTAGCGTGCCGTGGGAGTCGGAACTGCGGCGCTTGCGTAGCGATGGTGCGCCGAGTGCCGCGATCAGCGCTTGCCTGCAACAGGCGACCGAAGCGATCGGCTATGCCATCCGTGAAACCCCGCTCGACCATAATCTCTCGCGCCAGATGCGTTACTACACCCGTTCCCACCGCCGCCTGAATGTGCATGGGTAGCGAAGAACCATAGTGCGGCCCTCCAGCAGCGCTTGACAGTCAACACGATTTCGGATAATATATCCGGAATCGTGTTGTTTGCATATGGCGAGGGCGGCATGATCCGGCTGGGATTTGCGGTACGTTCGGTGCTTCAACCAGGGCTTGGCGGCGGGCAGCAGCGGCATCTAAGCCTGCAACTTGCCGGGCTGCGCGATATGCTCGCTCATCTGGCCCGGATCGGCGTGCGCTTCTACCGGGCGCCGTTGGCGCTGCCTGCCGGCGGGTCTGCGGCACTGGCGGACTGCGGTGGGCAACTCGATCAACTGGCCCGCGATCTGGCCGCCGCAGAGCTGCGGGTGGTTGTGCATCTCGATCATGGCGTCAGTCTGGGCGGCGTGAATCCGCAACAGGCCGCCGACGCGGCCGCCCGGATCGAAGCCACAGCGGCGTTGTTGGCCCGGCTGGATGCCTACCGATCGCCGGCGGCAATTGAGGCCACGATGACGGTTCATATTGGCGGGCCGGCCGCCGATCATGGCAGTATCGAGCGTTTCGCCGCCTATTACCTGCGGCTCTCGACGCAGGCCCGTGCGCGGCTGGCCGTCGAGCACGACGGCGCCGGTCATAGTCTGGGCGCGGCCCTGGCCCTGCATCACATGTGCGGTGTGCCGGTCATCTTCGATGCGTATCACTGGGCGCTTCACAACCCCGAACGGCTGCCGCTCGATCTGGCGCTGGGTTTGGCCCTGGCTACCTGGCCGGTTGGCCGGCGGGCCGAGGTGCATCTCAGCAGCGGGCGCAGCGAGGCCCATCTGTTGCCCGCCCGCCGCGGTGGCCGGCGCGGATTCTGCCGCCCCGGCCCGGCCAGCACGCCGACTTTATCGAACCCGGCGATCTGCAACGATTGCTCGCGGCAGCCGGCGGTTTGCCGAGCTTCGATCTGATGTTGGAGGCGAAAGCCGGTGATCTGGCCCTGGTTCGTCTGCGGGCCGACATCGCCCGCCGCGCGCCCGATCTTGCCGCCCGTTTGCAGTAAGCGCCGCCCGAACAAAGGCAGCTTCGCTTCTGTAGTGGCGAGCAAAACGCTTGAGCCTGATCCAGCAGCGAAAACCCGACCGGCGAGCCGCGCGGTTCGGCATCAAGCATGGTGCTATAAGGCTACTTCTCGTGCCGCCGGCGGCTGATCGCTGTCGCTACGCCGCGCACATACCCGATAACCAGCGCTCGCTCGTCTGCGCTCAAATTGGCGGCCAATCCATACATCTCCTGCGAGAGCCCGCTGCGCTCGCTCTGCACCTGCGCCGAGGCCGGGCCGACCGGGCGAATCACGACGCTGCGTCGGGCCGTATAACCCACAGGACAACCAGGAATTGTGTGCCGTCGTCGCTCATCTCGCTGCCGCAGCGGCAACGGCATAAACCGGCTGCGGCTTCCTGCCAACCATTGGCATTGGGTGTTAGATCACAAAAATCGGATTCGTCATTGCGAGCATGCTTTGATGATCGCGTTGGCGTTTCCAGGGATTTTCTTCGTTCGGGAAGATCGCGTGCAACTCGGCACGGAAGTAATCACCGGCGCGGGCGGCGGGATCTTCAAATCCGATCGCCAGCGGCTCGCTTGTCGCCGTGAATTGCTCGACCAGATCGTGAAACAATCCGTTCTTGAATAGAAACAGCCGGAAAGGGAAGTGTACCGGCCCGACCTGCGCCGTGATCGTGAGCGGCCCGGCGGCGATCTCCTCACCGATCTCGGCGCTGCCGTCCGGCCCTTCGGCGTGCAGCAGCAATTCCGGCCCGCGGGTCAGATATACCTTGCCGCGCCGCAAGCCGGCGATAATCCCGGCCTCGCTTAAACTGTCGGCGTAGATAGCGGTAAACACCTGGCCCAGCCGGTGCCGCTGCTCGTGCGGGTGGTGCGAGTCGATCCCGGCAACACCGACGATCCGCCGGCCGGCGCGCAACTGCTCATCCCAGAGCCCGATCTGATACAGATTATTGATCCCTTCCAGATGGTGGTACACCTCGATCATATCGGCCAGGTTCCAGTCGAATTCGTGGTAGCGCCAGCCGAGGCTATTCGAGAAGGGGTGGTTCACGCAGAACAGCCCCCCGGCGGCGCGCACATCGCGGGCCAGGGCATTAATATCCCAATCTTCGCGCCCATCGACATAAATATCGTGCCAACGCCGCAAGCCGTGAATATTCGCATGGCCGGCGTGGCCGGTTAATTCACACGAACGGATCAAGGCCAGCCCCGGCCCAACCAGCCGGCCCAACTCGCCGAAGCCGCTGATCGTGAAGTGATCGGTGAGCGCCAGAAAGTCCAGCCCGTAATGCCGCGCCGCCGCAACAACGTCGGCCACCGGCGCCTTGCCGTCGCTCTCCCAGGAGTGGGCGTGCAATTCGCCGCGATACCAGCCGGGCGCCGGGTTGGCGACATAATCTTCGGGGAACGGTTCCGCTGCCGGGGCCGCCGGCCCGCCCTGCTCGATCGCGATTGTCAGCAGATAGTCGCTTTCTTCGGCGGTACGCTCGATGTCGATCTGCGCGCGCCAACGGCCCGGGGTGATCGGCCCGGCGATTCCGCCCCTGCTGGCGCTGTCGCTGGCAACCCGCAATTGCAGCATGATCTCGCCCTGCGCACCGGGCTGCATATGGCAACCGCGGAAACCGTCGGGCGCGAAGAGCGAGATGAAAAGCTGGCATAACTGGCGCTTCCGGTAGCGCAACGTCATTGTCACCGCCGTTGTATCGGCGGGGACATCGAACTCGTGCTGGATGTAATGCACCAGCGGCTTCGGCGTCACCCGGCCCCGTTCTTCCACAAGGATGATCGATTCCATAGCTCTGTTCCTTCTCACGGCAACGCGGGCAACTCGCGCCGAATTGCCCGCGTTGCTTGTATCTGCGGCAACGCGAAAAACCGTTAGCCCGCCAGATCGGCAAGCAGTCGATCGGCCTCTTCCTGCATCCGTGCGGCGGCATCCTCAGGCGTGATCCGGCCGAGCAGTACCTCCAGCGTCGTGTCGTTGATCATGGTGTAGATCGCATTGCTGGCGGCGGTCGGCGTGTCGATCTTCGCATACGGGAAGACCATCTCGAACGCCTGCTGCTTCTGCGGGTTTTCGGTGTAGTTCGTGCTCAGCAACTCGGTGTCCTGCGACGAGATTGTGGCCGGGAAATAGCCGGTGCGCGCAGCGTAGATCGCCTGGGCTTCGGGGCCGGAGAAGTATTTCAGAAACAGCCAGGCCGCCAGTTGCCGCTGCGGATCGTCGTGCTTGAAAAGCACCTGGTTGCCGCCGTACAGGTCGGTCACCGGTCGGTTGTTGTCGGGCGCCTGCGGCGTTAGTGCCATGCCCCAGCGGAATGTGTCGCCGATCAACTCAAGCTTGGTCGAGGTGCGGGCGGTGGTGCCGAACTCCATCGCGGTGCGCCCGTTGGTGAACTCCTGCTCGCTCTCCTCGGTGATGATCGCGAGTTCTTCATCGATCATGGTCTTCAGCATGGTCAGGCTCTCGATCGCGGCCGGGCTGTTCAGGCTGGTAACCGTGCCGTCGGGGTTGATGATATCTAGCCCGTACGAGCGCACCATATTGCGGAAAACGCCGCCGGGACCGCGGATCGGCAGGGTGGGCAATCCGGTTACTTCTTTGATCGTGCGGGCCTGCTCCAGGAATTCGGGCCAGGTGCGGGCCGGTGCATCAAAGCCGGCCTGCTCCAGAATGTCGATGTTGTAGTAGACGCCCTGGGCGCTGTTGCCGTGGGGCCAACTCATTGTGGCGCCGTCGTACTGCGGCACCCGCTGGCGCGCCAACACCGCCGAAGCGATGTCGCTCAACTCGGCTTCATTCAGACCCCACGTCGGGCTGTCGATGTACATGTCCAGCGGAACCACGACGCCGGCCCGCATATACTCGACGGTGTCGTTCTCGTAGGCCATGGCCACATCGGGCAAGCCGCCGCCCTGCAATGCGGCGCGGATCTTCTGGTTCAGGTCGCCGTAGCTACCCTGGAACACTTCAACAACCTCGATCTTGCCTTGGTTCTGGCGGTTGAACTCAGCGACGATCTCCTTGATTGCGTCGCCGTAGATCGTGGCCTGGATGTGCCAGAACTCGATCCGTTGCGGGGTGGTGATCTCTAGCGACTCCAGATCATCGCCGGAGGGCTGGGCGGCCGGTTGGGCCTCGGCGACCGGAGCGGCCGGGCAGCGGCGGTTGGCTTCTGCGGCCGGGCAG
>JAAUQO010000258.1 GCA_012032775.1 Oscillochloris sp. | reverse complement strand
CGGCCCGTCGCCGATCACCACCAGCCGGGCCTGCTGATGGATGTTGTGCAGAATGGCAAAAGCCCGCAACAGATCCGCGATCTGTTCCGCGGATACTGGCGCGCCACACACAGGATCGTGCATCCGTCCGGTTGGGGGCCGCCGCCGGCAGCCAGCAGTCGTTGCCAGCGCGGCAGGTCGATCCCCTCCGGCACCAGCCGGATCTTCGCCCCCGGCACACCATAGTGGCGCGTGATCGCCTGTCGGCAGTAGTCGGATGTCGTGATCACCAGTGGCGCACGCCGGGCGTTTAGCCGTTCCATGCGTGAGAGCGACCAGAGCATCCGGCGGACGGCGCCATGTTCGTGTTGCAACTCCTCGGCGATCACGCCCTTCACACTACAAACATAGGCTGTGGCGCTGCGGCCGGCAACCCGAAAACCGTCGATATCAAACCCGACGACCAGATCATACTCCAGCGCCCGCAAGAGCGCCGGCAGGTACAGATTGAATCCGATCCGCCGGGTGGTCAGGTTGGCCGGCCATGTGCCGGTCGGCGCGATCCGGGTAACGCGATGGCCGGCGGCATGGAGGGCGCGCCCCAATCCACCGATCGCCGCCGCTGTCCCGCTGCCGTCAACCACCTGCTGAAGCCATGAGTCGAGAAAGGCGATCCGCACAGAGATGCTCCATGCTCCATAAGCGGGATGTGGTGGTCGGGTTTGTGGCTTTTGCCGCAACCCCGACCACCACAATCTACACTATGGTAAAGTATAGACCGGAACCGATCCCTGAGCAATTGAACCAACAAAAGCGATGATCCGCAAATTCTTCGCCCTGTTGCGCGCATCCTGGGCCGACGCGCTGGCCTATCGCGGCCAGTTGTTTATCTGGGTGCTCACCGGCATTCTGCCACTGGTGATGCTGGCGGTCTGGCGCACAGTTGCCGCCGATGGGTCGATCGCCGGCTATACCAGCGACGATTTTGTGGCTTATTATGTTGGTGCGCTGGTGTTGCGCCAACTCACCGGCGCCTGGATCATCTGGGATATGGAGCAGGAGATTCGGCTTGGCGAGTTGTCGCCCCATCTGTTGCGCCCCTATCACCCGCTGGTGCGCTACCTTACCCTTGCGCTCAGCGACAAACCGTTGCGGATGGCCCTTGCAGTGCCGATTATTGTCGTCACCTTGCTGCTCGTCCCCAGCGCTATGCCCGATCTCGATCGGCTCAGTATGCTTGTTTTGCCCCCGGCAATTGTGCTCGGCTTCCTGGTCTACTTCCTTAATCAGGTCTGCATCGGGCTGCTGAGTTTCTGGTGGACGCAGGTGCTGGCGGTGCAGGATTTCTGGTTCGGCCTGTATGCGCTCTGCAGCGGTTACCTTGTGCCGCTCGATCTGTTTCCGCCTCAGGTCAGCTACTTTATTGCGTTTCTGCCCTTCCGGGCGATGCTGGCTTTTCAGCTTGATCTGCTGCTCGGCCGGCTCGATCCGCCCGCGATCGCCCTTGGCCTGGCCCATCAACTGATCTGGGCGCTGATCTTTTTCGGCCTGATGCAACTGCTCTGGGCGCGCGGCATCCGGCGCTATGGCGCAGTCGGGGCATAAATGTGATGTCTAATCTCACAGTTCTCTGATATTCACCATTTTGCTCTGTAACTTTTTCTTAACGTGTGCGTTAATGTATTGTGATTGCGTGCAAACGCAATCGCTCTCCCCCCACAGTACCTCCGCTCTGTTCGCGCCAGAGCGGGGGTAACTATTTGTTCCATGGAGTTGACATTCACGGCAGTGAACTTCATAATGCCGCTGCACATGATCAGCCTCGACCACATTCGCTACCAGTACCCGGGTGCTGCCCGCCCCGTTCTTGCCGATCTCACGCTGCTGATTGAGCCGGGTGAGTTTCTGCTGGTCTGTGGTGCCAGCGGCGCCGGTAAATCTACCTTCTTGCGCTTGTTCAACGGCCTGGTGCCGCATTTCTACGGCGGCGTCTTCGCCGGCTCCGTCCAGATCTGGGGCCGTAATACGCTCGATCATCAACCCCGTGATCTGGCCGATCTGGTTGGTTTCGTGTTCCAGGATCCCGAAGCACAGATGGTGGTCGATCTGGTTGAAGACGAGATTGTCTTCGGCATGGAGAATCTTGGCTTCGCTCAATCGCTGATGCGCCGGCGGGTCGAGGAAACCCTCGATCAGCTCGGGATCGCCAATCTGCGTCGTCGCCGGATCAGTTCGCTCAGCGGCGGTGAACGGCAGCGTGTGGCGATCGCCGCCGCCCTCGCAGTCCAGCCGCGGCTGCTCATCCTCGACGAGCCGACCAGTCAGCTCGATCCGCACGGCGCTGAGGAAGTGCTCACGGCGCTGCAAAAACTCAACGCCGACCTGGGGGTGACGATTGTGCTGGCCGAGCACCGCCTGGAGCGGGTGGTGCAATATGCCGACCGAGTGTTGTTCTTCAGCGGCCCCGATCAGCCGCCCCAGCCCACGCCGACTCGTGAGTCATTGGCGACGATTCCGCTTGTGCCGCCGCTTCAGGCCCTTGGCCGCGCCCTGAACTGGCAGCCCTTGCCGCTCACGATCAAAGAAGGGCGTCGCTTCGCCGCCGCCCTTGCCGTTCCCGATCTGCCCAACCATTCGCTGCGGCCACGCAGCGCCCCCGTTCTGGCGGTGCGCAAGCTCACGGTGCGCTATGGTGAACACGAGGCGATCTATCGTTTAAGCCTTGAAGCCCGTGCCGGTGAGGTGCTGGCCCTGATGGGACGTAACGGCAGCGGCAAGAGTACCTTGCTCAAGGCGCTGATCAATCTTGTGCGCCCCGCCGCCGGCCATGTCGAATTGCACGGCACGTCGATCGCCGGCATTCCTACCGAGCGACTGGCCCCACGGATCGGCTATGTGCCGCAAGATCCGCGCAGTATGCTCTTTCAGGAAACGCTGGCTGCGGAATTGGCATTTACCCTGCATGCACGCGGTCGCTCCGATCCCGCTGCAATTGCTGAAACCCTGCAATCACTTGGCCTGGCCGATCTGGCCCAACGCTCTCCTCGCGATCTTAGTGGCGGCGAGGCTCAACGTGCTGCAATGGCGGCAGTTCTCGTCGGCGACCCGGAGGTGCTGCTCCTTGATGAACCCACTCGCGGCCTTGATTATGCCGCCAAAACCGCGCTCGCTCGCCTGTTGCGCGAACGGGCCGAGCGTGGTCAGACCGTGATTATGGCGACCCACGATGTGGAGTTGGCCGCCGCAGTTGCCGACCGCGTGGCGTTGATCGGCGACGGCGAACTGGTGGTTGAGGGGCCGGCCGCCGATGTGCTCGGCGACAGCCTGATCCTCTCATCGCAGATCGCCAAACTCTTTCCGGCCAGCGGCTGGCTAACGGTTGAACAAGCCCTCGCCGGCCTTCAGGCAGACTAACCGGAGGTGCTGCTTTGACGGCGAAGCTGTGAAAGCAGTGTTACCATTTCCAAGGAGATCTCCCGTGCGCGCATTCGGCCTGTTGCTCACATTTGCCCTGCTTCTGACCGTTGTTCCTCCCGCATCCACCCGTGCTCAAGATGTGCCGCAGCAACTTCGCGCCTTCTGGGTCGATAATCTCAATCCCGGCATTTTTAACCATCCCCAGGTTGATGAGCTGGTCGAGAATGTGGTGCGCGCCAACGCCAACACGATTATTGTCGAGGTACGGCGCCACGGCGATGCCTGGTTCAATAACCGGATCGAACCGCGCGCCGGCGATCCGCGCCTTGCCCCCGAATCCGAGTTCGATCCGCTCGAATACCTGCTCGCGCGCGCCCATCAGTCGGGGATCAAAGTCCATGCCTGGTTGGTGATGTCGGTGGCCTGCCGGCCCAGTGATCCACTCTGGGGCCATCCGGAACACCTTTGTACCAGCCATGGGCCGAATGCCCAGGGCGCAGAGCGCTGGACCACAGCGACCCATAGCGGCACGCAGATCGGTGATATCGACTTCGGCCATCCGGCGGCCGTACAGCACCTGGAGCGGGTTGTCCAGCACCTGCTGAACGCCTACCCAACCCTGGACGGGCTGCACTGGGATTATATTCGCTACGGCGGCGCCGACTATGGCTATAATCAGGTTAGCCTGGATCGCTTCAATCAGGCGGTCGGACGTGCGGTCGGCAGCCGGCCCGCCCCTGATGATCCCGCCTGGAGCCAGTGGCGCCGCGACCGAGTCACCGAGACGGTGCGCCGGCTCTATATTCGCGCCAAAGCAATCAAGCCGACGGTGCAGATCAGCGCGGCAACCATTACCTGGGGCGGTGTCGGCAGTTATTATCCCGGCGATTGGCCCAATTCCGCCGCGTACAGCCGGGTCTTCCAGGATTGGCCGGCCTGGCTTTCCGAGGGGATCATCGACTTCGCCGTGCCGATGCACTACTTCGACGAGAGTGTGCCGCGTTCACGCGATTGGTACGACGGTTGGCTGCGCTTCGACCGCGAGCATGTCGGCCGGCGGGCGATCGTGGTTGGATTAGGCTCATGGCTGAACGATAGTTGGGAGAATCAGTCCCAGATCGAGCGCGCACTGGCCCCTGATGCATACGGTCGGGCACTGGCCGGTGTCGCCTTCTTCTCCTACAATCAGCCGATTGCCGGCAGTAATCGCGAGCGCCGCCGGGAGTTTATGGATCACTTGCGCGGTACGGTTTTTGCCGGGCATGTGGTTGCCCCGGTCTGGCCGTGGATCGCCGCTCCAACCGCCGGCCATCTCCAGGGTATCGCCGCCGTTGCAGGGCAGATCGTTCCCGGCGCCAAGATCACGATTATCCACGAGGGCCAGTGGCTCTACGACATCAGCGCCGGCACCGATGGCTGGTATGGCGCAGTTGAGTTGCCGCCCGGCAGCTACACCATTGTCGTAACCGCAGCCGACGGTCGCCAGCAAGCCTACCCGACCGTTATTACGCCGGGGTTGGTGACGAGTCTGTAAAATATCACGGCGATACGCGATGATGGCATAGCCGGCATCGCGGATCGCCATCGATCGCTACAACTCGATTCCGGCAACTCCCCGCGCCCCGAGTGTCAGCATCCCGGCGCAGACGGCGAAGGTAAACGCGATCGCCAGAACCCAGCCGATCAGCGTAAAGCCGAGTGTTGCCGCGCCGCCGACAAGTGCGCCCAGAATGCCGCCTCCGCCGATCAGCAGTAACACCAACCCGAGATACAGCGGCAACAGGATCGCGCTCAAACAACCGGAGCGAAAGGTTTGCTGCTGCTGGGGATTCTCCCAATCGAGCCGTGGAAAGGCTGCGCCCAGGCCAAGCGTAATCGCTACGCTGCCCGCACCCGCGATCAGGATCACTCCGAGCTGCGGCAATAGATCGGCCGGCGGTGTGCCGCCGATCAGCGTCAGCAACAGGAGGAAGAGCGGGCCGATCACCGGATACGGCAGATAGGCCAGGGCGAATTTGCCCAGCAACATTCGTAATGGACTGATCGGCGCCAGTTTTAAGATCCAGAATCCTTTGCCCTCACGGCTGATTCCGCTGCCGGCCATCGCACTCGATAACGCCACGCAGATATAAAACACAATCCCGACGCCGGCCAGGCTGTTGATCGAATCGGCCCAGGCCGGCAATTCATTCGCCAGTTCGGTCTCCGGTGGATCGGTAAAGAGGCGAAAAATCCAGATCCCGGCCAGCGCCAGCGGGAAGATCACCTGTTGTAGATTGCGCAGATCGCGGAAGAACAAGCGCATATCTTTGTACAGGATCGCCCGTGCGTCGGCCGGCAAGATCTGGAACACCTGCTCAAATGTCCGTTCGCTGCGGCTCTCTTCGCGTGGCCCGCTTGCAACCTCGGGCCGCTTTTTGCGCCCGGCCTCGCCGCTCAGATTGCTCCAACCGTCGTAATACAGGCGTTCCGCCAGCAACAAACAGCCGACAAAGGTGGCCAGCGAGATACCGACAAACAGCCCGCCAAAAAGCAGCAGCGGCACAAGTTGCCCTTCGCCCGCCGCGATCAAGGTTCGCCCGGCCCAGGCCGAGGGCAGCAGCGGAAAGTTACTGCTCAGCAGCACATTCAGGCTCGCCGCACCCTCGATCTCCTCGCCGACTTCACCGGCGAACTGCGAGACGATGTAGAACAACACGCCGATCAACCCACCCAGCACCCCGACAATCTCACGCGCACGGCGGGCCGGCACCACCCGTACCACGCCCATCACCAGCAGTGCGCTGATCCGGCCGGGATCAGCGGCAGCAGCAGCAATACCAGGAGCGCCATGATCACATAGCCGGCGCCGTAGCCAAGCCCAAGGCCGTAGCCGATCAGCGCCGGCCCCAGTAATCCCAATAATGCCGCGTACAATGGCCCCAGCGCCGCGAAAAACTTCACGGTGAAAACCGCCCGCATCGGCACCGGCGCCACCAGCAGCATGTCGATATCGCCGGACAGATACAGCGTATTGAGCAAGCCGCCGAAACTCGACAGCACCAGCAGTACCAACGCACCGAACAAGGCGGCCCCCGGCACCGCCGTCAGGTACGGCGTGATATCGCTCGGTAACTCCGGTGTCACCGCCGCCGCCTCGCGCAAAATCTCGGCGAACTCTTCGCTGCGCAAACCGGCGGCGATCACTCGGCTCAAGCCGTACAACCCAAAGGCACCCAGGCCGATCAGCCCGAGCAGCGCCACCAATCCGATCTTGCTACGGAGCGAGCCGCGCCAGAGCGTATTGCGGATAATCAGCAAGCGCGCCCGTACCAGCACCCAGACAGCATTCAACATCATTATTGCAGCGCCTCGGCCAGCGCAGCCTCTTCGGCGCCGCCGGTTAACTCCAGGAAAATGTCTTCCAACGAACCATCACCACCGGCGCGCAATTCTTCCATGGTTCCGGCGGCGATGATACGCCCGCGATTGATGATGCAAACCCGATCGCACATGCGCTCGGCGATTTCGAGAATATGAGTTGACATAAGAACGGAAGTACCGCGATCGGCCACTTGCCGCAGAATATCTTTAATCAGCCGGGCGCTGCGTGGATCGAGGCCGACCGTCGGCTCATCAAGGAAGAAGGCCTGCGGCTGATGCAGCAATGCGCCGGTCAGTGCCGCCTTCTGGCGCATCCCATGCGAGTAACCGCCCAGCAGATCATCGCCGCGGTCGGCCAGCCCGAACAGGCGCAGCAACTCTTCGCCGCGGCGCATGGCATCGGCGCGGTCGAGTTGATACAATCCGCCGATAAAGCGGATATACTCGCGAGCGGTGAGTTTTTCCGGCAGATACGGCTGATCCGGCACATACCCGATCAAGCGCTTGGCTTGCAACGGCTCCTGCTGAATGTCGTAGCCGCCGATCCGGGCATGGCCGGCGCTTGGTTTGAGCAAACCGATCAACATCTTGATCGTCGTCGTCTTCCCGGCGCCGTTCGGCCCCAGAAAGCCGACAATCTCACCCGGATGTACCGTCAGACTTACCTCTTCAACTGCGGTATGTTCGCCGTAAACTTTTCGTAAGCCTTCGGCGATGATCACCGGCTCTGCGTTGTATGTCATAGTGCAACCTATGTATGTAAGATTTCCATTGATTCTACGATAAATCAGCCGCATTGTAGCAGGTTACCTGCTAAATCCACCTATAATGCAGCAGTTGCAGGAGTTACCCGGTTACTATAGCGATCCTATCCGGGTTGTGACGTTGGTTCTGCGTCCTGCTCCCGCGGTTCCCGGTTCTCAGTTCCCGGTTCCCGGTTCCCGGTTCTCGGTTCCCGGTTCTCAGTTCTGGGTTCTGG
>JAAUQO010000257.1 GCA_012032775.1 Oscillochloris sp. | reverse complement strand
CTCTCGCAGGCGCACGCCGAGGTCGACAATCGTCGGGTCGGCGATCTGCGCCATCACCGCTTCCAGCGTCCACTCAGGTGCGGACTACGTCAGGCGATTGCCCGGAAGGGAGCCAATCCAGGCGGCCGCACCACCCAGGCCAAGCACCGAAAGGAACTGGCGGCGCGACATCCTACCGGCCCGCGCGGCAGTATCGATCCGCTCCAGAAAGTGGTCGCGCTGGACGGGATCAGCGAGCCATTGCGGAATATCGGGCCTACGATTCTCACTCATTGGACGATCCTCCTGAAGCATTTGTCGATTCCGAGGTACAGGAAACGAACCGCCGACGCGGAATACAGAATGTCGAATGTTGAATTAACCTTTAGCGCTGCGTGGGTCGAAGGCATCGCGCAGGCCGTCGCCAAAGGTTGTGAAGGCGAGCATCGTGAGGCCGAGGGCCAGGGCCGGAAAGACGGCGAGGTGCCAGGCCGAGCGAATGTAGAGGATGTTGTCGCTGACCATCTGGCCCCAGCTGGGCATTGGTGGATTAACGCCGACGCCGATAAAGCTCAGCGCGGCTTCGGCGAAAATCGCCTGGGGAACGGCAAATGTCACGGCGGTGATGATCGCCGAGGCAGTGTTCGGCAAAACATGGCGCAACAGGATGCGGTGGGTCGGCACACCAACCACCCGTGCCGCCTCGATAAACTCCCGTGAACGCAGGCTCATAGACTGGGCGCGCACCAGGCGGCACAGCACCAGCCAGCCGGTGATACTCAGTGCGACGATCACATTTGAGAGACCGGGCCGTAACCAGGCCATCATCAAGGTTGCGAACAGGATCAGCGGGAATGCGTACAGCACATCAACCACGCGCATTAGCAGGCTGTCGATCCAGCCGCCGAAATAGCCGGCGATCAAACCGAGCGGTACGCCGAGCAACAGGGCGACCACTTGTGTCACCAGACCAACCGTAAGCGAGACGCGGGCGCCATAGATCACGCGCGCCCACATATCGCGGCCGGCGGCATCGGTGCCGAGCCAGTAGGTCAGATTGGGCGTCTGGCGTAGCGCGTCGTAATTCTGCTTCTCGTAGCCGCGTGGCGCGATCAGCGGTGCGAAGAGCGCCGCAACACAGATCACAAGTACAAAGATCGCGCCGACCATGGCGGCCCGATTGGCGGCCAGCCTGCGCCATGCGTCCCGCCAGGGGCCGCGCCGCGAACGTTTGATGGGCTGCACCAGGGGCGGCGCCGGCAGCGCTGTGTTGGCGGAGGCCACATGCATGGCGCCGACTTCACGTTCCACACTCATAAGGCCACACCTCGCTTCTTATCGGCAATATCGGCCAGGCGCACCCGCGGATCGATCACGCCGTACAATAGATCGACGGCCAGGTTGGCCAGGGCCAGAAAGGCGCCATAGATCAGGATCAAGGTCATCAGCATGGGGTGATCTTTGGTGGCGACACTGGTGACGAAGAATTTGCCCATCCCCGGCACGCCGAAAATCGTCTCGACAAAAAAGGTTCCGGTGACGATTGCGGCGAACATCGGGCCGGCGACCGTGATCACCGGCAACAGCGCCGCACGCAGCACATGACGCCAGAGGATGAGGTACTCGTGCAGCCCTTTGGCCCGCGCGGTGCGTACATAATCGTTGCTGAGTTCGTCGATCACACCGGCGCGGGTGTAGCGCGAGATAATCGCCAGTGGGCCAAGGCCGAGCGCCAGGGTCGGCAAAATCCAGGTCTGGGGTGATTCCCAGCGCACACTGGTAGCGGGCAGCAATCCGAACAGGAGCGAGAAGATCAGGATCAGGAGGATACCAATCACGAAATTCGGCAGGCTAATGCCAAGCAGCGTGATCAGTGTAACGCCGTAATCGATCGCACTATTTCGCCGGGCCGCCGCGATAATCCCCAACGGCACCCCAAGGCCAAGGGCAAGCAGAAACGCCATTATCCCGAGGTGAAACGAGACTGGAAAGGTTTCCGCCAGAATCTCGTTGACCGTCCGGCCGCGTTGGGCGAACGACTCGCCGAAATCGCCACGTAATGCCCGACCGACAAAATTGAGATACTGCTCGTGCAGGGGTTTATCCAGGCCGTAGCGGGCTTCGATCGCCGCGAGCGCGGCCGGGTCGATATCGTTGCCGCCATAGGCTGCCGGATCAAAGGGACTGCCGGGGATGGCCTGCATAATCACAAAGACGATCAACGTCATTGCGATCAAAGTCGGAACAATTGTGAACAACCGGCGCAGAATAAATACCAGCATGGCACGGGCTTTCATAAACGGCTACCATAGCCGTTATGGTTGGCTCGCGCTCCTGTGCGCCCCAGGCATCACTGCCCGGCGACTACGACGATGCGAAGGGTTGGATTAACGTGGATAAGACATAGTGTATAAATTTCGTTACAAACAGGCAATAGGCGGACGTTCCAGCTTTCGAGTGTTACGCTTTGTTTATTATGTACAAGGAGCGATTTAGCCCTTGATTTCAAGAAAAACCCTCGTATACTTTGAACAACTCGCCAGGTCGTAGTTCGGCACGGCTGCGCCGCGCCGGGCGGGATTGCGGCGGTACATGGCTTAGGGCCGATCGCCGCCGGAATAAAGGAAAACCCATGCAATCCACCTATGACGCAGTGGTGATCGGGGCGGGCGGAGCCGGGGCGGCAGCGGCATATCATCTGGCGCGGCGCGGCAAGCGGACATTGCTGCTGGAGCAGTTCGGCATCAACCATGTGCGTGGTAGCAGCCACGGCGCCAGCCGGATCATTCGCCATTCCTATGAGAAGCGTGATTATGTCACGCTGGCCCCGGCAGCATTTGCGCTCTGGCATGAATTGGCCCAGATCAGCGGGCAGCCGTTGCTACGGATGACCGGCGGCGTCGATCTGGCACCGGCCGATCATCCGCAATTTACCGGCCGGATCACGGCCTTACGCGCAGCACAACTGCCATTCGACGTACTTGAGGGCGCGGCGGCGACGGCAGCAATGCCGCAAATGCACATCCCTGCGGGTTGGGCGCTGCTGCGTCAGCCCGGCGCCGGCATCCTCGACGCCGACCGCTGTGTGCGAACGATGGTCGATCAAGCACTGGCCCATGGCGCAACATTGCGCGAACACACCCCGGCCCTGGCCGTCAAACCCGACGGCGACGGGGTGCTGGTGACGATCAACGAGCCAGACGGCGCAACACAGATTCGGGCCGATCGAGCGATTATCGCCGCCGGACCGTGGGCCGGGCGCTTCTTCAACAACCTGGGGCTTGCCGCCCCATTACGTGTCACCCACCAGCAGGTAGCATATTTCGCCGTAACCAGGCCGGAATTGTACGACCCCGACATTTGCCCGGTTTACATCACCTTTGCATCCCAGCATAACAAAGCCTTCTACGGCTTCCCAATCGTTGAAAAGCCGGGGATGGTCAAGATCGCGAACGAACTCGACGGCCCGCCGCTCGATCCCGACACCCCGCCGCTGGCGCCCGATCAGGCGGCCCTGGATCGCCTGAGCGCCATGATCGCCGAGCGCATGATCGGTATCGATCCGACCCCACAGGAAGTGGTAACCTGCCGTTACACCCAGACCCTGGACGGCGACTTTGTGATCGACCGGCACCCCGAGTTCCCGCAGATTGTGCTGGCCTCGCCGTGCTCCGGCCATGGCTTCAAATTCACGATCGTCACCGGCGCACTTCTGGCGGATCTGGCCTTGAGCGCCGCCGGCGATTACAGCAGCCCACACTGGCGGGAACGGTTCCGCTTGAAGGCGTGAGCCGTGCAAGGCCTGGGGCGGGGAGCACAACGCCAAGCTATGCCGCACGTTCTTCGCCGTATGTTGTGGCGCCGCGCCCTTCGTTTCGACTTGCCGAGATCGCCGATCGCAACTATAGTGGAGAGGTTCACCGGCGCATGATTCGGAGGCGTCGGTATGTCCAACCGTGAAAAAGCCGTCGCCGCCGGCGGCTGATCAATTAAGGAGAGTACTTCAATGGCTTCGGGTACGACAACGGATCTGCGCAATGGCGTCGTGCTGCGCTACAACAACGACCTGTATCAGGTGGTTGAGTTTCAGCATGTTGCGCCGGGTAACTGGCGCGCCTTTGTGCGGATGAAATTGAAGAATTTGAACAATGGTAAGGTCATTGAAGATCGCGTGCGCGCCGGCTCAGATATTGAGATTGTCCGGATCGAGCGCCGCACTATGCAGTATCTCTACCGTGAAGACGACAGTTTTATCTTTATGGACAACGATACCTACGATCAGATCCCCGTCGGCAGCGACATGGTCGGCGATGGGGCGCGGTTCCTGAAGGAGAACGAAAGCGCCGATCTGGTCTACGACGCCGATACCGAGACATTGCTCGGCGTCGAACTGCCGATCTTTGTGGAGCTTGCCGTTACCGAGACAACGATCGCCGTGCGTGGCGACACCGCCACCAATGTGACCAAGGCGGCCACGCTGGAGACAGGCGCCGTGATCCAGGTTCCGGGCTTTGTGAACGAGGGTGATGTGCTGAAGATCGATACCCGCTCGGGCGCGTATATCGAGCGCGTGTAGCCGGCGCTACGCACCGAATGCAGAATGCGGAATTGGGAATGCGGAATGTCCTATCTGGATCTCCGCATTCAGCATGTACCAGATCGCGCTACGACCAGAACCGATTTTCGGCATTCTGCATTCGTCACCAAATGCAGCCTACGATGCATGCGCCTGTGTTGTGCGGTCTGCTACATTCCGCACGCTGCATTCACCGAGCGGTGAACTGAACCGCCGGATCGGTCATGGTTTCCAACACCGCCTCACGTAGTCCCAGCGGCTCCAGGCGCACGCCGCCATCCTCGGGGTAATACGCCAACACTGCCCGCTCAAAATACTGCACAATGCGCTGACGGCCATCAGCCGTGATCGCCGGGAATTCTTCGGAGAGCGGCAGGCCGAACACCGGCGCACCACCGTTGCGCTGCCAAAAATCGAGAAATGCCTCTTTCAGTGTGTGGCCCGTGGCATCGAAGTAGCGCGCCGTAGCGTCGGGCGCAACCGGCGCCAGGGTTGCCGCGCCGCCATAGGCCAGATCCACCGCAGCTCGCACGCCGATCGGATCAGGCTGCACAAACTCGACGCTATCGAGACGATCGTAGCGCATTGTGATGCGGACATTACCAAATACCTGCGTGACACCGTCCGGTGTGGCGACAGCCGGGCCAAGGGGCGCACCGAAGCGTTCCATACCGCCAAACGCACGCCAGTAGCGATAGATCGACGGCGGAACCACCAGGCCCGCGATCTCACCCGGCTCAGGCAGAGGCAATAACGCCTCCGATTGTTCGAGCACCGCCAACAACCCGGCCAGATTCTGCTGGAACTCGATCTGGTCGCCGGTGACAAGTTCAGGCGTGATCGCGGCGATCCCCAGGCCGCCGGCCCAATCGTGCATCCCGCCGGTGATCGTGTATGCATCCCAGAAACGACTATACACATAGCCGGCGGCGCCGGCATAGGTTTGGGCCAGTGCATTCGAGGGCGCATGTTCACAGGAAGCCGGAAACACCAGGCCCGCGTTCGAGTGCAAGAAGATCGCCCCGGCTGCGTCGAGCAGAAAGCCGCGCACCAGGCGGCTCTCAACCTGTGAGTCGGCATATGGGCCGCCGGTATCGGAAACCACGCCCCGCGCGCCTTGCACCGTCACACGCCAATCATTCTCGGGACAGGCATCGAGCGCGGTGTTCATGTTGCGATTAAGATCGACGCCGAACGCATCGAAGCGCCAGCCGAGCGCAATTCCATCGGGGTTAACAGTGGGGATGAGAAACAGGCGCAGATCGGGTGGGACAACCTGCGGGTTGGCCTTGAGATAATCGATCAGGGCCAGCGTAAGGCGGTAGGTATTGCCTTCAGGCGCGCCGTGGGTATTACCGACCACCACCAGCTTTCGCTGGCCGTCGCCGAATTGAAAGACCTCGATCGGCCGGCCCTGAGCCGACTGACCAAGCAGATAATTCCGCATCGGCAGCGAATCTTCCTGCGCGGCGGCCGGCGTCCAACCAATCGCACCGACAAACGCCGCCAGCGGCAACGCCGTCAGGAGTAAAAGTAAAACCAGCGACCGATGAAATGAACGGTGAGAATTCGGCATTGAAGGCGGCTACGGACAAACAGGTTGCGAAAGGAACCGCATTCATTGTAGCGCAAGCCGCCATGCACGACAACGGCCCGTGCGGGGAGGGGTTCCGCACGGGCCGCATCGAAAGATTCCTGACACCGACAATCGCGATATCGTGCCTCACCGGACAACGCCTATCGCGATCTGGTGGTGCATGGTTCGCCGTACCATGCACGGTTCATCATACTGCCAGCAAATATCGTGATCAATGACCCGATTGGGCGAGTACTTACTACAACCATCAGTAGAAATTCGATCAACCGGATGCGGAAATTCGCCGGCGTGCAGCGACAAAATGATCGTGGGTGAGATTGATCGAGGCAACGATACGGCTAATCTCAGCGCTTTCGTCGGAGGAGATTTCACCATCGGCGGCAGCAACGGCGAACAGCGCATCAACGAATCTCGCACGGGTCTCGATACTGGTACTATCGGCGAAACTCTTGGTAAGCCGATAAAAATCCAGCCCGGCGCTCACTTCGGCCAATGCCGCTTCCGCAACAATGACTGAACGCGCCGCATCGATCCCCCAGCTTTCCGCCAGGGCACTGCGAATACGCTCGAACTCGTCGTTGGTCACTTCCTGATCGACGCGGGCAACATAGGCCAACAGACCACCGGCGAGGGCCAGAACCCGCGCTTCGGCGGCGGAAATACCGAGGTCTTCGTCGGGTGCCTGGCCAAGGCGTTGGCGCACGGCGTAGTAGATTCGATTATGGAGAAACTCATCAAGAAATTGCTCGCGGTTCGGGCCGGCGGCACGCGCACCAACCGAGACCCGCAGCAAGCGGCCCAACTGTGCAAGAAAGCCGACATCGGCGCCGAGCAGGGCAGCCCGGATCTCATCGGCCACACCTCGTTCCTCGTCGGTGACAACCCGATCGGCGCGCAGTAACGAATCGAGAGCCTGCATCGCCATTTCACGATCACGCGGCCCGCGCAGCAATGCAGCGAGTTCGGCCGTCAGGCGGGCGCGTTCATCGGCCGAAACCGGCGAATACAGATAGATCTCCAACTCGGCCCACTCGTTGGCGGTCAGGCTCATCTCGCCGCGCCCACCGGTTTGACCAAGCTCGGCGAGGAGCCGCTTGAACGAATTAACCTCGTCTACGTCCATGTGTCCATCGGCCCACGCAGCAGCGATAACCACTTTGGCGAGGGCCATTGCCAACGGATGCTTTGCCATGCAATCAATCCTGTAGATCTTGCGTTCACTCGTTGTTCGTGCTAAAGTAAATTTTAACAGATTATTAAATCTTCAGGCAGTGTTGCCAACCGCGACGGAGCTTGCCCAATTATGGGTAGGTTCCTTTTTGTATTGTATAGGGGTACCAATATGTACAATCCGGAAAAAAGTCCCATCCAGGCTCGTGAATGCCCACGTTGTCATACCCCTATGCAGCTACAGGGCGAACTCTGGCGCTGCGGTGATCATGGCCTGTTTTTCAGTTACGGCCCGCGTCTGCTGGTGCGTGCCGATCGCAATGGAACCGAGCGTGCGCCGTTGATGCCGTGGCAAACATTGGCTGAAGAGGCGCTGACGAATAGTCTGATGGCGTAGGGTCGCAGCATGTTGCACCCTACGCCATCCTGAGTTTACCAACCGCCGCCG
>JAAUQO010000256.1 GCA_012032775.1 Oscillochloris sp. | reverse complement strand
CGTGATCCCGAAGCCGCCGCACCAGGCCCGCCGATCGCGCCGCGCCACCAGTGCGATACCCACCGGCACATCATCGCGCAACACAATCGGCGAATGCAACAGATCAATACTCTCGGTTCGCACTCGCCGCGCGAGCAGCGCCGTGGTGGTGGTGCCGGGGTAGAAATAGCCCTCGAACGAGCGCGTGAAAAGATCGGCCAGCGCCTCCAGCGACAATGTCGCCGCACTCGCAAATGACACTCCGTTGGTCATAATGCTGCCTCAACTGTGGTGTGGAGTTCGCAACGTTGGTGTGAACCCCACACCACACATTGCTACATACCGAGCTGCGACTTGATCTTCCGCAGCGTTGCAATATGTTCGTCGAGTGATCTCAGGCCCATGCCCATGGTATTGATGCAGAGGTGGGTGGCGCCGAGATCCTGCCAGCCGCGTACATAACCCTCCCACTCGGCCTCAGGCACCCGCATCGGCGTCAGTTGCGGCTCCAACCCGATCATCGCCGGATCACGACCGGCTTCGCGGGCGTAGGCGTGCAGGCGCTCGATCTGCGCCCGCATCTCATCGGTCGGCGGTCGCCAGGGGAACCAGCCATCGCCCAACCTGGCAACCCGCTTGATCGTCGCCTCGCTATAGCCGCCGATCCAGACCGGGATGTTGCGCCGCATCGGCAACGGATTCAGGCCGGCGTTGTTGATCGTGTGCCAGCGCCCCTTGAAATTGATCGTCGGCTCGGCCCAGAGCGCGCGCATCAGCGCAACCTGCTCCTCGCTACGTACGCCGCGATTGCCGAAATCTTCGTTCAGCCCCTCATACTCGACGGCATTCCAGCCCACACCGACTCCCAGGCGCATCCGCCCGCCGCTTAGAATATCGACCTCGGCGGCTTGCTTTGCCACCAATGCCGTCTGCCGTTGCGGCAAAATGATCACCGCCGTCACCAGTTCAAGCGTGGTTGTCTGGCCGGCCAGATAGCCATAGAGCACGAATGGTTCGTGGAACAGCGACTCACTGCTGTACGGACCGCTCCAATCGGGGCGGGTATCGATCCCGGCGCCGAGCACATGATCGTAGATCAGGAGGTGATCAAAGCCCATGCCCTCGACTGCCTGCGCATAATCGCGAATGGCGATCGGATCGCTGCCGCTCTCAAGCTGTGGAAATACTGCGCCGAGTTTCATCTTCGCTCCTTCAATAGCTGCCTGCTTTTTTGGGTTGTTTTGCGGTTTCGTCGCAAAAACGACCCAAAACCTATACTCCAAAAATCTGCCGGTAGAGTGGGCTGGATTCAAGAAGTTCGGCGTGGCTGCCGGCGGCGTTTAAGCTGCCGTTCTTCAGCAAAATGACATAATCTGCGCGCCGGATCTGCGAGAGCCGGTGAGTAATCAGGATTGTGGTGCGGCCCTGCATCACACCCGCCATGGCGCGCTGAATGCGATCTTCGGTCGCACTATCGAGGGCCGAGGTGCTGTCGTCGATGATCAGGATCCGCGGATCGCTCAGAAATGCGCGCGCAATCGCCAGCCGTTGGCGCTGCCCGCCCGAAAGCGTAACGCCGCGCTCGCCGATCACAGTATCGTAGCCCTGAGGCAAGGCCGAGATAAATTCGTGGGCCTCGGCCATGCGGGCTGCGCGCTCGATCTGCGCACGATCGACGGCGATGCGTGCGCCAAAGGCAATATTCTCGGCGATGCTGCGCGAGAACAGAAAAATATCCTGTTCGATCGTGGCGATCTGCGAGCGCAAGGCATCCAGATCCCATTCGCGCACATCAACCCCATCGATCCGCACACTTCCCGCCGTCACATCGAAGGTACGATTGATCAGCCGGGTCAAACTCGATTTTCCGGCGCCGGTCTGCCCGATCAAGGCCACGGTTTTCCCGGCCGGCACATGAAAGCTGATGCCGTTTAGAACCGAGAACCGAGAATCGAGAACCGTTCCTCGACCTGCCGACTCTCGTCCCCGCTCCCCAGTCCCCGGTTCTGCGTTCCCAGTTCTGAGTTCCCGGTCCCCAGTCCCCGGTTCTAAGTTCTGAGTTCCCGGTTCTGGGTCCCCGGTCCCCGGTTCTAAGTTCTGGGTTCTAGGTTCTGCGTTCCCGGTTCCCGGTTCTCGGTTCTGGGTTCTAAGTTCTCGGTTCTGGGTTCTAGGTTCTAAGTTCTGGGTTCTAAGTTCCCCTTGAGCATACCCAAAACCGACTCCACAGAACTCGATCTCGCCGCGCATCACTTGCTTGTAACCGGCGGCATTCTGGTCGAGATCACTTTCAGCATTGATCAGTTCTAAAATGCGTTCGGCGCCGGCGATCCCCAACTGCAACTGCGAAACGGTTGTGATCGAGATCAAGGTTGGGAAGCGCAAGAAGTCGAACAGCGCCATGAAGGTGATCACATCGCCGATGCTGATGGTGCCGTTGCTGTAAAGCAGCAATGCGTGGCCGAGGGCCAGGCCGATGCAGATGCCGTAGAACAGCAGCGGCAGGTAACGGGCCTGCGTATCGCCCTCGCGCACAAAGGCATCGCGGTACTCGCCGGCGGCGCCGCTAAAGCGCCTGGCAGCGGCCTGTTCCTGGGCAAAGCTGTGAACAACCTCGATCCCGCTGATCATCTCGGCCAGTCCGGCGTTCAGCTTGCCGAAACGCGAGCGCATCAGGTTGGCCAGCGGGCGCAACCGGGCGCCATAGCCGCGCAAGCTAAGCGCAAAACCAAGCAGATACAGCATTGGGATCAGCAGTAATTCCAGCCGCAGCAATGCGATCGTTACCAGCGGCACCAGCAGCGTGACGATCGATTCGATGATCAGGCCGGCGTTGGGCGCCAGCATCAAGTTCAACTGCTGAACATCGTTGGTGGCGCGGGCCATCAACTCGCCGACCGGCCGGCGGCTGTGGAAAGCCTGGCTTTTGCCGAGCAGATTGAGATACAACTCTTCGCGGGCATCACGTTCGACCCGCTGGGCCAGAAAGCGCAGCGACCAGCTATTGACAACGTCGCACAGGCCATAGCCGACCCATGCGGCCAACACGCCGAAGGCTGCGGCGCCCAGGGCGGCAGCAGTTCCGCTGGAGGCGATCGCATCGAAGGCCTGGCCGATAAAGATCGCGCTCACACTTTGGGCCGAAGCCATCCCGATCACGCTGATCAGGAACAGCAGTGGCAGCCACGGATAGCGAAAGACATGCGCGATGATCCAGCGCACCGGCGAACGGCGGTCGTAGTGGTGGGCGTCGGCGACACCGAATTCCTGAATGGCAGCCATAAAATAGACGATCAGTTCTTGCTTTGTTGCAGCGAAGTTAGCGCAACCGAGCCAATCAAACCAGTTCTACACCCGGCTCGCCGACGATCGTCCCGACGCGGCGGACTTGCGGCAGGGCGCCAAGCGCAACCTCGACGGCAGCGGCGGGAATGACGACAAGCATCCCAAGGCCCATATTCAAGGCGTGGAATGCCTCGCGTTCGGCGACACCGCCCTGCTCTACCAGATAGGTAAAGATCGGCGGGATGGCCCAACTGCCGCGTGCGATCCGGGCGCCGAGATTGGCGGGTAGAATACGCGGCAAGTTGTCGTAGATGCCGCCGCCGGTGATATGGGCGAGGCCCTTCACATCAACTGCGGCCCGCAGCGTAGCGACTTCGCTCAGGTAGGATCGATGCACCGCCAGCAGCGCCTCGCCGATGCTTTCGCCGCCAAGGATAGCGGGCCGCGCATTGTAGCCGGCGACGGCGGCGATGCGGCGGGCCAGCGAGTAGCCGTTGGTATGCAAGCCGCTCGACGGCAGGGCCAGGATCGCATCACCGGCGCCGATCGTCGGTTGCGGCAGCATCGTGTCACGCTCGACAACCCCAACAATTGTGCCGGCCAGGTCGAAGGCGCCGGGCGCATACACATCGGGCATCTCGGCGGTTTCGCCGCCCAGCAATGCACAACCGGCGCTTCGACAGGCTGCGGCCACGCCGCCGACAATCGCCGCGATCTGTTCGGGATTGAGCTTCGCCGCCGCCACATAATCGAGAAAAAACAGCGGCCTGGCGCCCTGCACCAGAATATCGTTGATGCAGTGGTTAACCAGATCCTGGCCCACGCTGTCGTAACGGTTCATCGCAGCAGCAACCAGTGTTTTCGTGCCGACGCCGTCGCTACTACCGACCAACACCGGCGCTGTCAGCCCGTTCAGGGCCATCCCGGCGTCGAAACAACCGCCGAAGGCGCCCATCCCGGCCAACACCGCCGGCCCGTGGGTACTGCGCACGGCGGCGCTCATCAACTCCTTGGCCCGCGTTGCCGCCGCAATATCAACCCCGGCCTGGGCATAGTTTGTGGTCATCGATATCTTCCTTCTGCAATGCAGAATGCTACTTCCATATGCTGCATTCAGCGCTGTAGCGAAGCGATCAACCCCTCGTATGTGCTGCTGCGCTCGTTGAAGACATGCTGCACCGGCGTGGTACTGATGCTGACGGCGCCGATTCGGCGCAGGTGATCGACGGCGGGCAGCAATTCATTTTGCGGCACCACCACATTCACCGCATACCACTGGCCCTCGGCATCGGCGAACTTGCTCCAGACCGGCGCAATTGTCGGGCCGCGCAATCCGGCCAATTCGCGCCGTTCCGTCACCATACGCCCGACCGCTTCAACACTTGTGCCGACGATATTCGCGGTAAGCGAGTAGTACAGCCGGCCGCGCCGGCGCGCTTCGATCAACTCCAGCAATTGGCGTAGCAATTCCAGTTTCGATTGATTGCCGCGCAAACTGCGCCGCGAGCCGATCAGCACCGCCTGCGAGCGTAGAATCGGCCCGCCGACGATCTTCAGCTTGTTGTCGCGGATGGCGGTGCCGGTTTCGGTAATATCGGCGATGATGTCGGCGTAACCCTGCCCCGGCGCCGCCTCGGTCGATCCGTGCGACTCCACCAGATCAAAGGCGGTGATCCCCTGGGCGTAGCAAAATTCGCGCACAATATGCAGATATTTCGTGGCGATCCGTAAACGCCGGCCGGAAGATTGCATCTCCGCCGCCAGATCGGCCAGATCATCCCAGGAAGCGATGTCGATCCAGCCCTGTGGCACGGCAAACACCAATTCCACCCGCCAGAACCCCAGATCGTCGTTGACGATCAACAGATCCTCGTCGTCGGGGCGCATCTCGCGCACCAGATCCAACCCGGTCACGCCAATATCGATGTCGCCCTCGGCAACCTTGGCGATAATCTCGGCCGGCCGTTGCAGCAGCACTTCCGTATCGGCCAGGCCACGCAGGGTCGCCGTATACTGGCGCGGATTAGCCCGGATCACGCGTAGGCCGCAGCTTTCCAACAAACCCAGAGTTGCCTCATAACCGGAGCCCTTCGAGGGGATGGCAAAGCGCAGCATCTTATTTCTCCGTTTCCTCGCCCCACCAGGCCCGGCTGAGCTGATCGAGATTGTTGCCGTAGCGCGCCAGCAAGGCCCGATAGCGTTCACGCCGGCGCTCGTACAACACCTTGAGCGGCTCCGAACTCTGTTCGGCCAACAACTGCCCGACGGCGCTGCTCAATCGCTCGACGGCCAGCGTAATCGTGCTTGTGCCGATCGAGGCCGAGGCTGTGCCGCGCGGATCGCGCCCGAGAATGCCGTGGGCAGCCGGATTAAATGGTTCGGGGCCGATCGCGTCGCTGTTCACCTGATCGGGGCGAAGTGCGGTGAGCAGCGAGGTCTCCCAGATCCCGCCGCGATCGAGCATCTCTTCATCAACCATCGCCAGCGGCGGAACGGCGAGCACCAGCAGGTTATAGCGCCGGATCGCGTCTTCGGCGGCATCCATCAGCGCCAGATCATGGGCCGGGTGATAGACGCCGTTCACAATCACCACCACCCGCCATTCGTTGCGGGCCAACCCGGCGAAAAGGGCATCCCAGGCGGCGCTCACATGGGCAACCGGCATCGGCAAGCTACCGGGGCTACTGCGACCGCCGGCCGACCACCAGCCGGTCGGCAGCAACACCCCGCCGGTGCGCCGGGCGCTGCGTTCGGCAATCGCTTCGGCGATCGTGCCGCTGGCGCCGAGCGGCAAGTGTGAGCCGTGCCAATCAAGTGCGCCCCAGGGAACATAGGCAACCGGCGCCTGACGGCGCAGTTCCACCAACTGTTCCGGCCGCAACTCGCTATAGCGCCCCCACCCGAGGGATTGAACACTCATAGGGTTTCTACCTCGTCGAGGTTGAGGCGGCGCTCGTCGCGGCGGTTCAAATCACGCCAGACAAACCGTCCCTGCTCACGTTCTTCGCCGCCGACAATCGCCACAAAGCCGAATCCACGGCGGGCCGCGTCGCGCAGATTGGCGCCGACACTCCGACCGCGCACATCGACGGTGGCTGTAAAATGGCGGCTGCGTAGCCGGCGCGCCAGTTCGACGGCATATGGATAATCGCTCTCGGCAACGGCGGCTACCAACACGGCACGCGGAGTATCCGCCGGCGGCGGCTTTGCGGCGGCGACAACGCGCTCCAGGCCGTAGGCGCAACCAACCGCCGGCACCGGCTGATTGCCGCCAAGGGCAACCACCAGATCGTCGTAGCGCCCGCCACCGCAGAGTTGCATATCGTCGCGATCGTAAATCTCGAAAATGATCCCGGTGTAGTAGTGTAAGCCGCGACCAAGCCCGAAATCGATCGCAATCTGGTCGGGGCGAATGCCGTGGGCCGGCAAGAGATCGAGGATCGCCCGCACTTCGTCGAGCGCCGCCGGACGCAGACCGGCTTCTGCAAAAAGTGCTGCGGCCTGGGGGAGGGTTTCGGCGGGTGCGCCGTGGATGGTACACAGGCGTGCCAACAGATCAAGTGCCCGTTCGATCTCCGGCCCTTCGTCGCCGCGGCGCAACGAACGCAACAGGCGCTGTACCATCGCTTCCGGCGAGCGCGTGCCGGTGCTCAGATCGATCTGCATCGCCTCCAGCACGTTCAGCAACCAGCCGGCGGCTTGTGCATCATCAAGGCCCGGCGGCAAGCTCAGACCGGCGGAGGGCAGGTGGGCCGGCGTACCCAGGCGCTCGCGCAGCGTCTCAATCCCTTCGGCGCGCAAGCGCTCCATTCCCCAGATCAACCGGCTGCGGGTGCGATCGGAAAGGGCCAGGCTGCCGAGCAGGGCGCGGGCTACGCCGATATGGCCAAGCACGACGCGATATTCTGTAACCCCAACCTGATTCAGGCCGGTGCATGCCAGGCTCAGAATCTCGGCGTCGGCCCGGGGTGCCGGCCCGCCGATCAATTCAACCCCAAGCTGTGTAAATTGGCGATAGGTATGGCGTTGCGGCCGCTCGTATCGAAACACCGGGCCACAGTAACTCAGGCGCAACGGCAGCGGCTGATCCTGCATCCCGCCGACATATGCCCGTAACAGCGAGGCCGTCCATTCGGGGCGCAACGCCAGATCGCGACCGCCGAAACTGAACTCATACACTTTGCCGACCAGATCATCGCCCAGCTTGCGCTGATACAACTGGCGTGACTCAATCGTCGGCAGATCGAGCGGCATGTACCCAAATGCGGCAAGGTTCGCCATCAACAGCGCTCGCACCGCCTCGACACGGGCTTGCTCGGCGGGGAGCACATCGCGCATACCGCGCACAATCTCAATCGTGCCGCTCACAAGCTCTCCTGCGTGAATTTCCTCTCCTCTAAGGGCATTGTACCTCAGAGGCTTTCACTTTTTCACGCTGTTACACGTACACAAACCAGAAGACGGCAAGCGACTGGTCGAAGGTTCGGCAGCGGTGTTGCCAGGCCACGGC
>JAAUQO010000255.1 GCA_012032775.1 Oscillochloris sp. | reverse complement strand
CGACCGCAGCGCGCTGGATATTGACGAAGATCAGCAGCGCAAACCCGGCGATAAAAAAGATCATCAACGACACAATCGCGATCCGGTAACTGCCGGTGATCTGGAAAGCCAACCCAAACAACAGCGGCGCCAACCAACTTGTGCCGCGTTCGCTGATCTCATACAAACTGAAGTACTCGGCCTCCTGCCCTCGAGGAATCATCAGCGAGAAGACCGAGCGGCTGAGGGCCTGCGTGCCGCCGAGCACAATCGCGATCACGCCGCCGAGCACCAGAAACAATGTCGAGTTGCCGGCGGGCATAAAGTAGGCATATGTGACCGTGAACGTCCAGATCACCAGACTGATCTGAATGGCCCGTTTTGCACCGATCCGACGCGCCAGCCAGCCGAAGCCCAGTGCGCCGCCGAAGGCCACAAACTGCACCAGCAGAATCGTGGTAATCAGAGTGGATTGCTCCAGGCCCAACTCTTCAGCCCCGAACTGCGACGACAACGCAATCACCGCCTGGATCCCATCGTTATACAGCAAGTACGCGCCGAGAAACAGCAGTGTCTGCGGGTAACGGCGCATCTGGCTGAAGGTATGGGCCAATTGCGTAAACCCGACCGTCAGGTAGCGCGTGCCTTGCGGCAAGGAGCGCACCGAACCGCGATTGCGCAGCGTCATCAGCGGGATGATCGTGAAGATCGCCCACCATAAACCGGCCGATGTCAGGCTGATTCGCACCGCCATATTGCTGGAAAGACCAAACGACGCGGCGTTTTGAAACAGAATCAAGTTCACCACCAGCAACAGGCCGCCACCAAGGTATCCAAGGGCCCACCCCTGCGAAGAAACCGTATCACGCCGCTCAGGCGGGGCGATTTCGGGCAGAAAGGCGTGATAAAACACAATCGAGGCGCCGAACGTCAGATTGGCGATCAGAAAGAGCCCACCACCCAACAGATAGCGATCGCCCTCCAGGAAATACATCGCCATGGTTGCAAAAGCGCCGAGATATGCGAAAAGCGCCATCAGGCGCTTTTTGGCATTTGAGTAATCGGCGATGGCGCCCAGGATTGGGAGAAAGATCACCTGCAAGAGCACCGACAACGACACCATGTAGGGAAAGAACGAGCCGGCAGCTACCGGAATACCTAGCGGATAAACGAACCCGCGATCGTCGGCGGCCGCATTGGTGATCGAGGTCAGGTAAGGCCCGAGGAAGACCGTAACAACCGTGGTGGAAAACGCCGAATTTGCCCAATCATAGAAGTACCAACCGATTTGCTCACGACGACTCTCGGGGATTGGCGCCGTAGCGGCAGCCTGCTCAGATGCGCTCACAATAGGCTCCTCAAGCACAAATTCAGCATGCGGCATTCAGCATGCCGCATTGCTGCAATACGTTGCGACGACGAGGCAACTCCTTATACCGTAGTTCGGTTTGTTTCGCCAGCGACTCTGAGAAAACAAACGAAGTGCATAGCGTATGCGATGTAGTTGCGGCGACCGGTACAGGCCACAGCGTAGCCGTGGCTACCCTGTAACGCGCCGACACGCGTCACTCGTGAACATTACATCCCTTGTGGAATAGCGTCGAAGGAACCGAAAACCGGCACGCCCGGCCCGAGGGTAATCCCTTCCGGGCCGACCGGGCAAAGATGGGCGTAGACTTCAACTCCGGTGGAGATTGCCGTGCGCAGGAGCCGCGCAAAGGCCGGATCGATCGAATCATCGGGAACAAAAGCGCGGGCCTGATGGCGCTGAATCACAAACAACACCGCACAGCGTTGGCCGTTGCTCGCCATCCGCGTCAGCAATTCGACATGCGAACGCCCGCGCTCGGTGGGTGCGTCGGGGAAGCAGGCCACCCGATCGACCAGTTTGCCCACCGATTTAACTTCCAACACACAGGATTGTGCGCCTTCGCTGAGCCGAAAATCAAACCGGTGCGGTCCGATCGTCACCTCGCGCTGTATACGCGTATAACGCGCAAACTGCGGTAACGCACTCAGCGAGAGCGCCGCCGTGATCAACCGATTCGGCAACTGCGTGTCCAGCGAGACTAACTCGGTGCCGGCATAGACGCCAACCACCTGATATGCGGTGCGCCGGCCAATCTCGTCACGCGGGGCCAACAACAAGCGCGCCTCCGGCACAAGCAGGTCGCTCAGCCGGCCGCGATCGGCCATGTGGGCGCGCAATAGCCGTGCGCCGACCCGGGCCTCGACCACTAGTTGATTTGGACGGGCGACAAATGTAGCTTCGACAAGCGGACCACTCGCGATCAGCGGCACCCGGACGGCCATGAACATCCTCGCGATTGTTCAATATTCGATAGTTCGATTATACACGATCCGTTGATACTTCTTCGGACTGCGAATCATAATCATCAGGCAAATACCGCCTATCAACCTCTTGACAACCTTTTGCCCCGATGCTACTATTGTATACAACACCATTAGACTTCAGCCATAGAGCATTAAAGTAAATCAGCGGGATATAGCGATATTTCGTCGTTGCAACACGTCATTAACGACGGTTATTATCGCATTCACCGAAACACGATGTCAAGCGTAGCGGATTGATTGTATACAATCTGTCTCTTTGGGCATGGTACAACCCGGCGTGGCGATCTCCACCGGCAATGCGCTGCAACCGGCAAGCCCGCTTGAACTAGTGGCGAAAGCAGCACTAACCTATGGACTCAGGCAGCGATCCAATCTATCAGCGCCTGCGCCGATTGATTATCGAGGGCTATTACCCACCGGGCACACGCCTGGTTGAGGATCGCCTGGCCCGTGATCTGGGGGTCAGCCGGACTCCCATCCGTGAAGCGCTCACCAGGGTGGCGATCGAGGGTCTGGTGCAGATTACGCCCAATCGCGGGGCAGTGGTACGCACCTTCTCACGCGAGGATCTGATCGACACCTTTGATCTGCGGGCGGTGATCGAAGGCCATGCCGCCTACCGGGCCGCGCTGCGTATTACGTCGTCCGATCTGGAACAGTTGGAACAGACCGCCGTAGCACTCGAGTCGTTTGAAACCCGGCGCTTCAGCGAACGCAACGAAGAGGTGCATTACCTGGTCGAGCATAATCATCAGTTTCATGCCGCGATTATCGCCGCAAGCGCCAACCGGCGCCTGCAAGCGATCCTGCCGATGGTGGTCGATGTGCCGATGCAGTATCGATCCTTCTTCTGGTACACCCGCAGCGAACGGGCGATCTCGAATTTCTTCCATCGCGGCATTCTGCATGCGTTGCGTCAGCGCGACGCCGACCGCGCCAGGGCGTTGATGCAGGAGCATATTTATCACGGACGCGATGTGCTGCTGGAGAGTTTGCGCAATGACTCGAAGCTGGAACAGGATCTGCCATGAGCAATAATCGTCCCCCCAGACCACTCGATGATATCCGTGTCCTGGAATTGGGCGCATTTTTAGCCGGGCCGTTCTGTGGGCAGTTGCTGGCCGATTTCGGCGCCGAGGTGATCAAGGTGGAACCGCCCGGTAAGGGCGATCCGATGCGCGATTGGGGCCGCTATCGCCATCATGGGCGCACACTCTGGTGGCCGGTGCTGGCCCGCAATAAGAAGTCGGTCACGATCGATCTGCGTACCCCCGAGGGCCAGGATCTGGTGCGCCGGATCATCCCGCATGTCGATATGCTGCTGGAGAATTTTCGCCCCGGCACACTGGAAGAGTGGGGCCTTGGCTGGGAGGAACTTCACGCCCTTAACCCCGGCCTGATTATGGTGCGTGTCTCGGGTTTCGGCCAGACCGGGCCATACCGCGATAAGGCCGGCTTCGGCAGCATCGGCGAGGCGATGGGCGGTATCCGTTCGATCACCGGGTTCCCCGACCGTCCGCCCACGCGGATCGGTATCAGTATCGGCGATTCGTTGGCCGCCACCTTTGCCACCATCGGCGCCCTGACCGCCCTACATCAGCGCCAGCGTTCCGGCCTAGGTCAGGTGGTCGATATCGGGATTTATGAGGCGGTACTGAGCATGATGGAGAGCATGATCCCCGAGTATCAGTTCGCCGGCCAGGCCCGTGAACGCACCGGCAATGTGTTGCCGAATATCGCACCTTCGAACATCTACCCAACCAACGACGGCGGCTGGTTTGCGATCGGCGCCAATGCCGACGCGATCTTCCGTCGCCTGGCCAGCGCAATGGGGCAACCGGAACTTGCCGACGATGAGCGTTATGCGACCCATCGCAGCCGCGGCGAGAATCAGGCCGAACTCGACGATCTGATCGCCGCCTGGACGATCGCCCACAGCGCCGACGAAATCCAGGCATTGATGGATGCACACGGCGTGCCGGCCGGTCGCATCTATACCGCCAAAGAGATGCTGAACGACCCGCATTTCGCCGCCCGCCAGGCGATTGTCGGTGTCGCCGATCGCCATCTGGGCGAAATCAAGATGCAAAATGTCTTCCCGCGCCTTTCCACAACGCCAGGTGGGATCGATTGGACCGGCCCCGAGTTGGGCGAGCATAACGCCGAAGTATTCGCCGGCCTGCTGGGAATGGCGGAGGATGTGATCGCGGCGTTGAAGGAACGGAAGATTGTATGATGCGCGGCCCACCCGGCATGTGCCGTCGGGCCATGCATCCGTCCGGCCCATCCGTATAGGTAGCCATATGCAATACCCTATCCTCATAACCGATGTCAGCCCACGTGACGGGTTGCAGAATGAGCCGGAGATTCTGCCGGTAGCGGTCAGGGTTGCGCTGATCGAGCGTTTGCTGGCCGCCGGTGTTCCGCGGATCGAACTCGGCTCGTTCGTGAACCCGAAGCAGGTGCCGCAGATGGCCGGCAGCGCCGAGGTTGCCGCCGAATTACAGGCCCACGGCCACGAACTGCGTGATCGCCGGCGCTTCACGGCGCTCATCCCGAATATGAAGGGCTACGAACTGGCAACCGCCGCCGGTCTGGGCCACGTACGATTGGTGCTTGCCGCCAGCGAAGGACTCAATCAGGCCAATTTCAAGCGCAGCGTCGCCGACTCATTGGCCGATTTCGCCCATATCGCCGCGCGCGCCCAGGCCGACGGGATCGGCTTCGGGATTGCGATCGGCGCGGCATTCGGCTGTCCATTCGATGGCTATGTGGCGCCGGAACGGGTGCGCGACATTGCCGCACACCTGATCGCGCTCGGCGCCGACGAACTCATTCTCGCCGATACCACCGGCATGGCCGTGCCAACCCAGGTCGCGCATCTTAGCCGAATACTGCTTGATGGCGGAACAATCGGCGCAGGCCTCGCTCAACCAATAATCACCCTGCATCTGCACAATACCCGCAACACCGGCTATGCCAACGCCTTCGCGGCCTGGCAGGCCGGGATCCGTTCGTTCGACGCCAGCCTTGGCGGGATCGGCGGTTGCCCGTTTGCGCCACGAGCGGTCGGTAATATCGCCACCGAAGATACTGTCCATATGCTGAATGGGATCGGCGCAGCCACCGGGATCGATCTCGCCGCCCTGATCGCCGCCGCTGATTGGTTAAGCGAGCAGATGCACAAAAGTCTGCCGGCACTGGTCGGCAAGGCCGAACCGGTCTTTGCCCAGGTGACAGCGCCATGAATTGGCCGTAGCAGGAGACAACGCCAGGCTGCACTTGTCGCTGCCGCCGACAGGCCCGCCAATCATAAGCAAGCCCGCCACAGGATCGAACTGGAGCCTGAGAGCCGATTGTACAAGCCCCATCTGGCTAAACTGGGTATCCGATATACTCAAGGAGGAGCGCGTGTCTTATCGTATTGGATGTGATGTCGGCGGAACCTTTACCGATCTGATGCTCTTCGACCAGGATACCGGTCGCTACTGGCGCCACAAAACCCCTTCGACGCCCCACGATCCTTCCGAGGCCGTGCTGAACGGCATCGCTGCGATCTGTGAACAGGCGCAGGTTGATCCCAAGCAGGTGCTACAGATTATGCACGGCACCACGGTGGCCACGAATGTCATCCTTGAGGGCAAAGGCGCCCGCGTCGGCCTGGTAACGACCGAGGGTTTTAAGCAGATTCTGCACCTGGCCCGCTCGCAGACTCCCGGCCCGCTCGCCGGATGGATGATTATGATCAAGCCGGAGCCGCCGGCAACCCTGGCCGATACCCGCGAGGTGAAGGAGCGCATCAGCGCCCGCGGCGACGTGGTACGCGAACTCGACGCAGCTCAGGCCGAAGCGACCATGCGCGAACTGATCGATAGCGGCATCGAGTCGCTCACGATCTCGCTGGTCAATTCCTACGCCAACCCCAACCACGAGCGCGCGTTGAAGGCCCTGGCCCAACAGATCGCGCCGAACCTGCCGGTCACAATCTCCTACGATGTGTTGCCTGAGTTTCGTGAGTACGAGCGCGCCCTGACGGCTGCGATGAACGCCTATGTCAAGCCGAAGGTGCGCAACTATGTTCACAATCTCAACGAGCAACTGAAGGGCCAGGGCATCAGCGCCCGCCTGAACATTCTGCGTTCCGACGCCGGCCTGATGACGGCCGAAACCACCGAGGAGAATCCGGTCTATACGTTGCTTTCCGGCCCCTCAGGTGGTGTAGCCGGCGCCTTACATATCGCCCTGCGCGCCGGTTATCCGAACATCCTCACCTTCGATATGGGCGGCACCTCGACCGATGTGGCGCTCTGCATGGGCGAGCCGGCGATCGCCCGCGAAACCGTTCTAGGTTACTTCCCGGTCAAAGTCCCTTCGGTTGATGTGCGCTCGGTCGGCGCCGGCGGCGGCTCGATCGCCCATGTGCCGGCGCTCACCAAAGCGCTGCGGGTCGGCCCACAGTCGGCGGGCGCCGTACCCGGCCCGGCCTGTTACTCGAAGGGCGGCAACGAGCCGACCGTCACCGATGCGAACGTGGTTTGCGGCTACCTGCCGCCGAGCATTCTGGGCGGCGCGATGCAACTCGATGTCGCGGCTGCCCAGGCCGCCGTGCAAAAGATCGCCGATGCGACCGGCCTGAAACTTGAGGACGCCGCCGAGGGCATTTTGCGGATTGTGAACGAGAATATGTTCGGCGCGCTGCGGCTCGTCTCGGTGCAGAAGGGTTTCGACCCGCGCGAATTCGCGCTGATGGCCTTCGGCGGCGCCGGCCCGCTCCACGGCAATGCCCTGGCCGAACTGATGGGCAGCTACCCCGTGATCGTGCCGCCCGCGCCCGGCCTGCTCTGCGCCCTCGGCGACCTGAGCGCCGACTTCCGCGACGAGTTCGCCCGCACCTTCATCCGCACCGTCGATAAGGTCGAGCAGGAAGAGATCGTCGCGATCGTGCAGGAACTCGGCGGCGATGCCCGCGCGATGCTGGAGAGGGAGCAGATCCCGGCGGATCGCCAGGAGATCCGCTACTTCGTCGATCTGCGCTACTACCGCCAGGGCTACGAAATGCCGATTGAAGTGCGCGAGAGCGAGTTCAACGATGATCTGATCCCTTCACTCGCCCGCCAGTTCAACGAGATCCACGACCGTACCTACGGCTTCCAACTCGACAGCGTGGTCGAAATCGTCAACCTGCGCGCGGTCGGCATCGGCAAGGTGACGAAGGTCGAACTACCCGAGGGCCAGGGGAATACGAGCGATCCGGCGGCGGCCTATGTCGGCGACCAGCAGCTCTATCGCCATGGCGAATGGATCATGGCGAAACGGTACGATCGCAGCAAGCTCAACCCCGGCATGGCCGTCGAAGGCCCGGCGGTCGTGACCGAACTCGATAGCACGACGGTGGTGTTGCCCGGCCATACGGCAATAGTGGATCAGTACTATAACCTGTTGATCAATCGAGGGTAAGAAGCGAGAACCGAGAACCGAGAACCGAGAACCCGGGAAC
>JAAUQO010000254.1 GCA_012032775.1 Oscillochloris sp. | reverse complement strand
TGGGGGTGCAAGGCAAGTAAAAACTTTTCGTTTAGGAGAAGAAAAGCCTTTTCGGCTTTTGACAGGCCAAAAAGCCGAATCTATAATGATCTACAGGTGTACTACAATCCTGTCATAGGTATAGGAACATTTTGCATGCAGCGTCTGTTTCGCCTTCAAAACGTGATCTTCTTACTGTTCGCCGTATATCTCTTTCTGTATCCAGGATCGATCACACTGGTTGCACTCGATCGCGTGCCGGTATGGGGCACCTGGATGGGCGGCGCGCTCCTGATCCTTCAGGGCACGCTCATGGGTTGTTGGTTGGCGGTGAATTACCGCTGGTACGGTGTTGTCGCGACGGGACTGATCCTCTTTATCTCGTGGTTGGTTGAGCATGTCGGCGCAACCACCGGTTTTCCGTTCGGCACGTATACGTACACCGATGTGTTGCAACCACAAATTTTCGGTGTCGTTCCCCTGGCGATTCCTTTCGCCTGGTTATTGATCGTTACTGCGGCTGTCGGCGTCGCCGAACAGATCTGGATCCGGCAGAACAATAACGACGATCGCCGGCTTAGTATCACAAAGGTGTTGATGGCGGCATCGTTCGCCGTATTACTTGATATCACGATTGAGCCGTTTGCGGTGCATATTAATCACTACTGGGTATGGAGTAATGTTGAGCCGGGATCCTACTACGGTATCCCGGCTTCAAATTTTATAGCCTGGTGGATCACCAGCCTGATTCTGGTCTGGGTGTTGCTTTTCCAACGCCGCCGGGCAGCGCAGCAGCGCAACCGACCGGGCCAGGTGTTCTGGTTATGGCTCCCGATGACCCTGTATATCAGCAACCTGACGATGTTCGTGGTGGTGAATGTGGCCCGCGGCCAGGTGTTGGCGGGCATCGTCGGCAGCTTGCTTATGCTTGTGCTGGCGTTTGAGCGGTTCCTTCCCCATATGATGCGGCGCCTGCGCGGCACTTCGCCGGCCCAGTAATTCCCAATGGAGCAAGAAATCTGGGCGGTGGTGGCGGCGTAAGGATTTGCGTCGCCACCACCCCACGCCTCAGCCCGCGCGCCGGAACATCCCGCGCAGAGTGTCCCAGGTTTTGTCGATCCCGCGCCGACCTCGTAACAACGGTCGGAAACGGTTCATCCGTTGTGCCACCACATCATCACGTAATCCATCGACCGCCGCAGTCAGGCGCTGGGTGATGGCTGCCCTGGTTGCCCGCATGTCGGCAGGATCGGCAATCCGGTGGAACGGCCCGATCCGAATAAAGGCATGGGGCCACTGCTGGCCGAGAAATTCGTAGCGCAGCGCAACCGGACACAGGGTTACATCACCGGCCAGCGCCACAATCCGGGCGATGCCGGGGTAGGTGATCAATGGCCGCTGATCGTTCGGCACAATCCGGCCCTGGGGAAAGATAAAGATCGCCCGATTGCGCCGTTCGCGCAACAGGTTCGCCGCATATTGCTGCGAACGCTGTACATCAGCGGGATCGTGCCGGTTGATGCTGAATGCGCCCGACCAACGAAAAAATCGGTAGGCCCGCAGCTGTTTCTCCTCCATCAGCAGGTGCGAATCGAATCGGCCCTGCAATACCACCCGGTGGATCACATACATCAGGTAGCCATCCCACCAGGCGCTATGGTTCAAATACAGAATCAGCGGGCCGTCGGCAGGCTCCGGCAAGGGGCCGTGGCTTTGCAACCAGACCGTATCGAAGCTTTTCCAGAGCGCCCGCCGGGCTAAAAACCGATAGATCAACGCATCGCCGAATCGGTTCTTCGCGGCCGGAATCGCAGGTTGCACCGGACCGGCGGGAGATTGCTGAGCCGGGTCGATCATTGCGGCAGCGCCTCGGGATGTTCAGTTCGCGCGCATTGGTACGCCTGGCGAATCAAGCCGATCACCTGGGGAATCACAACTTCGGCCGGACAGTCGTACGGCGCCTGAATCTCGCCGACAATCTGCGCACCGGAGTTATGCAAATTCATCCGTAGCCGCCGAAACGGATCGGCGGAATCGTCGCCAAAAGCGACAAAAACGATAAAGCGTCTGCCCTGGGCCGGCGTAGCCAGCGAGGCGCCGGCCAGACGGCCCAAGGCCGGCGGCAACCGGCCTCCGGGCAACGGCGTGACGATCACGAGCACTTCGGCGTCGGCAATGTCGGCGATCACGGGGTTCACTAACGGATCGACAAGGTTGGGTGCGCCGTCGCTCACCAGCACCTCGCCGAAATAGGCCGCCCGCTTAACCGGCGGTACTGCCGCCAATGCCGCATCCAACACCGCCGGCGCCGGGCCACTGCCGCTGGAACTGCCGCAAATGCCGAGAATGAAAAGATAACCGTCGTGCATAGTGAGGGTCGGGATACAAAAATACAGGATACAGCCGGGCAGAGCCTCAGATAGTGCTGGATGCCGTTCCGGGCGAGTCGCCGCGTACCATCGAGGGCGCGATCGGTTCGGTGAGCAGCGTACGAAAGCGTTCGTGGCGGTCGCCGGCAGCGATCCACGAACCAAGCAGTTCACGGCCGACAAAATACGTGAAGGTATACGTGCGCCAGAGCGGTGTACTGATAAAGCGCAGACTCTGGCGGGCTTCGCGCTCGCTACGCAAGCCATAACGCATAATATATGCGACTACATCGTCGGGTTCGGCGCCCGCTTCATGCAGCATAAGCGCCGCATTCCCGCTCAGCGCCCGCAGGCTCTGCTGGGCCGTCGCAATCTGCCGCTCACGTTCAGGATCGCCGCTGATACCGGCCAGGGGATAGATATGTTCTGCGGCCCAATGTTCGGCGTCGGGGAAGATCTGGGTTGCGGCGAGGGTCGCAATCCCCTCCGAGATCACACATTCGGGCGTGTTGATCAACTGAATTGCCTGTTCGCCCCAGCCGCGCTTATGGTAGAGCAAGGTTTCTTTGAGCGCGTGTTCAGTATGGTGGCCGGGATAGGCCTCGTGGCAGACCAGATCGAGCAGTGCATGAGCGCGGATCGGCAGATCGGTGTTGATCTCGACCAGCGAGCGCTTGCCGCCGAGATACCAGTTATAGCCGCTCCAGGGCTTATCCTGCACCAGCGCGAACTCGACCGCCTCGTCTGCGGGAAGTGCGATCAGTTCAGCGGTGCGCCGGCGGGCTTCAGCCGCAATCCGATCGATCATCGTACGCGCGGTGGCCGCATCGACAATATAGCGATCGCGCCATGCCGCCAGACGCTCGGCGATCGTACCTGCGCCGGGCAGCACGGCATCAAGGGTTGCATTCGCCTCCTCGAACAGCGCCTCAGGCGTATGGGCCGGCTCAATATCGAAGCAGGCCCGCACCTCGTCGCGATAAGCGATCTCCTCACCGGCGAGCCGGCGGGCAGTGGTGATCATACCGCGTAGTTGCGCGCCAAGGTAGGTTTTGCGCTGTTCGGGATAACTGCCGGCGCGCAGATCGGCGTTGAGTGCCGCTAACGCATCGACAATCGCCGCAGGTGCAAGATGCGCGGCGTTCTGCTGCAACTCCGGCGGGCCGAAGTACGCATCGACAAACCCTTCGACGTGCTGCTCAATCGCAAAGGCAAGTTGAATATAGCGCGTGCTGATCGAATCGATCATAGCAATTCCGCATTCTGCATTTGCACTACGCGGCCGCGAGCGTATGTCCGGCAACTTCAGCCTCGATAAAAGGCGTGAAGAATTGCTCAATCTGCGCCCGGGCCTCGTCGGGCGAAGCGGCGCTGTGTACGCCGACCCGCAACTGGGTACTATGGGGCAACCCGGCGACGAACTGGCCGATCAACTGCTTGATTTTATTCAGTTGCAAACGCTCGGGCATCATCTCGGCGCACAGATCCATATAGCGCAGCAGGAACTCCATCTTCTCGGCCGGGCCGGGAACAAACGGCTCCTCGCCGCGCCGCAACTGCGCGATCTGCAGAAAGATCCAGGGGTTTTCCATTGCGCCGCGCCCGATCATCACCCCATCGACGCCGGTGATCCGGAGCCGCTCCAGGGCATCGTGGGCGGTCTTCACATCACCGCTGCCGATCACCGGAATACGGACGGCTTGCTTCACCGCCGCCACGCGCGACCATTCGGCGCTGCCGCGATAGGCCTGTTCGCGGGTACGGGGATGCAAGGCCAGCGCGGCGATCCCGGCGTCCTCGGCGATCCTGGCCGTCTCGACAAAATTAAGCTGCTCCTCGTCCCAGCCGGCGCGGAACTTCAATGTGACTGGATCTGGACAGCGGCCTTGACCGCCTTCAGCAAGCGACTGAGCTTAGGTAGATCCTTCAGCAGCGCCGATCCATGGCCGCCGCCGGTAACCTTCGGCGAAGGGCAGCCACAATTCACATCAAGAATATCGGCGCCGAGTTGCTCGATCTGCTGTGCGGCAAGGGCCACCATTTCCGGTTCATTCCCACTGAGTTGCATGGTCAGCGGGCGCTCTTCGGGCAGGAAATCAAGCAGCTTATGGCGTTTGAGCGCCTTGGGGCTAACACTGGCGGCATTGGTCATCTCGGTGCTCACCAGGCCGCAACCGCTCAGGCGCAGGATCATGCGTCGGAAGACACTATCGGTCACCCCGGCCATCGGCGCGAGAATAATATTCGGCTCGATGCGGATATGCTCAATGTCGTAATGATTTGGCAAATTCTCGTAATTCATGCCTTCAATTATAAAACATGTTGGTAGTGATTGGACACTGCGCCCAGATCACTGCCAACATGCTGTTGCTAAACGAGCTTGCTGTCGATCCACAAGCCCTGCATATGGCGCAGGGTGACGATTTCGCCAAGGTGATACGAATTATGGGCGAACATGGCTTGAATGGTAGACCAGGCAGGCCCCCAGCCGGCCAGATCGGCGGCGAGTTGTTCGGGCGAGAGCGTCGCGGTAAAGGCGGCCAGATCGGCATTCGAGCGGATGCAGCGGTCGCGCGCCGCTTGCCAGGCAGCTTCGTCGTCCGGCGCACCAATCGGCACCCAGCCGCTCCAATCAGGGGCGCCGAGATCGGCCGATTCAACGGCCTCGCCACGCAGCATCCGCAGCGGAACTTCGTTCCAGAACCAGACATGGTTCGTCACCGCCCAGATGCTGTTCATCCGCTCACCGGGCGCAGTTGCGGCTTGCGCAGCCGTGATCCCGTCGGTGGCGGTGCCAAAGGAAACAAACAACGGCGATTTCGGGTTATTGAACGACTCGTGCAGGCCGGTGCTGAGGTGTTGGGCCTCGGACATAGTGGTTTCCTTTACAGGTGACGGCGGACATCAGTGCGAACGACAGCACACATGTATCAAACAAATCAGCGGCGAACATCATCTTTTCGGCAGATCTTGACACCACTAGATCTACGGCGTACAGTAGCTGGAAATGCAAGAAGGAGGCCGACGATGAAGACGGCTGAACCTGAATCCGACGATGACATGGTGTCCCATCTGTGCAAAGCGCTCGGCAATCCGGTTCGCATGCAAATCTTGCGCTACGTCATCAACAATCCCGGCTGCATCGGCAACCAGATTTTGCTCCACATGCCTGCCGACGGCCCCCATGCCCAATCAACCATCTCGCAACACCTGCGCGTTCTGCGCGATGCCGGCCTGCTGGAAGGTATGGATGACGGCACGGCAGTGTGTTACCGCGTCAACAACGAGCGGCTGGCATGGCTTCAGAATCGCCTGAATGAACTGGCCTAAATCCTTGCGAGCTGCGCTGGCGGTATTCGTCACTCACACAAAATTACTTGACCCTGCACCCGGATCGATAGGCAATCCGAGCGTGCGGCTTGCCCGATTCTACTCAACTGGGGCCGGAATCTGGTTCAGGATCTGATCGACCAGATCGGTAGTCGTGCGGCCACGTAACCGAGCCTCGGCGGTAAGGATCATGCGATGCCCGAGCACCGGCTCGGCCATCAGCTTGACATCGTCGGGCAGGACGAATGAACGCCCGCGCAGGGCTGCCCGGGCCTGTGATGTCTGATAGAGGGCAAGCGAGCCGCGCGGGCTGGCGCCTAACTCGATCTCGCCGCTATTGCGGGTAGCGCGCACAATCTCGACGATATAGCGGCGCAACAAATCACTTACCGCAACCGTGCGCACATCGGCTTGCAGCTGCAAAATCTCTGCCGCGCTGATCACCTGCTGCAAATCGTTTAGCGGATTATGCTGCTCGAAGCGGGTTAAGATCGCCTCTTCCTCATCGCGCGTCGGATAACCAATACCCAGGCGGATCAAAAAGCGATCGAGTTGGGCTTCGGGCAGCGGGAAGGTGCCTTCAAGTTCGACCGGGTTCTGGGTGGCGATCACCAGAAAGGGCCGTTGCAGGCGGCGGGTCTCGCCATCGATCGTAACCGTGCGCTCCTGCATCGCTTCAAGCAAGCTACTCTGGGTGCGCGGCGTGGCCCGATTGATCTCGTCGGCCAGAACAATCTGAGCGAAGATCGGCCCCGGCCGAAACTGAAACTCGCTAACCTTCTGGTTGAAGAACGACAGACCGGTCACATCGGAGGGCAACAGGTCGGGGGTGAATTGGATGCGTTGAAAACTGCAACCAAGCGAGGCAGCCAATGCGCGGGCGGCGGTGGTTTTGCCGGTGCCGGGCACATCTTCAAGCAAAACATGGCCCTCGCATAAGAGCGCGGTCAACAACAACTCCAGCATCGATTCTTTGCCGACAATCACTCGACCGATATTTTCACGGGCCAGATCAGCGATCCGGCGAATCTCAGCAACCTTATCGGCACCGATCTGCTCCACGGAGAACTCCTCGGTCAATGCACCATGCGAAATACACCAGGCGAAATATGTTCAGCCTTTAGGCACCAGGCTGCGGCACACTATACCACGTTCAGGGAAAGGCGCGTGGTACAATAGGCATAGCGAAGCCACCGCACAGGGGAGAGCAGGGATGCGACTGAGCGATGACAAGATCCGGCGGATTGCCGAGCGCTTACACGACGAGTTGGCCGAACGCGAGTTATTGGAGTATCGGGATCCGGTCGGGATGAAAGCCGGTGTCGGGCGAGCGGCGCGGGTAAAGGCGATCTTCGACTTTATTGTCGCCGACCTGAAGATCGAAGAGGAGATCGACGCCGAAGTTGAGAAGGTGCTCGACTCATATAGCCGACAACTACGCGGCACTGAGCGCGATGTGCTGTTCCGCAAACACAAAGAAGATATCGCCCGCAAGCGCGGCTACAAGCTGTAATTGGGTTGTACATGGGGCGCGGCTTTGCCGGCGCCCCCATGTACGTTATGTTTAGCGCCATCCGCGCTGGCGCACGAGTTCGTTGCCGAGCAGGCCGAGCAGTACGCGCCCACTGCCGTGATCTTCAAAGCGCGCCCGCTCGAACCATTGGACGGTTAGAAAGACGCCCGGCGCCACTTCCTCGCTCTGCGGCGCCGAAAGCGGTTGCCCAAACAGGGCCAGGCTCTCCTCATAACTTTTCCCGGCGCGGCCGTCGAACTCCAGGCCGTTCGCCCGCCAGTAGCTCAGGAACGGCTCACAGATCGATTGGCCGGTGCCTTCGAAGTACAGACAGCCGGGCACTGCCCCGCTCTTCGGGAAAAGATACCAATCGCGCCCCTGGCCCCGCAGAATATCGTCGCCGATGCGCGACAACAACACATTGTAGGGCGGCGCATTCTCGGGGTGGAACTCAAGCCGGTGGCGCTCGAAGTACTGCACAGGATAGGTCTGCCCATTGGGCGCAACTTCGCTGAACTCTTCGCTGGTGGGGAAGCCGAAAACGGCCAGGCCACCGTTGCGCTGCCAATAATCGCGGAAGGCGCCGCCCAGGGTGTGGCCGGTTTCGGCGAAATACAGCCGGCCGGAAGCGGGATCGGGCGCCGGCACGGGGGCAAAGGCCGGCGGCGCAGCCCCAACCGGCGGCGCA
>JAAUQO010000253.1 GCA_012032775.1 Oscillochloris sp. | reverse complement strand
GTCGCCGCAGGTTCCGGCACAGCCGTCGCCGCAGGTTCCGGCACAGCCGTCGCCGTCGGCAACTCGGTCGGCGCAACCGTCGGCAACTCGGTCGGCGCAACCGTCGGCAACTCGGTCGGCGCAACTGCAGCGGGCGTGCCACAGGCGGTGAGCACAAAGATCAGCAAAAGAAAAGCAAATCGCATCATCACCATTCTGCATTCCCACCTACCGATTCGGCGCACAGGGCGGCGCCGCCGTCAACCATGGCACAAAGGTGATGTTCTCGCCAACCGAATCACCACGCCCTTCAGGGTTTTCATTGGGCTCATACGGACCGGTTGGATCGCCCCACCAGTTATTGCGCATATCGACCAGAATCTCGCTGGCGGCGCCCCGACCCAGGCCGTACTTGAGATAGACCGGAATAATCGGTGGGACGTGCTCATCAATAAAGTTTTCGTTAACCCGCAGGTTCATCGTGTAGGTACCGTTCGGGCCTACTTGTTCCGTCTGGGTACGCAAGCTAAGGCCCAGATTAGCGCCGACCAACGCATTACAGGTGATCGTCCCATTCAACTGGCCGTTGGTGGTTAGCTGCAAATTCGGCGTGCCGCCGCGCATCAGATTGCCGGTGATCTCGAGATTGAGTGTGTCGAAGGTACTCTGATTACTCAGGCGCACCATCGGCGCACCTTCGCTTAACAAATTCCCGGCGATCCGATTGTTGCGCAATGTCACAAAATTGCCGCGCGCATACGAAGCGTCGAGGGCCGCGCCATAGGGCATATCGTTGCCGGCAAGCTCGCTGTCGAGCATCTCAAGCTTGGTATCGGTGAGCAGGATCGATCCGCCGTTGTCATTGATCATACTGCTACGAATGATCAACTCGCTTCGTTCAGCCGCGATCACCGTACCACCGGCTCCGCCACCACGAATATCGGTATTCTCAAACACCATAAATCCGTTCGGCAAGCCGTAGATCCCACTCCACCGTGCACCGGTATTCCCGACAAAGCGCACTCGGCGATCCGGCAAACCGAGCGCTAGCAAGCGCCCGCCGTCCACATAGATCGAAACACCCGGCTCGAGCCGCACCTCAACCCCCGGCTCGATGATCAACTCGGCGCCGGGCGCAATCTGCACATCGCGCCGCAGAATAATCGGACTCTGGCTTGCCGCCCAACGGACATTCCCACGCAGGACATCAGCCGGCGGAAGCGCGGGCGGTAATGTCGGCAGCGGCTGGCTCGGCGGCGGACTCGGTTCATCGCCCGAACCAACCGGCGGCTCCGGCGTCGGTGTCGGCAGATCGAACGGTTCATCAGTCGGCGTCGGCAGCGGGTCGGAGGTTGGCGCCAGCGGCGCGGTTGCCGTGGGCGCCTGACTTACCGGTGTGTTCTGCGCTGCCGGCGGCGGTGCAGGTGGGGAGGTCGGCACCGAGCGGGTCGGATTAAATGTCGGCTGGGTAGGAGCATCCTCGCCGGGAGCGGGATACGGCTCGCCACCGGGTGCAGGGTATGGCTCATCACCGACCGACTCCGAAGTTGCCTCGGAGGTTGGCTCATCAAGTGAGGTATCGGTCGGCCCTTCGGCGTTGGTGGGGACAACCGCCGGCGCTTCAGCTGTCTGGATCGCCAATGCCGTCGCCGTAGCAACGATATCGATCCCACCGGCCGGCTGATTCGGCACGGGATAACCATCGCCGACCGCAGTTTCAGCGGGCGCCGGATAGCCACCGCCGACCGCAGTTTCACCGGGCGCCGGATAGTCACCGCCGACCGCAGTTTCACCGGGCGCAACAACGGCGGGGGTAACGGTTCCTTGCGCGGTATCAGGCGCACCAGGGGTAAACACGAACGTCAAAGCAACGGCGATAATAAGGAAGGCCAATGCGCCGAGCAACAGTAGCGTATCACGACTGATAAATGCCGGACCACTGCGTTCAGGCTGCTGAGGATCGTCCTGGGACACGGCGCCTCCACCGACAGAGAGTTGAAATCCGGCTGTATCTTATCATAGCCGCTAGCGTGGGGCAATGGTGGCACAAAAAATGCATAAAAAACCGGGGCTGCTTCAGCAATAATACCGCTCAAACAACCCCGGCCGCACAATCCGACTTAGTTGATTGTCTCCATGCTGCTGGTCACCAGATAGATCACCCGCTCGGCAATGTTGGTGGAACGATCGGCGGCGCGCTCAAGGGCGTGTACCACATCGAGCATATCGAGGGCCGCCTCGAACTGATCCGGGTTGCGACGGGCGTCGGCGATGATCTCGGCCCGCAACAAATCTTCCAACTCATCGACCCGCTCATCACTTGCCGCCAGGCTCTGCGCCAACTCGGCATCCTGGCGCAAAAATGCATCCAGGCTCGTGTTGAGCATCGTGATCGCGATCGCTCCCATCTCGCTGATCTGGGGCGGCGGCGGGATCAGCGAGGTGCGGCGTGTGGCCCGACGCACCCGGCGGGCAATACTGTTGGCATAGTCACCGATCCGCTCCAACTCGGTAGCAATCGCGGTTACGCCCGTTACCAGGCGCAAATCGCTCGCCACCACCGGCTGCTGAGTGGCCAACAGATGAATCGTACGTTCCTCCAGCATCCGCCAGGCTTCATCGATCTGCGCATCATCGTGGATGATTTGCGCCGCCGTTGTCGTATCCCACGACTCCAGGCTTTTGATCGCACGCAATAATGCCTGTTCAACCATGCTGAACATGCGCAACAGATCTTCGCGGATTGTCGCGATCTGGCGCATGTATCGCTCTCGAACTACTCCTTCGCGAACCATCGACCTTCTCCTTCTCAATGGCTCTGGCATACACTGGGCAACATCGCCCAATAGTGACTAGTGTACCACAGCAGCCTCGTCAAATATACGCCCCATGTACTTGTCCTGGTCTTGACAGGCGCCATCAAACCTGCTAAAATAGTGTCAATTAAACACTAATCACCAGGAGGTGCCCTATGGTTCGCAGCATCGCCCTGAGCACACAGGCCGGTCCGTTTCTCAGTTACCTGGAGCAGTGGTATAGCGGTCTGGCCAATCTTGATTTAGCCGATCTGGTCGGCGATAACCCCGATCGGGTTGCGATGATCTCGGTCGATATGATCAACGGCTTTTGCAAAGAGGGGCCCCTGGCCGGTCCGCGGGTCGGCGGCCTTATCCCGGCCGTCGTGGCAACATTCGAGCGCGCCTACACCCTCGGTGTACGCAACTTCGCCTTCACCCAGGATACCCACGATCCCCAGACGCCGGAATTCGGCGCATACCCGCCCCACTGCGTCGCCGGCACTCCTGAAAGTCGTACCGTTAGCGAGTTGGCCGATCTGCCGTTCGCCGAAATGATCGCCGTTGTGCAGAAAAACTCGCTTAGTTCTCATCTCGGCACGCATTTCGGCGCCTGGATCGCCGAACGCCCGCAGCTCGCTAGCTTTGTTATTGTCGGCAACTGCACCGATCTGTGTGTCTATAGCGCCGCCATGCATCTGCGGCTGGAGGCCAACGCACTTAATCTTCAGCGCCGGGTGATTGTGCCGGCCGCAGCGGTCGATACCTTCGACACCCCGGTCAGCGTCGCCCAGGAATTGGGGATCAACGCCCACGACGCCGACCTGCACCATGTGCTGTTTCTGCATCACATGGCCCAGAACGGCGTCGAGGTGGTAGGAGCGCTACAGTAATAAAGCCAAGTGGTGCAACTTGCCCGGCGGCTACAAGCGCGTCGTCTGCGTAATATAGCGGAAGAAGATCGTCAGATTCCCCAACCTGATGCGGGTTTTGTCGCGCAGGGCGACGACACTGTTTGGTTGAAGCGGCGCTTCGTTCAAAAATGTACCGTTGGTGCTGCTGAGATCGGTGATCGTCCACTCGCCGTCGATCGAGCGCAGGATTGCATGGCGGCGGCTGACGCCGAGGCTACCGCCATGCAACGGATGTAGATCGATGTCCGGTGGCTGGCCGGCCGAGCCATCGTGCCAACCGATCACATAATCGCCTTTGTTGGCATCCAGCGCTAGGCGCTGATTGTTCGGCAGCACCACTTCGCATGGCATGTGCGGCGCCGGCGGCTGGGTGAGTTGTTCGTATTCATCTTGCAACTGGCGCAGATCGCTGCGTTGCTTCTCCAGCAACACAATCAGCCGCTCCTGATCCTGTTCAAGCTGCGCAATCTCACGCTGCTTGCGATCCATCTCATTCAGTTTGCCGACGATCTTCTCCTGCGTGGCCAGATCGGCCCGCAGGCGCTGCAACGTGTTCTCGCGTTGGGCCAGATCGGCGCGCGCCTTAACCAGACCATCTTCGGTGATCCGGCGCAACGCCTCCTGCATGCCGTTAAGCGAGCGCTCGTTCTGCACGATCCAGTCGCGCAGTTGTTTGACTTCCTTCTCCAAACCGGCGATCGACCGGCGCGCATCGCCAATGTCCTTCTCAATACTGGTACGATCAATCATCGCCGACTCCGTCGTCTGAATCTATCGGTACTGGCTGTATTGTACGACGCATCACGGCGCATCATAGTTGCAGGAGGCAGGCTCCCTTAGGGTTTAGCGCCCTTGAGATAATAGCCGGCCATGGCACCAATCAGCCCAAACAGCGCCATGAGCACCCAGCCGATCACAATTTCGGTACGCCAGAAAATCTGGCCGGCTACCAACATCGCACCAACAGCCGAATAACCGCCGACCAGCGCCAGGGCCAACGAGCCGCGGCGGCCCAACAATCGCCCGGCCAGCCATGTGCCAACCGCCGTTCCCAACGGATACCCGACAATTAAACCTGTCAGACTGGCGACAATATCGCCGAAGCCGCTCGGATCACCGGCAAAATACGTCCGTCCGATCAGTAACCCAAGGTAGGCCAGGCTTAAGCCAAATCCCAGGCCCAAGCCAAGTTGGGCCAGAATTACCCTACCAATGCCGTCGTTATGGGCAGGTACGGCATGAAATGTCCGCTCGATCATGGTTCTACTCCCAAAAAATAGCGCCTGCACCGCAGGCGGATAGTACGCGCAACGCCAACACCTGTAAGACCCATTCCGGTATCAAAGGGTTCCCATCTCAGCCCTGAGACGCTGTAAGTCGGCGCTGCAAAAGGCTACAATCGGTTGAATGACACATGTGATCGAGCGCGTCTATGAAGGGAAAAGCATATCATGAGCACCGACACGCGACGCGAGATTCCGAACGCAGCCGGCGAATACGAAATGCTGGACGCATTTCTGGAGTGGCACCAGCAGACGGTCTTGCTGAAGATCGCCGGCCTGAGTGAAACCGACCTACGACGCACCATGACGCCGTCGGGCGTCACCCCACTCGGCGTCGTCAAACATCTGGCCTATGTGCATCGCTTCTGGTTCCGGGTTGTCTTTCTGGGTGAAGATGTTGCTATGCCCTGGAGCGAGACGGACCGCGATGCCGACTGGCGGATCGAACCCGAGGACAGCACTGCGGCGATCAGCGCGCTTTACCAGGATGAAGTCGATCGCGGGCGGGCGATTGCCGCCGCACACAGCCTGGACGAAATGGCAAAAAACCCCCTCCGCCAGAAATCATTGCGCTGGATTGTGGTGCATATGCTTGAGGAGATCGCCCGCCATAACGGCCATCTCGACATGATGCGCGAGGCGATCGATGGGCAGACCGGGGAATGAACGCGAAAAATGGGGTGGCGAGACGCACCATGGTACGTCTCGCCACCCCGCTTCGCTCCAACCAACGCCCTACACCTCCGGCTCCAACAAAATCACACCGCCGTCGCGGGTGCTGGCGGCAATCTGATTTCCGTCGCCGCGAAACACCAAGCCGAGGACAGTGCCTGAACGCAAGTCGATCCGATTCAGGCGTTCGCCGCTCTGCGGGTTCCAAAACTCAACTGTCCCACTGAGCGAACCGGTTACGAGCAGGTTGCCGTCGGGCGAAAAGGCGAAACTGCTGAACCAGCCGTCAGCCGGGTCGGCGGTGATGCGCCGAAGCTCGCTGCCGTCGCTCGCGCTCCAGATCCGTAACGCACCATCACTGTCGGCCCCAGCAACCAGATCGGCCCCGGCAGGCATCGCCACAGCGCTAAGCGGACTGGAAAGATTACCGATTGTCGCCTTGCGGTCGCCGCTCTGCACATCCCAGACAATCACGGTCGGGCTATTCTGGTTTGTCACCGCCGCCATCGCCGAAGCATCGCGATTAAAGGCAAGGCCGTAAACCGGCCCACTCAGGCCGCTCAGCGTTCTGATCCGCTCACGAGTCTGGGCATCCCACACCGTCACTTCGCCACGATCATTTCCCGCCGCAATCAGGCGCCGATCGCGACTAACCACCAGATTCAGCGCGAAACCGTTCAAACCACTCAGTTGCTCCGACCGACCCTGGGCGGTCAGATCGATCACCACCACTTCACCGGCCTGGCTTACCGCCACCAGATCCGTATCGGTCACAAAGTCGAGATACTGCGAGGTTACGGCGCCACCACTCAACGAGACATCGCGCCCGTCGGAGAGAATGTGCAGCCGTACCAGGCCGCCGGCGCCGCCGGTGCCCAACACCTCGCCGCTACCCGAGTAGGCCAGTGATGTCACGGCGCCCTGCGACAACTGCAACGATTGGCCAACATCCCGTTGATTGACATCCCAGACAACGACACTACCACCGGTATCGCTTGTCACCGCCAAACGCTCGCCGTCGGGATGCCAGGTCAGGCCGAGCAACCGCAACCCCAGTTGCTCCAACACCGCGATCTCAACCCCGCTCCCCGGCCCCCAGAGCCGTACGGTGCCGTCAAGGCTGGCGCTCGCCAGAATGCGCCCATTGGGGCTGTAGCTCAAACCGCGGATCACGACCCAACCCTGATGGCCGCTCAACTCGCGCTGCACATTTCCGTTGTCGGCATCAAGCAGCGTAACCGTGCCGCTCACCGAGCCGACCGCGATCTGCTCGCCGTCGGGGCTAAAGGCCACGCCGGTAAGCCAATACGGCGCATTGGTAACCGGATCGATCGGGGCGCTGTAGCGAAAACTATCGATCGGCGCTCCGGACGGCACCTCCCAGAGTCGCAATGTGCCATCGCGTGCAACCGAGGCAAGGCGAGTGCCGTCGGGGCTGAAGGCGACCGCGCCGAGAAAATCACTATGGCCGCTCAGTTCGACAACCTGCCGCCCGGTCGAAACATCCCAGAGCCGCACCGTCAGATCAGTGCTGCCGGAGGCAAGCAAGCTTCCATCACGGCTAAAAGCCAGGCTGCGGATCCAGCCGGTATGGCCCTCAAGGCTGCCGGCCGAATCGCCGGTTGTCGCATCCCAGAGCCGGATCAGCATGTCATCCTGGGCGCCGGAGGCAAGAATTTCGCCGTCGGGGCGAAACGCCAGGGCGCTTACCTCACCGGTATGACCGCTGAGCACCTGGCCCGACTCAAGGGTCTCGCCGCGCCGCAACTCGATCATGTCGCCGAGCGCAACCGCCAGAATCTGGCCATCGGGGCTATACTCGGCCGCGCCAATCGCATCTTCACGCAACTGCCGGGTTTGCGTAAACGCCGCAGTCTGCGTGACAACCGGCGCACTCGTTGCTGCCGCCGGAGCCGTGGCCGCAGTGCCGGCGGTGGCCGCAGGTGCAGTTGGCGCAGCGGCCGAAGGCAGGAATGCCGGCGCACTACCGGAGGGCGAAAAATACAGGAAATAAGCCAGCGCCAGACCGGCCACACAGATCATAAGTGCGACCAGCGCCAGTACGGCCACAATCGCCATCAGACAACCGGTGCTGATCCGCGAACCGCTTCTGGCCGGTTGCTGCGGCGCGTACTGACCGACGCTGGGTGGCGGCGCAGGCGTTGGCGGCAACGTGAAAGCCGGCGGCGGCGCAGGCGGCAAACCCGGCGCCACCGCTGAAGACGGCGGCATTGGCGAGCTTT
>JAAUQO010000252.1 GCA_012032775.1 Oscillochloris sp. | reverse complement strand
CCGCTTCGTAGCCTGGCTGGACGATACGCCCAGACCTGGTCCCTATCCTCGGCGCTCACGGTTTCTCGCCTTGGCCCTGAGCGGTGTGCCCTAACTCGTAAAAAAAAGGTTTAACCAACAGAGTCCTATAGCGGCGGGCATAGCGATTGATCCATCTCGTGACGTGATGCCTGATGCCTGAGGCGCACCGGAGGAAGATCAGGCATCAGGCATCAACCGAGGATCAATTGTTTTACTCGCCTTCCTGCATCGTCAGCAGAATCTTTCCACCGCCGTGACCTGCCTCAAAATAGCGCAGCGCCTCGGCCGCTGCAGGGAGTGGGTAGCAGCGATCGATCAGCGGCATTACCTTGCCGGCTTCCAGCAATGCGTTGATCGCCGCCAGGCGCTCCGACGTCGCCTGCTTGAGAAAGGTTCGAAATTGTTGGCCGTCGCGCCGCGAACGCAAGCGACCCAGCGTCATCACTTGAAGCAGATTTCGTCCCGAGCCGCCGACCAGCACGTATACGCCGCGCGGCGTCAGAACCCGCCGGTACTCCCAAAAACTGCGGTAGGCCGCCGCATCAAGCACTAAATCGTAGCGGGCGCCACTCTGCAGCACATCGGCGCGGGTGTAATCAATCACATGGTCGGCGCCGAGATTCCGCACCAATTCCACGTTCCTCGTGCTGCATACCCCGGTTACCTCCGCGCCCAGGGCTTTGGCGATCTGCACCGCGAACGTGCCTACACCGCCCGCCGCCCCGTTGATCAGCACCTTCTGCCCGGCCCCAAGGCCGCCCACATCACGCAGCCCTTGCAGTGCAGTGAGCGCGGCCGAGGGCACCGCCGCCGCCTGTGCGAAGGAGAGCGCCGCTGGTTTTGCGACCAGTGCCTGCGCCGGCGCTGCCACGTACTCGGCGAAGGCGCCAAACCCGCTGTCGGACAGATCGCCGAAGACGGCGTCACCCGGCTGAAACTGCGTTATGTTGCGACCAACTGCCGCTACCCGCCCGGCGACATCGGATCCGAGAATGGAGTATTTCGGCCGTCGCAGCCCGGACATCAGCCGCACCATGAACGGCTCTCCCCACAGCAGGTGGCGGTCGCCGGCATTCACCGACGCCGCATGGATGCGAATCAACACCTGATCATCGTTTGGTGTCGGCAGAGCGTGTTCCTGAAGCCGCAATCCATCTGGCGACCCGTAGGTTGTGTAGATCAGCGCTTGCATCAGAGTTCCTTTCCTCATCGGTGAACACCGTCATCACGCCGTTGCGACGACATGCTGTGGTTGCCGCCCGCCGACGCCCTTTACCAACAGCCACAGAGCCAGCAACAACTCGGCGGTGAATGCAGGCAGGAGTACCAGATTGGTGAGAATCGGTGCGTAGACGCTGTAGTTAGGCAGCACCACCTGGGCGAAGCTGTCCACCAGATAGCCGGTTGCCGCGAGCATCAACAGGCCGCCCAGCAGCCGTGGGATCATGCCGGAGCGCAGAATCAGATAGCCCAGCAGGAAGAGGTAAACGCCGAAAAAGATCAGGGCGAGGGCGTAGCCGACACTATGTGCCCGAAAAAAGACGAGTGCCAGGGCCTGGGATTGCTCCACGCCGAGTGCCCCGGCGGCACCCACGGGCCGCGCCAACTCAAGCCCGATAAAGAGATTCAGCAAATTGATGCCGAGGATCGCCGCCTGGGCGAGCCGAAACAGCGCCGCCAGCAACGCCAGGGCCTGGCTGATCGGCCGCAGCAGTACGTAGAAGATCAAGCCAACGATGATATCGCTCACGATCATCAACAGATCGGCGGCGATCCCGGCGCGGAACATGCCCTCGGCGGCGATCACGTTTGCGGCGGTGACGGCAGGTTCGTCGGTCACAATCAGTTCGGATCGGACGAAGAACTCGGCGAACATCCCGGCGCCGATGATCACAAGATACAGAACTCCGGCGATCCGGGCCGCACGCTGCGGCGAAGCTGTGTGTTGTTCAATCATACAAACTCCTTTTCACATATCCGCTTGTCCCGCTGCGACCTGTTCAAGCGCCAGGAGCGGCAACCCCAGATCGCGAATGTTGCGCAAGATCCGGTGGAGCGCGGCCTGATCGATGATCGGGCCGGTCATCACCGTAATCCCGTGATCTTCCAACGTGATCTGCAACCCCTCAAACCAATCGCCCGCCAGGGATTCCAGATGGCCTTGCAGCGTAATGCGATAGATTGCCGGGGGGGCTGAAGGTGCCATATGTTTGTCCCTGTGACGCCGGCGATCTGTTCACAGCATAGCGGCGCGCCAAAGAGCAGGGTAGACACTTTGGTGTTGTTGGGGAGGGGGGGGATGTGAAAGATGAAATGTGAAATGTGAAAGATGAAATGTGAAATGCAAAGAGGAGGATTACAGTTATGGTTCGAGTTAGTGGTTGTCGGTATCCAGCAGGCCCAATGCGCGGGCGCGGGCGACGGCCTCGGTGCGGCGCTGCACCTGGAGCTTCTCGTAGATCCGGCGGTTGTGGCCCTTGACGGTATCGAGCGCGACAAACAAACGCTCGCTAATCTCGCGGTTCGAGAACCCCTGGCTCACCAGTTGCAAGACTTCCAATTCGCGCGGGCTGAGGGGATCAAGCAAAGGATTCGGGCTAGACGCAGGATGCCGATCGGGCAGATCGCCGAATGCGGCGACCAACCGTTGTCGATACTCCTCCTGTCGTTCGTCGTTACTGCGCACGCGTACCAGCAGATCGGCCATCGGCCGGCCTTCGTCGAGGAAGGTTCGCACGAACCCGCCCGGCGCAGCGAGCGCCAGGGCCGCGCCGATCGTGGTGGTTGCCGCATCGATCGCGCCGGATTGGTGGTGGGCAAGGGCTTGCAATACCAGTGCTTTGAGTTGCTCGTCGGGCCAGTGGTTCGCCTCCATCTGCCGTCGATACGCAGCTAACACCTTTAGAGCTTCCACCGCTTGCTCCTGCGCCAGCGCGACCCGCGCCCGACTGAGCGGCAGATCAAAGCGGTGGGCTACCTGTTCCGCCTGTTGCAGATCCCCCAGGCGCAGTGCCACCAGCACCTGTGCTGCGGCAAGCACCGGTTTTTGTTTCGCAAACCCGCGCCGATAAATAACCTGTCCGACTGCAGCGAGCATGGCTGCGGCGCCGGCGACATCGCCCTGGATCAGCTTCAGCTGCGCCAGAAAAATTTCGCCGGAAGCGGCGCTGTCGATGCTTTCGATCTGCCGTGCCAGGTGTACACCGTGCCGGCCGTACTCCTGGGCAGTTTCCAGCTCGTTCCACTCACAATGGATGCGCGCCAACCCCAGGTAGGCCGCACAGGCAATCGGCTGGTTGGGATCAGCGACGAGATCAAGCACGCGCTGGTAGCTCTGCGCCGCCTGAGCGAGCTGATTGTCGGATGCCTGAATCATGCCTAAGCCGGTGGTTGCCAGGATATTGATGAAGCGGTTGTTCGACCCCTCGCTCATCGCGATCGCCTGATAATAGGTCTTGCGGGCTGCCGCACGTTCGCCGCGAAACTGGTAGGCAATCGCCAGTGAGCGCGTAACGGCGGTACGAACATACCCGTTATCGGGGTGCAGCAATTCCAATGCACGCTGCGCCTGGGCGATGATGATGCCGGCCTGGTACTGGATCGCCGCTTCCATCGCCCGGATGGCCGCGATCTGGCCGCAGAGATCGCGGGTGCCCACGTCGGATTCCAGCGGTGCAAGGGCCGCTTCCGCCGCCTGCAATGCGGCTTCAACCTGTGTGCTCCGATGGGCCGCCATCAGGCACCAGGCGTAGTGCACCCACAGTGAAGGATGGGCATCGCGCACCTCCGGCGGGAGTGCTGCGAGCCAGGTGAGCACCGGGCGGGTGGCGCCGCGCAAGTAGAGCGGCACTCCGCGCCCACTGATCAGGTGTTCGGCCCGCGCAATCGTGTTTGCCGCTGCTGCATGCTGAAAGGCTTCGAGATCGAAGCCGGCGGCCTCGTACCAGACACTCGCCCGAAGGTGCAGGTCAGGTATAGCAGCGGGTACCGCCTGCTGCAACCGCTTGCGCAGCAAATCTCGGAACAAATGATGGTAGCGGTACCAGCCGCGTTCGTGATCGAGCGGCACGAGAAACAGGTTCGCTCGATCAAGCATTTCCAGCGTCGCTTGACCTGATCCATCCGGCTGTTCGAGGAGTGCCTCACAGAGCGGACCGCAGAGTCGGTCGAGGATAGCCGTACACAGCAGGAAATCCTGGATGGCCGCAGGCCGGCGGTGCAGCACCTCTTCGAGCAGGTAGTCGAGCACAAAGCGGTGGCTGCCGCTAAAGGCGGCAACAAAACCCGTCGGGTCGGCGTGGCCCTGGAGCGAGAGCGCCGCCAATTGCAACCCGGCGATCCAGCCCTCGGTACGCTGCTCAAGTGCTGCAATATCGTGGGTCGTCAGACTCAGGCCCATCACCTGGCGGAGAAAGCCGGCCGCCTCATCGGCGGTAAAGCGCAGGTCGGCGGCCCGCAACTCGCTCAGTTGACCGCAGGCGCGCAGGCGCGCCAAAGGCAGGTTCGGGTCTTCACGCGTGCTGATCACCAGGTGCAGGTGCGGCGGCATATGATCGAGCAAGGTCGCGAGGAACTGGTCAACATCTGCGGCCTCAACCAGGTGGTAATCGTCGAGGACGAGGATGTATGATTCTGGAATGGCTGTCAGTTCGTTCAGCAGTGCCGGCACCAGGGTTGTGATCGGTGGCGGCTGCGGCGATTGGAGCAGCGCCTCCAGATTTGCGCCGAATGCCGGTACGATACTCCGAAGGGCCGCAACCAGATGCACAAGCAAGCGCACCGGCTCGCTATCAGCGGCATCAAGGGCGAGCCAGGCAATCGGCCGCTGCGCCTCGACCAGCCAACTGCTGAGCAGGGTGGTCTTGCCGAAGCCCGCCGGCGCCGAGAGCAGGCTCAGCCGTTGCGCCGATCCATGCTGTAGCCGCCGGATCAGGCGCGAGCGCTTCAGTGCATTCAGCCGAAGCGGCGGGACGAGCAATTTCGTCGCAATCACGGGTATGGCCATGATTTTATCTTACCGCAATACCTCGACAATACTTTCGTGTCTACCGGATCACCCTGTTCGAATGGTACGCTGAAGCCATCATTATCGGAGCCAAAAGGTCAGCGCATATGCACAAAAAGCAACGGATCGTTCGCATACTGAGAATCATTATGCCGCTCGTGGCCATAACCTGTCTTGTGATATTCCCACCCTGGGAGGGAATATGGGCGTGGGCAGCGCCATTACCGGATACGGTGCAGGAGCAGGCCGATGCGGCGATTGATCATGGACTGGATGGCATCATCGTGTATGTCGATCAAGCAGACACGGAACCAATGCTGTACGCCGCCGGCTGGAAAACAAAGTGACGCAGGTGCCGGCCGATCCGCAGGCGCTGTTCAAAATCGCCAGCATCCACAAGCTGTATATCGCCACCGCAGTTGCAAAATTGGTCAATAATGGGAGTTTATCGCTGGATGATACGCTTGCAGATCACATGCCAGAACTTGTCGGAAGAATTGCGTATGCCGATCAGATTACCCTGCCTATGCTGGTACAGCATCGCAGCGGCATTCCGAATTTTACCGACCATGCGGAGTTCGACTGGTTCACTCGGCAGACCGACGAGAACGCGAATCTGGAACTGATCCTGGATGAACCGGCAGATTTTCCGCCTGACACTCGTTACCGGTATTCGAATACCAACTACCTGCTGCTGGGCCGTATTCTCGACAAGGTGTTGGGATACAGCCACCACCAGTATGTTTATCGCGAAATACTTGCCCCACTCGGGCTGACGTACACCTATTTCACGCTCGACGAGGTGGAATACGACGATGTTGCCAGTGGATACTGGTACCAGTATGACGACGATCTCAGGCAACTGGGTGGATCGATGATCGCTACAGCACAGGATGTCGGCATCTTTTTGCGCGCATTGAATGATGGCTCACTACTGAATGCTGAAGAGCAGGCGATCTACACCTCGATCTACGAGTATGAACATACCGGCTGGGTGCCGGGATACCACAGTATCGCCCGCTATCACGAAGATATCGATACCGTTGTGGTTCAGTTTGTGAGTACAACCGGTGGAGATATAGAACTAGTATCGAATGTCACGTATAACCGTATCGTCCGGATTCTCCGCAGTCAGAGTTGAAACAATAGCAGAAGGAGGAGGAGCGATGTCACACCGGCCAATAGTGTTCGAATGTTGTTCCACTGATTCCAGCGCGCTTCAAAGGCGCTACGGGCGGCTGCATAGGCGCCGGCGTGTTCCGCATCAACCTGCCGGTCGCACCAAACACCAGAATCTTCATCGTCGGGCCGTTGTTGCTCCTCATGGGTGTACCTTACTCCTTTGCTTTATTCCGTTCGCCATCACAGGTTTCAGACGCGCCGAGAGGCATCCGGCTCACGGAAACCAGCGTCAGGCCGGTGTCGCGAATTCGTCGGAGCAGGCCGTGGAGTGCGGCTTGATCGACCACCGATCCGCTCAGCATTGCTCCACAATCCGCGATCACGCAATCCGCGCCCCCATCGTCGGCCCGTTGCCTCCTCGAATCGCCCACAGCGCCGATGCACCGCCCTGATCGCGGCACCGCGCTGACGCACGCCGATCCGACGCAGCAACCATCAGCGCTCCTCCGTCCGCCATTCCTCCATCACAGAGCATTCGGTCACGCTGTGATCATCCCGCCGGCGGAGCGGTTATCCCCAGATAACCGATTGCTCAGGTCGCGCCGGGTAGTTGCGGTCGATGCCGGGTGGGAGTAATGCGCTGGTTCGGTTGGGTGACCGCTCTGCCGTGCGCCTGCCCGCCGCGCCGGGTAGTTGCGGCGATCACGTCGTTCCTTCCCCTGGCTTCCGCGCCACCCGGCGGGAACACAGGCGGGTTCTGGCCGGGAACCCTGCCACAGCCCACGCCGCAGCCGCAAGGGGCGCACCGTCTTTCGGGGAACCCCGGCCCCGAGAAGACAGGTGTTCGCTGGAACCCTTGCAGCCCCGTCGGCGCAGGCGGCGCGGGATGGCCATGAACCGCAGCGCACCGCCCAACGAGGCGGGCCAGACACCAGGAAGGAATTTCGCCTGACTCGCACGCAGATCAACCACGTCGAACTCACCGGCAATCTCGGCAGTGATCCCGAAACCCGCTTCAGCAGCGGCGGCACCCTGATCGCCCAGGCGCGGATCGCCGTCCGTAGCAGTTGGAAAGCCGGCGACGACTGGCAGGAGCGCACCGATTGGTTCGCGCTGGTCGCCTTCGGCCCTGCCGCCGAAGTGCTGGCCGCGTTCAGCAAAGGCGAGCGCATCCAGGTCGCCGGGCGCTTGCAGGTGAATAGCTGGACCGACCGCGACAGTGGGCAGCGTCGCGAGCGGGTCGAGGTGGTGGTGCTGCACAGCGCGGCCGCGCCGCTTCGCCGCAGCGACGACACCACCGAGGCTGAGGCCAAGGCGGAGCCGCAGCCGGAACCGCTGCAAGGCTGCCGAGGTGGTTGCATAGCCATCCTCGACCGTCAACGGCTCGCCGCTCTTCGGAGCGTGCGAGCCGTTCGCCGTGTTTATCACACTTCTTCTGCGAATCCCGCGCCCGCTCAGTGCGCTCCCTCGCGCTGCGCAGCGCCGACGGCAGCGTGGTGCGGTGGGTCGCCCAGCTTCCGGGAAGCTAGGCGACCCACCCGCCGTTGGCATCGGGCGAGTAGCTTCCCGGAAGCTCGCAGCATCGGGTGCGTATCACACCGGGGTGTGATGCTGCCAACGCAGGAACTTCTTCTTCCACCGGCGAACCGGCAACCGGCGGGATGTCGTCTATCGATCTCCACTCCGAGAACGCAGCGCTATCGGCGTCCACTGCGGTGTAGCCGCGTGCTGCTAACGCTGCCGTCAGCGTCGATTTCCCCGTCCCCGACATGCCCGTCAGCAAGATATGTTTCATCAATCTCCCCCAGATCGCCGGTGTTCCTCTCGCCCCAGCGTAGCACATCCTTAGTCCCGCCGACGGCAGTATGGAAGC
>JAAUQO010000251.1 GCA_012032775.1 Oscillochloris sp. | reverse complement strand
CTGGTAGCCGTGCTGGTAGCCGTGCTGGTGGCTGTGCTGGTGGCTGTGCTCGTCGGCGTGCTCGTCGGCGTATTGGTCGGCGTTGCCGTATTGGTCGGCGTCGGTGTATTGGTCGGTGTCGGCGTCGGCGTATGGGTTGGCGTCGGCAGCGCGGCAACCGGCGGCGCTTTGGCGGCGTCGCAACTGGTTGTAATCGTGCGCATCGCCACCGCATTCAGATCGAAGCCACGCAGAATCGCGCCGCTCATTGGATCGAGTGGATCGATCCGGTAGCGCACCGTTACCGTCACCGGATCGCTGTAGTTCTGGCGTAACGGACTGATGTAGTCGATGCCCATCGTATTCGAGACGACGGTTGTATCGACAAAGGCCGGCATGCGATCGGTGGTGGCGGTGCGAATCGCCAGCAGATCGGCCGGGCTGGGGCACGGTCGTACTGCTGCCGCACGTGCTCCTTCGCGGGCGGCATGGCTCACCTGAGCATACATAAAGAGCATGTACCCCAGGTTGATAATGCCCAGGACGAGCAGCAGCAGCACCGGCAGAACCAGCGCAAACTCCAGGGTGCTTTGTGCGCGGTGTGTGCGCTGATGTGGCTGATGTGGCTGTTGGAACGTCATACCCGTAACCTGCTTCCTGATGCCGTTGAGAACACAGTTTGGGGCGGCACTGCATCCGTATTTGACCCAGGCGGTGTGCCCGGCTTAAACCTGTTTTATGGGCTCCAGTCGCGGCTCACGTCGGCGCTTAGTTGGCCGTTGCTGCTTACAACCGCTACCAGCGTCGCCATGCCCGGTCGCACTTCCACCGTTTGCTCAAGCAGCACTTGTTCGTCGCCGATCGCAACGGTGTATGCGCCGGAAGGTACGGTCAGAGCTGAGCCGAGGTCGCCGGCGGCTACTTCACGTCCGGTGTCGTCGATCACGCGGAAGCGCGGCGTGACGGTCTGACGCAATGCCGCCGCCAATTGCTCGACATCGCCGGCATCGAAGTATTGGCCGCCGCCGGCAGCGGCGATCGCTGCCAGCCGCGCCCGCAACTCCGGCGCAATATCAAACCCAACCACGCTTACCCGCAGTTCGGGCCGGTTTGCGCGCAACTCGGCCGCCGCCTGCACCGGATCGCCGTCGCAATTCTCTTCGCCGTCGCTCAGCAGCAGCACCAGTGTCTGGCCCTGGTTGTCGCCGAGATCGGCCGCTACAGCGGCCAGTGAATTGGCGATCGGGGTTTTGCTTAGATTCACCGGCACAATCGCATTGATCTGCGCTTGAAGCGTTTCGCGATCAAGTGGGCCTAAACCGCTCACCAATTCAACATCGCTGCAATCATCGGGGCGCAGTCGCCCGTAGGTGCGCAGGGCCACATTCGCGCCGTCAGGCAGTTCCTGAACCAGGCTGCCGAGCGCCTGCTGGGCGATGTCGATCTTGCGCTCGCCATTCGGCGATGCCAGCATGCTGCCCGATGCATCCAGGATGATGTACACATTCTCGATGCCCAGGGCCAATTCGGCATCGGCGCTGCGTACCGCCAGAGTGCCGTCGCCTGCAACCTCTGCCACCGGCGGCGCCGCAATCGCCGGCGCGGCTGTGGGCAATGTGCCGACAATTGCATTCTGCTGTATCGGCAGATCCGGCAGGATCGGTTGGGCTTGCAACACCTGCATTCCACCCCAGATCAGGCCCGCCGTTAGGGCCAGCCCGCCCAACCCCGCCAGCACCTTGCCTGCAACCTTGTTGCGCGGCGGCGGTGGCCCCGTCGGTGTTTGGATCTGTTCCAGATTCTGCTTGAGCTGAATGTCGGCCAGCAGATCTTCAACCACGCTGTCGTTATGCCCAAGCTCCTGCAACTGCTTTAAGCTGTTTGTAGCTTCAACCCAACGTGCGGCCCGAAAATGGCCGAGCGCAATCTCATACAATCGCTCTGGGTCGAGTTGCTCGCTCATTGAATCCATGATCAACCTCCGAAAGCGATAAGTTGGGGCACTGCAGGCCCGAGTAGTACGGCAAAAATGGCCGGAAAGATCAGAAATACCAGCGGGAACATAATCTTCACCGGGGCCTGGTTGGCTTTCTCATAGGCCCGTTGGCGTCGGCGCACCCGCATATCCTCCGATTGCGCCCGCAGTACCCGGCCGATGCTGACGCCCAGCTCTTCGGCCTGGTTTAGGGCTGCAACAAAGCTCTGTACATCAGGCACCCCCGTGCGATCACTGAACCCATTCAGGGCGTGCCGCCGGCTCTGGCCCATGCCGATGTCGCGCAGCACACGGGCAAATTCCCGCGATAGTTCGTTGTCCCACTTGCTCATGATTTCCTGCAAGCCGCTCTCGAAACTCAAGCCGGCTTCACTCGTGATCACCAGCATGTCGAGTGCGTCGGGCAACGAGTTGGTCACGTCGGCCTGCCGGCGGCTGATCTGGCGCGAAAGCCAGACATCGGGCAGGAAAAATCCGCAGAAACCTAATGCCGCCAGCATCGCCATGCTGGTGAAGGTGAGCGGGTAACTGGTCAGGTATCCGTACAGAACGGCCATGCCCAACAAGCCGCCGCCGGTAAGCATGCGTACGCCGATGAAATCAATCGCGCGCAACCGGCCGGGATTGCCGGCCATCAACAGCTTCAGTTGCAACGCCTTCAGCCGATTCTCCGGCCAGATCCAGCCGATCAACCGCGACAATCGCTGCACCAGCGGCAACAATACGCGCTCGCTGAAGGGCCGCGCCAACTCGACTTCCTGAAAGCTCAATGGGTGGACTGAATCGCTCATCATAGAGCTGTTCAGGCGCTCACTTACCTCGGAACCACTGCGGAGTTGGGCAACTCCGACGATCAGTACGAAAATGCTCAGGCTTGAAAGGATGCTGGTTAGAAGCAGCAGATCCATGACGTTTTCCTCGCTCAGACAATGTTTCAGTCAACGTGCTACAGCGCATCCGTATGCTCAGATCGGTGTCGTGTATCCTGGCCTCAGACTTTGATATCCGCCATTTTGCGAATCACGAGAAACCCCGTGACCGCAAATACCACCGCCATGATCGGGATGCATAATGTCCAGCCCGGTGTAAATAATCGCTCGATATACTCAGGGTTGATGGCGTAGATGATCAGGGCCAACCCCGGCGGCAACATCCCGATCACATACGACGACATACGCTGCATTGAGGTGATGACTTTCACCTCGCGCCGCAATTTGCCGCGCTCACGGATCGTGGTGCTGATGCTTTCCAGAATCTCCGTCAGGTTGCCGCCAACCCGGCCGTTGATCTTGATCGCGGTCACTACCAGTTCCAGGTCTTCGACTTTCAGCCGTTCGACCATATGATCGAGGGCGTGGTTCATGCTCACGCCGAGTTGAATCTCCTGACTCACCCGCTCCAGTTCGCTGCGTGTCGGCTCTTGGGCCTCTTTCGCAACCATCCGCAACGATTGCGCCAGGCTGAAGCCGCCGCGTAACGCGCCCACCAGCATGCTCAGGGTCTCTGCCAACTGATCGGCGAAGAGTGAGCTGCGGCGGTTCCGCAACGAGTTCAACCAGAGGATCGGCCCAATAAAGCCGATGAATGCCGCAATTGGCACCAGATAGATCGATTGCCAGACAATCATGACCGTCAGGGTGAGCGCCAGGGGCACCGCTGTGCGCAGCAGCAGCCACTCCGGCACCGTTAGCGGTAGGTTGGCCTGCTCCAGGCTCCGTGCAATCCGGCGGGCGAAGTCGCGCTGGTTGATAGCCTCGTTCAGGCGATCCGTCAGTTGCGGCCCCGAATCGTTCAGTTCGATCCCCGGCATCTGGACAAATGGATCATCGCCCAATGCCGTCTGCAAGCGGTTGCTGAGTTGTGAATCTTGCGGGCGAAGCGTGCGTAGGCCCAGAAAAAGCAGCATCATCGCCACGCCCGCCCCGCCTGCAATCAGCAACAGTATGAGATCTGTGTTCTCCATTGTTCTCACCTATCCGTTGCGACCAGCCGAGGCGCCGAAGCCGAAGACGCTCGGTGGGAGGTTGATGCCGTTCTGTTGCAGTTTCTCCAGGAAGCGCGGCCTGATGCCCGTCGGTACGATTCGGCCTACCACTTTGCCTTCGCGAATGCCTTGCTGCTGGAAGACGAAAATGTCCGACATGGTTACTACTTCGCCCTCCATACCGGTGATTTCGCAAACCTTGACGATTTTGCGCGATCCGTCCTGCAACCGCTCCAATTGCACCAGCACATGGATCGCCGAGGCGATCTGTTCGCGAATCGCTCGCTGCGGTAGGTCGATCCCGGCCATCAAGACCATCGTCTCCATGCGGTGGATGGCGTCACGCGGGCTGTTCGCATGCAGTGTGGTCATCGAGCCGTCGTGGCCGGTGTTCATGGCCTGGAGCATGTCCAGCGCCTCGCCCGAGCGGCATTCGCCGACTACGATTCGATCCGGCCGCATGCGCAACGCATTCACCATCAGATCGCGGATGGCGATCTCGCCGCGCCCCTCCAGGTTCGCCGGCCGGGTCTCCAATGTCACCACATGGCGCTGCTGTAATTGCAACTCGGCCGCATTCTCGATCGTGATGATCCGCTCGTTGTCGGGGATGAACGATGAGAGCAGGTTGAGCATGGTGGTTTTGCCGGTGCCGGTGCCGCCGGCCACAATCACATTCAAGTGGCCCTGCACACAGGCCCGCAAGAACTCGATCATCTCGGTCGTCGCCGCGCCGCGCGCTACCAGATCGGTCGATGTGAGCGGCTTCTTGAAGAATTTGCGGATGGTCAGCGTCGGCCCGTTCAAGCACAGCGGCGGGATAATCGCGTTCAAACGCGAGCCGTCCGGCAAGCGGGCGTCAACCATCGGCGTGGTCTCATCGCAGCGCCGGCCCAACGGCGAGATGATCCGGTCGATAATCCGCCGAATATGCTCGTCGTTGATAAAGCTCGAGTTCGTCAACTCAATCTTGCCGGCTCGCTCAACCCAGACCGCATTCGGCCCGTTGACCATAATCTCGGTGATGGTCTCATCGGCCAGCAGCGGCTCCAGCGGCCCTAATCCCAGTAACTCTGCCTGAGCATAACGGGCCAGGCGGTTGCGTTCGCGCTCCGAGACAACCCGTCCGTCGGCGTCCAACTGTTCAGCCACCAGCGACGAGATCCGGCGTGGCCAGTAATCCGGCTCGCGGCGCGCATTCGCCGGTTCCGGCTCGGATACCAGACGCGACTGTACTTTGGCGATCAGTTCGCGATCCTCGCGTGAACTGCTGACATAGTCGCTCATCCCGAACGGTCGAACCATCAAAGCCTGACTGTTGCTCGGCGCTTCCGTTATGGTCGAAGTTGTCGGTTCGCGCTCACGGACAGTCGGTTCGGGGCGCGTAAAACGTAATCGCGGCATAATTCAGCTTCCTCGTCTTACTTGGCGCGTAGTGCGGCAAACAATCCTCGACGCTCTCCGGTCGCGCCTTTTTGGCGCCGTCCGCGGCCCTTTTCCGGCGCCATGCTGATCTGTGAACCCTGCTCGCCGGCGATATACGCGCCGAGCTTGCGCAAGCTCTGCGCAACCCAACTTTGCGGATGCGAAAGCACCACCGGCACGCCGCGATTGATGCTGTATGTCACCAATTGGCCGGCGCTGGGAATGTTGACGCTCACCGGCTGCCGTAGATGCTGCTGGACATCTTCCAGGCTCACGCCTTCGATGCTTGGGAAGCGATTCAACACAATCGATGTGCGGCCCTGTGTCAGTTCGTGTTGCCGCAGATACTCCAGAAAGAACTTGACGTTTTTCAGCGCCGGGATCTCCGGCGTCGAGACAACCAGCACATCGTCGCGCGCGCCAACAAGGCCATTGCAACTTCGTCAAGCACGCACCAGGTGTCGGCCACCACATAGCTGTAGCGCGCCAGCAACTGCTCAAGCACAATCCCGATCTGCTCGCCGGTTAGCTCGCCGGCGGCATCGGGCGAGGTTGGCGCCAGCAGCACATGTACCCCCGAGCTGTGCTGCTGCATCACCGTGCCGATCATCGCATCATCGATCTCGTCCACTTTCTCGGTCAGATTTTGCAGCGTGTGGCGGGCGAACAGGTTCATATGCGTGCCGACGTGGCCAAACTGTAGGCCGAAGTCGGCCAGTGCAACTTTGCCTGACGTACTCTGTCGCAGCACAACTGCCAGGTTGCTGCTCACTACCGTTGTGCCGGCCCCGCCCTTCGGCGAGATCACGACCACCAGTTTGCCGCGCCCATTGTTCCGTACGCTGCTCTCGCCGGGTTGCCGCAGGCGGCGGTTCTGTTCCAACGCCAGGGCTGCATCGGCACTCTGTAACACATCGCTCGCGCGCAGCGGCCGGCTCAAGACATCGCGGGCGCCGCCAGCATCAGCCGGCGCATCGTCTGCATATCGGCCTCTTGCGAGATCGCCAGGTAAATGGTTTCGGGCGTATCCGTGTACATCTGCCGGATAAACTGCTCGGCCTCATTCACTGCGCGATCCACAATCACCACGTCGGGCCGGTTCTGCCGCACAAGGTCTACGGCGCCGCCCAATGCCGCCGATTGATCGATCCAGCCGACGCGCGGATCATTCGCTATTTGGTTGATCCAGTCGGCATTTGCCTGATCAGGTGTGGTGATCACCGCGATGCGAAAACTCTGGTCGATTGCCACGATTCTGTCCTTTCCAAAGCGGCGCTGCCGCAGGTAGTTAACGACGGTTCATTGCGTCGGATGGTCGCGTCGCACCCGTGCTACGGATTCGTCGCCGCAACCAGGCCGCTCTTGCGTATTCCGTAGCGATCCAAAAAGTCATCGCGATCGACCGGCGGAATTTCCTGCACTTCGTTGTCGATCTTCGCCCGCAACACAAAGTCCAGAATGCCGCCCGAGTCTTTGACATGCTTCAGCAACACTGCGTCTTCCGGTGTAACCGACAGCAGGAGCGCAATTGGCCGAACCTCGTCGGCTTCTTCATCCTCGATGCCCGGCCGTAAAACTTCAAATACTTCGATGTTCTGCAGGGTGAACGCCGTTACCGGCTCAGCCGTGCCGGCCTCATCGGTGACTTGCAGCGTGGCCATGAGATCGATCCGATCGCCGTTCTCCACAATGTTGATCTCGCTCATCAGGTTATTGATCGGATAGGCGAAGATCACCCGTCCGACCGGGATCTGGCGGCTGATGCTGCCGGCCGCATCGCCGGCCAACTTGGTCGGGTTGAAAGTCTCGCCCTGGCCGATCGGCTCCACCAGAATTTGTTGTTCCAGGGTGATCGTTTCCGTGATCGCCTCAATCGGCACTAGATCAAGGGGGAAATCTTTCAAAATCAGATCTCCACTCGTCAGCAACGTTCCCGCCGGCAGCGGGCGAGCCGCAACCGGCAGTTTCATCGTCGCCATCGGAGGCGCCTCGACTACGGCCATTTCGCGCGCCCGCGCTGCCAGTTGTTGCTGTTGCTGCTGAAGCACGAAAAAGACGACTGCGCCCGTACCGATTGCTAGAAGCAGGCCGAATGTAAGCAAGATCCATCCGCGACGACGATTCATAGCACTTTCCACCCTTCTCACATGCTGAGATTGTGGGCTAATGCCCGATTTGCTGGTTTATTCCAGGGAGATTACTGTCGGACCATGTGGTTGACACTGAAAAGCATACAATAAACATGGTAGGTTTGATGTAAATCTTTGTTTATTGATCTGCTCATGTATATCAAATATCGATTGCAGTTTATTTATTGCTTTAACTGTTCTTTGACTACAGGAATAATGCGTATTATTCCTTGTAGTCCCTGATTGTTTTTAAGATGAATGAAGATTACGGGACGGTTACAGATAGGATTTGTGTTTGAGGGGGTTTTTGTGTAGAGGTATTTGCTGAAGGCGACGCAGAGCAACTCGGTTCAAACGTTCCGCTGGAAGCGTGTATAATGCCCACGCATACGTGCTATAGCAACCCTATCCGGGTTGTGCAGTCGGTTCTGCGTCCTGATAACGCGGTTCTTGGTTCTTGGGTTATCGTACCGTGACTTGTCCGATTAGTAGGTAGGTCTGGAGATCTTGGTCCCAAGGCTACGTACGTGAGG
>JAAUQO010000250.1 GCA_012032775.1 Oscillochloris sp. | reverse complement strand
GGCGCGTAGCATGCCACTTTGTTGCGGCGCGTTGGCCCGATCTCGCGGCGGTGGAGCCGGTGGTGACGGCGCGGATCACCCGCCCGCTCAACCCCGAATTGTTGCAGCGCCTGGCGATCGATCAGTCCGCGTTGGCGTGGCCGCAATCCGGCCATGTCGAGTATAGCTTCACCTTCGCCGGTGAAACCGAGTTTGGCGATGGTGTTGTGGCGCCGCTGGTCGCGTCGGTAACGGTTGATGATCAGCAGCGCATCCTGAAGACCACCAGTTCCAAGTAGCCTGTGCGTAACTCATGCAATTAACGAAACCATCCCCTGCGCCGCCGCCCGGCCAAATACGCACGCTGCGTCTGGCCTGGCTCACCCTCGGCGGCTTTCTGTTGATCTTTCTGTTGTTACTCGGCCTGGCGGCCGCAGCCGGGTATCATTTTTATCAAACTGCTACCGATCCACACGAGGCCCGGTTGGTGTTGCGCGGTGAACCCGAATGGCTCGCCTGGCAACCGGCCGGGCGCAGTGTGTTTCAGGGTGTGAACGACGGCCAGGCGCTTGATGAGGGTGATGCGGTGCGCGCCGCCGCCGCCGCCGGCTATGGTCAGGTGGCCAGTATCAGCCTGTTCGACCAGAGCCAGCTTGATCTGTGGGCCAGGGCTGAATTGCAGATTCAGCAATTACGCACGACGCGCTGGACCAATCAGTTGCAGACGGTGATGTTGGAGCAGCGCGGCGGCTATGTGCGTTACGATCTGCGCTCGGATCAACCATACCAGAACACTGATTTTCAGGTGCAGATCGGCGCTGCGTCGGTTGAGATGTACCCCGGCGGCAGTTACAGTATCGACCTGCGGCAGCCGGCACGCGAGGTACAAGTGCTCAGCGCGGGGCCGGCGCCGGCGTTGGTCGCCGATATCGCCGTGCGCAGCGGTTCGGCGATTGTGGTCGGCAGCAACGGCGATCAGGTGGTGGTTTCGGCCGGTCAGCGTGTTGCGGTTGATCCGGTCGGGCAGCCGGGGTTGCCGGTGCCGGCGCGCTGGGAGTTGGTGCGCGACGGCGGGTTCAGCCAGTACAGCGAGCTGGAATATAACAATACCACGCTTGAACCCAATATCAACACGCCGGCTTCAGAGTTCTGGAAGGTGTACGGTACGCCGACGCTCACGCCGGAACAACGTGGCTTCTTCCGGATCGCCGAGATCTGTCGTCCACCCGATGTCGATAATCGCTGTCTGTTTAACGAGCGGCGCAATGCAGCCTGGTTTTATCGCGCCGGGAACCAGACGATCGGCTTTGCGACCGGGATCGAGCAGCGCCTGGGCGAGAACGGCAGCGGGATCGATATCTCCGAGTATCGTACGCTGACCTTCTCGATGTGGGCGCGGGTGCTCAAACAGGCTCTGGTTGACGGCGGCGAGCGCGGCACCGAATGCCCGGTGATGGTGCGAATCGTCGGCCGGCGCTTCAGCCCTGCCGATCCCGATCAGGAGCGCGTGATCTGCCTGTATGTCGATAACGGCGATGGTTCACTACGCACGCGCAGCGACGACATTATCTACGTTCCGGTTGAACTTGCGGAATGGTACCACCTGGAGATCGATCTGCGGGCCGAGGACTGGTTGCCCGATTTTCGCTACTTGCGCCTGGTGCAGATCTATGCCAACGGCCACGATTATAATGCGCTGGTAGCCGATGTGTCGCTTGTGGGGGCGCAACGCTAGGGAATGCGGAATTCTGAGTGCAGAATTCTTGCCCTGCGGTTCGCTGTGGCGATGCTGGCCGGCATAGCGACCAGTACCGGCTTGCGTAAGCAAGAGCACTGCTTGAAATTGTACATGGGTATGCACTTTGGGTGGTTAGGACAATTCTGCATGCTGCATTGAGCATCCTGGAGGGATAATGCGGACGATCTGCGTTGTAGGAACCGGCTATGTCGGGTTGACGACGGGGGTTTGTTTTGCCGATCTCGGTAATCGAGTAACCTGTGTCGAGATCGATCTGGAGAAACTCGATACGTTGCGCAGCGGCCGGACACCGATCTACGAGCCGGGTTTGCAGGAGATGTTGGAGCGCAATCTGCGTGCCGGCCGGCTCAGTTTCACCGACGAGTATGCGCTGGCGATGGAGGAGGCCGACCTGATCTTCATCACGGTCGGTACGCCGATGGGCGCCGATGGTGCGGCCGATCTGAGCCAGGTTGAGGCGGCGGCGCAGGGGATCGGCAAGAATCTGAAGCGTTCGGCGGTGATCATCGACAAGAGTACGGTTCCGGTTGGCACCGGCGATGTGGTGCAGAATATCATCGCCGAGTATACGCCGCCCGGAATCAGCTTCGCGGTGGTGTCGAACCCCGAATTTCTGCGTGAAGGATCGGCGCTGAGCGATTTCTTCAATCCGGATCGAATCGTGCTCGGCGCCAAGGATCGCGCGGCCGCCGAAAAAGTGGCCGATCTGCACGCAGCCCTTGGCGCGCCGATCATCATCACCGATCTACGTACCGCCGAGATGATCAAGTATGCCTCGAACGCATTTCTCGCGACGCGGATCAGTTTCATCAACGAGATCGCCCAGATCTGCGAAAAGCTTGGCGCCGATGTAACCGAAGTCGCCCGCGGTATGGGCGAGGATAAGCGGATCGGCCCGCATTTTTTGGCGGCCGGAATCGGCTACGGCGGCTCGTGTTTCCCCAAGGATGTGCTTGCGCTCCACCATATGGCCGCCTCGGCCGGCTGCCACCCGCAGTTGCTTCAGGCGGTGATGGAGATCAATCAGGATGCGCGCAAGAAGTTTGTGCAAAAATTGCTCGACATTGTCGGCGATCTCGAAGGCACACTGATCGGCGTGCTCGGGCTGTCATTCAAGCCGAATACCGATGATATGCGGGAAGCGCCCAGTGTGGCAATTATTCAATCGCTGCAAGCGGCCGGCGCCCGGGTGAAAGCCTATGATCCGGTGGCGATGGCGAATGCCGGCGAGGCGCTGCCCAAGGTGACCTACTGCGCCACGGCCTATGATGTGGCCAAAGAGGCCGATGCCTTGATGGTGTTGACTGAGTGGAATGAGTTTAAGCAACTCGATCTGGAGCGGATCAAGCGGGTGATGCGTCGCCCGGTGTTGCTCGATGGGCGCAATCTCTACGATCCTGAGGAGATGGCGGAGCGCGGCTTTATTTATCGCGGCGTCGGACGTGGGGCGTGATGCAGGCGTAGTGCGAAGCGGCGCAGCGGGCGCGCCGGTACAGGCGTGAAGCGTGATGATTTATCACGGGATCGACATGGTTGAGACGGCGCGGATTCGGCGGGCTGTCGAGCGCTATGGGGCGCGTTTTCTGCGGCGGGTGTTCACATCCGGCGAGTTGGCCGATTGCGCCGCCGAGACTGATGCGCCGCGCTATGGTTCGCTGGCGGCGCGTTGGGCGGCGAAAGAAGCGGCGGCAAAGGCGCTGGGAAGCGGTTTGAGCGGCCTGGGCGCCGCGCCTACGATGACGCCGGTCGGCCGCGGCCCGGGTTTCAGGATATCGAGGTTGTGCGCGCCGCCGATGGTCGCCCGACGTTGCAGTTGCACGGCCCGGCCGCCGCGATCGCCGCAGTGTTGCGGATTGGCCCACCGGCGTTGTCGATCAGCCATACCGCCGATCATGCGATCGCGAGTGTGGTGGCGTTGGGGATGTGAATGCAGCATGCTGCATGCCCCATGTTGTGTTGGGGCGGAGCCACACATGAAGCTCGTGAGCGTGGCGCAGATGCGCGAGTTGGAGCAGGCGACAGTCGAATCCGGGGCAACCTGGGCCGGACTCATGGAGCAGGCCGGTTGGGGCGTGGCCCAGGTTGCGCTGGCCCATGTCGGGCGTGGAAAGCGGGCATTGGTGCTGGTGGGGCCGGGCAATAACGGCGGCGATGGTCTGGTGATCGCGCGCCATCTGCACGATGCCGGGGTGATGGTGCAGTTGTATCTTTGGCGCCGGCCCCTGCACCCCGATGATGCGAACCGCACCCGCTGTCGTTCGCGCGATATTCCTGAATACGATGCTGCCGCCGACCCGGATCAAGCGCAGTTGACGGCGTTGCTGGCGGCATGTGATCTGGTGGTGGATGCGTTGCTCGGCATGGGTGCTACTCGGCCCGCCGAGGGTGAGTTAGCGGCGATTATTCGGTGTGTGAATCGCGCCGATCCGGCGCTGGTGCTGGCCGTCGATCTGCCGACCGGGGTTGATGCCGATAGCGGCGCTGTTGGTGGGGCCGCCATCCAGGCCGATGTTACGGTTGCGACCGGCATGCTGAAACGGGGAGTTGTGTTGAGTCCGGCCCGTGCCTACGCCGGTAGGCTGGCCCTGGCCGAAATCGGAATACCTGCGATTCTTCAGGAGGGGATTATGAGCGAAAAACTGACTGCCGAATATGTGGCCCGGCTGTTACCGTCACGGCCGGCCGATGCGCATAAAGGGACGTTTGGGAAGGTGATGGTGATCGGTGGCTCGTTGCGCTATCCGGGTGCAGCGGTGCTGACCTGTTCGGGCGCGCAGCGCAGCGGCGCAGGATTGGTGACGCTGGCCGCAGGTCGCACGGTGCTTGGTGTGAGCAACCGCCCGCCGGAGATCACATTGCTGCCGTTGGCGGAGGGCGATTGGGGCGCACTTGGCCCGGCGGCGGTGGATGAGTTGAGCAAGGAGCTCGATGGCTATGCGGCGCTGGTGATCGGGCCGGGCATGGGTAAGGCCGATCCGACAAAGGAGTTTGTGCGGCGCCTATTCGGCCTGGAGCAGCCGAAATCGCGGGCGCGGGTTGGTTTTCTTACCGCCACCGCAACAACCCCCGACGAGGAGCCGAAGCCGGTTGAGTTGCCGCCAACGGTGATCGACGCCGACGGCTTGAATCTTCTGGCTGAGATCGAGGATTGGCCGGAGCGAATGCCGAAGGGCCGTATGGTGTTCACGCCGCACCCAGGTGAGATGCGCCGCTTGCTGGGGGTTGAGGAGTTGCAGAGCGACCTGATCACGACGGCGAGTGAGGCGGCGCAGCAGTGGGGCCAGGTGGTGGTGCTCAAAGGCGGCACAACGGTGATCGCTGCGCCCGATGGCCGCACGCTGGTGTATGACGGCCAGAATCCGGCCCTGGCCTCGGCCGGCACCGGCGATGTGCTGGCCGGTTTGATCGGCGGTTTGATCGCCCAGGGGCTTACGCCGGCCGATGCAGCGGCACTTGGTGTTTATCTGCACGGTTCGGCCGGGAACGCCGTGCGTGAGCAACTTGGCGATAGCGGCACTGTGGCCTCGGACATGCTGCCGCACCTGCCGCGCGCGATCCGGGCGCTGCGCAAATGAAAGCGATGTGAGCGGGAATGCGTAGGGCGTGAAACCTCGCGCCCTACGCCTTGGTGCGCAACGCCCTTCATGCCGCTTATGGCCGCAGCGCCAACGCAGCTTCGACAGCGGCATAGGCATCCACCACGCCGGAGCCGTAGACATTACTCCCCGCGCCGCCGGCACAACCGACTACCGGATCACCTGTGTAGGGTGCGGCAGTGCTACGCAGAATCTGCTCGGTTTGCTCAATATCACCGATTAAGTTGGGGTTAGCGGCCCAGACGAGTGCGACGACGCCTGCGACATGCGGGCCGGCCATCGAGGTGCCGTCGGCAAAGCCGTAGGTGCCGCCCGGCTGCGCGCTCAGGATGTCGGCCCCCGGCGCGACAATATCGGGCTTGGTGCGATCACTGCCGTCGGCGGTTACCGGCCCGCGACTGCTGAAGTCGGTGACGGTTCCGCTGCGGTCGATCGCGCCGACAGTAAAGACATTGTCGTAGAGTGCGATCGGCGAGTCGATGCTGCTACAGGCGCTTCCTTCATTACCGGCGCTGGCGACCACAAAGATCCCGGCAGCACGCAAGGCATCGACCGCCGCTTGCAAACTGGTTGGGTCGCAGCCTTCAATCGGCGGGCAGCCCCACGAGTTGTTCAACACATGTGCGGCGAGTTCGGGTCGGCCGTCATGCAACGGATCGCCGCCGGGTGCGTATGGCGCAAGCATGAATTGTAGGCAATCAAGGTAGTAGGCCGGATTGCCCAGGTTACGAGCCAGATTCGAGCATGCAAACCATGTGGCGCCCGGCGCAACCCCGATCCCGTTCGTGCCGACGATCGAGCCAAGGGTGTGGGTGCCGTGCATGCCATAGTCACGCGGCACCGGGCTGTTGTACCAGGGATCGATCCAGTTGTATGCGTCGTTTCCGTTTGCGCCGCGATAACGCTCGCTCAATGCCGGATGATCGCCGTCAACACCTGAGTCGGACTGGCCGATCACAATACCGTCGCCGGTGATGCCGAACTCACGCCAGACACGCTCGGCGCCGATGCTGCTGATATTCCATTCCGGCCCGTCAGGCGCTTGCGCCATCCCCAATTCAGGCGGCGGCGGTTCCGGCAATGGCCGCAGTTGTGGGCTCACCAGCACGCGATCCACCTCCGGCCGGTTGTTGAGCCAGAGCCGCACCAGGGGCCCGCCGTCCACCTCCAACGCATTCACCAGGTAGTAGGGTGTATACGCGATCCCGAAGCGGTCGAGACCGGCCCGTAGGTCGGCCTGGGTGGTTTCGGCGTGAGTGCTGAGTTGCTCGTAGACAGTGCTCAGGCGTTCGTCGCGATCGGGAATCTGGGCGGCGGCGCGCAGATCGGCTTGATCGCGCAGGATCACAAACAGTTTTTCGCCATAGAAGCCGGGATTTCCGGCGAGTGCGTAGCCGGCGCCGCTTGTTGCAAGTGCGACAATTAGCCCGCCGACCAGCAACGGGCGTGCGGGCTGCGCCAGGCGATTGTGGAGCGCCCAGAGTGCGCCGCTGACGATGACAGCCGTTACGAATCCCCAGCCGGCGGCGGCGGCGGCCTGGGTCGGGATGTCGCTACCGCCCAGGATGATCGTGATCTCGTCGGGATCGAAGAGCGCCAGGATTCCGCCTGCACTCAGGCCGATCAGTGCGGCAGCCGGCAGCCAACTGCGACGCTGCGCGGCGAATGGCCGGATCAGGGCAATTGCACCGAATGCAAGCACGGGGACGACGGCGATCAGCAGGAGTTTGCTGGCTGCGAAACCGGCCCCTGCCGTGATGATCAGCAGCGCCACACCCAGCACTAGCCCGCTGAACCCAATTGCCGCCGCCGGTCGGGTTTCAGCAACCAGCAACGGTCGCAGATACAGATCGATCAGCAGGGCCGTGGCACACCCGATCCCAACACCGGCGCCCAGGGCCAGCAGGGTGTCGAGGGGCGAACCAAACGCGCCGCTCGCCAGCCAGGGCAGCAATACGAGCAGGGCCGCACTTACCCCGGCGATTGTGTTGCCGGTTGGCGCAACGGGTGTTGTGTGGCGCGCGCGGAAGCCTCGTAGCAGCAACACAATGGCGAATACGCCGCCGATCACCGATTGCAGCAGCATCGCAGGTTGCGTCCAGTCGCCGGGTAATGCGCCGACCAGGCCATAGATTATCAGCAATCCTGCGGCAACCAGCCAGGTAAGGTAGGCCGTACGCAATGCACCACCTGGCGTAAATGCAAACAGGAGCCCGACCGGAAGGGCGATCAACAGCGCCTGCGCAAGCGTCACCGCCGGATCACTCCAGAATGGCCGCTCGATCCCACTGATCAGCAGAATATCGTTTGTGGCGACGAGGCCAACGGCGCCGATGCCGATCACTGCGCAGATCCAGAAGATCGCCAGCACAAAGAAACCATAGGCCAGACAGCCGGGGCGTGCTTCCACAGGCGGCGGCGGTGAGGGTGGATGGACTTGCATGGCTACCCTTGAGTGCATTGTACGTTGCGCTACACTTGCGTGAGCAGGGCTGTCACCAGTGCGGCCCGCTCGACCAACCCTTGCAGGCTGATCTGTTCGTGGATGGCGTGGGCGCCCTGACCGGGCGTGCCAAGTCCGTCCAGGGTGGGAATACCGATTGCGGCGGTGAAATTCCCGTCGCTGCCGCCGCCGGTGCGGCCCTCCTCAAGGGTCAGCCCCAACGTGGCCCCGATCGCCTGGGCGCGCTCGAACAGTGCGGCTCCCTGCGACGTGCGCTCCATC
>JAAUQO010000017.1 GCA_012032775.1 Oscillochloris sp. | reverse complement strand
CTGGGCCGGGCGGCCCGCAAGGGCGCCGGGGTGAAGGTACGGCAGCCGCTGGCCGAGTTGTGGGTGCGGGCGGCCAATCCGGCGGCGCTCGACGGCATCCGGCGCTTCGAGGCCGAACTGCGCGACGAATTAAACGTCAAAGCGGTGCGCTACCTCGACGCCTCGGCCGACTTCGTCGAGTATCGCTTCAAGCCGAACTTGAAGCTGCTCGGTCGCAAGTACGGCAAGCTGGTTCCGGCACTGACGGCGGCATTGAAGGAACTTGCCGGCGATGCGGCCCGCGCCACCGCCCACGCAGTGGAAGCCGGCCAGGCGGTGACCCTGGCGGTCAACGGCGAGAATCTGGAGTTGCTGCCCGAGGAGTTGCTGGTGGAGTCGAGTGGGCCGGCGGGTTACGCAGTTGCCGAGGATAACGGCACGCTGGTGGCGCTAAACAGCGCCGTGACACCGGAACTACGGCTGGAGGGCGCAGCCCGCGATCTGGTGCGCAGCGTACAGGACGCCCGCAAGAGCGCCGGGTTGGCGATCAGCGATCGGATCAAGCTCTTTGTGGCGGCGGAAGAGTCCGATTTCCTACGTGAGATGTTAGCCGCCTGGGGCGACTACGTCCGCAGCGAAACCCTGGCAACCGACCTGGCAGTCGGCGCGGCGCCGGAAGGCGCCCATCGCGAAAACGTCGAACTCGGCGACGGCGCGGCGACGGTCGGGATCGTCAAAACGTCGTAAGCAAGATCTGTAAGGGCGAAGCACCGTACGATGCTTCGCCCTTACGTTTTACTCGACCACGATCGTCACCGGCACTGCGAACAGGCCGGGGGCGTTGCGCGGGCCAAGCAACACCAGGCCGCCGTATGTACCGGCCGAGCGCCCACTCAGATCCCAGGACACATTGATAGATGTGCCGCCGCCCGCAGGCAGCGATCCATGTACCGCCGAGGCCTGAATATCATCGCCTTGCACCGCATCGATCGTCAGTTCGAACTCCGTGCTGCCGGTCGGAACATTCCAACCATGCACGGCGATCGTGTATGTGCCGTCCTCAGGGAAGCTGACCACGATATTCTCGACATCGGTCGGCGTAGTACTGGCGCCAACCAGATTGCCGTCGGGATCGTAGACGTACAGGTCGAGGTCGCTGTCGGCAGCACCACCGGTGCTAACCGCCAGGCGTGCGCCGTTCTGAATGTCGAACGTCGTCATATACGAGGCGGTTGACGGATCATTCGGATCGTCCTGATTTACCGTCCCGGTACGAGTCTCAGGTGCGCTGAAGCCATAGCCCTTGACCTCAAGTCCCGGCAACGCCAGGCTGGTGTTGATCCGGAATCTAGCGTTTCCGGTCGCACCGCTGCCCTCAACCGCGCCGGGAGTAAGTGTCACCATTCCGGAATTGGCGCGGTACGGCTCATTCCAGCGGTAACCATCAACCCGCACCTGATGGAACATGATCGAGTGCAGGCCCTCGGTCAGCGGCGCCGCCACGATCTCACGCGGCCCACCCGACGAAGTCTGGTAGACCCAGCGCCCGCTCCCGACGTATGTGTTAGCGCTACGACCCTTTTCGGCCAATGTGTAGGGGCCGTAGGTCGCCTCGGGGAACTGACCACCGCCGAGATTATCGGGGATGAAGTCCACTTCGGGGCCGAGGATGATGGTGTCGATATCGGTTCCGTCGCTGCTCCAACGGTTATCGACCACCAGGTACGGCGAGCCCTCCGCAGGCAGATCCTTCGCCGCCACATCGGTCAGGAAGAAGCGCCAATCGCCCGACTCTGCGCGCCAACTGTAGTCGGTGTAGCCCATGAAGCGACTGTTGTCGTAGGGGTTGTTCTTGGCGATCGGGATGCCCATGGTGAAATTCGTGCCGCTGGCGGCAACCGCAACCGTCACCGGGATGACTTGATCGCGGCCGTCCTGCGTCACCATGATCTCACCGTCGTACATACCGGGCGGCACATTCCGCGGCACCTTCACCGTAGCCGAGAAGGTTGCGGCGCTGCCGGCCGGGATGGTCAGCGAATCGCTGCTCAAGGTCGCCCAGAGCCACGGCTGGCGCTGCCAGAAGGTCGCCTCGACGCGCAAGTCGGTGGTCGGCACCGAATTCAGCCGGTCACGGTGACGGAAGGTCAGCAACAGGCCGTCATCGATCCGCTCCAACGGATCCGCGATCCGTACCTGCTGGGTCGGCCCGGTGTTGTAGCCGTAGCTGAAGCGATTATGCTCACCGGTTTCCATCTCGCCGGTTGCATCAACCTTGCCGTTGCCGTTCGCATCGACCCAGTACTCCCCATCGCCATCAAGGTCGGTCCAGTTCTGCAAATGCACACGCCAATTGCTGTACGGCGGCAGCAGATCAGCATCGGGATCGAACTGCTCATACAGCTTGGTCACTGCGACCTGCAACATCTCCGTGCCGGCAGGGATATCCTTGTCGATGCGGAAGGCATAATCGGGTGTCGTGAAAAGACCGTGATCGAGCGAAACATCCTTCGAGGTGAAGTTGTAGAAACGCTTGCCGGTCGAGCGGAACTTCAGCGCCGACAGATCGACCGTTACATCTTCGCTGCCGAAGTTGTACAGCACGAAGGTCTGGGTATCGGATCCGCCCGGCTTGATGATATGGGCGAAAGCCGGGTATTCGGTGCCACGATAGTCACCGACGCGCCAGCCGAGGGGAAGGCCATAAAGCCGCCTTCGCCCGAAGCGACCATTGTGCCGCGATCGGCATCAACAATACCGGCGCCCTGGCTCCAGATGTCGTGGCTGGCGTCCTTGGCCGTGCTCTGCAGCAGCGCCTTGGCCTCATCAAACGTCGGCCACTCGCCGGTAGCCTCTTCCCAGGCCTGATACATCAGGGCCAGATTACCTGCGGCCACAGGCGCAGCCATCGAGGTGCCGCCGAAACTTAGGGTCGCAACCGAGCCGTCGAGCACGGCATTCAGTTCAACCGAACCGGTGCCGAATGCGCCGGTGGCGAGGATATCGGCGCCGAGCTGACCACCGGGGCCGGGGCCGCGATTCGACCAACTCATCGCGTCGCCGCCCAGGATTTGATCCGCCGACTCGATCGTCTCGAACTCGCCGGTGCTGCCATAGAGCGTACTCGCGCCGACTCCGATACCATTCATCGGGGCGGGCGGTGCAGCCGTACCATAGCCGGCGGCGCCGTTACCGGTCGAGAAGAGCAGCGCCGTATTCGGGGCAAGCGTACGATTGATCAGATCGATCAGACGCGACTCGAAATCGAAGCCGTCATTATCGGTACCGCTGAAGCCCCAGGAGTTGGAAACGATCTGGATGTCGTCGCCGGTGCCGACTTCACCATCGTAGCCGAGGCCGGCGTAGATGTACGCATCCTCGATGAACGGCGTGTTGTAATAGTCGCCGTTCTGAGTGGTCTTCACATCTTTGCCGGGGCCAACTACCAGACCCTGATTATCGGCGACCGGATAACCATCGGGGCCGAAGACCAGCGAACCGCGCACAACACCCTGGCCAACCGCCACCGAGGTACAACCCATGCCGTGATTGCCGCCGGCACTGGCCAGATAGTCCATCACATGGAATGCGACCAGATCGCCATTGCCGTAGAAATCACCGGGAACGCCCCAGTACCAATCCAGTGTCGGCACGGCGGTTTCGCCGTCGGCGATGAAATAGACCAGACCGCCGGAAACGTCGTTCAGGCCGTCGCCGTTGTAATCCAGACAGGCGACTTCGGAATTGCTGAAATCGCGGCTGAGCCGGGCGGGTGTATCGTCGCTAAAGTCGAAATTGAAGTTCAGATCGACATACACCGTATCATACACGCCGGCCTCATTCTCATCGACCACCAGCACTGCGGCGCGTTCGCCGTCAACAGCAGTGCCGTCGCCGAAGAATGCACTCAGCAAACCGGCCAGATCGGCCAGCGAGCTATCGGGATGCGAGCCATAGTGGTACTCGCCACTAAGGCTGGTACCGGTAACAGTGTAGTTATGAGCCGCATCGGCGCCAAGGGGCTGATAGCTGAAATCGCCGCCGGCGGTGGCCGATGTATCGGCCCACTGCGAGCGGGTGAAGTTCTCGGCAATATTCGTCTCAGCGAGGTAAAAATCACGTGCAGCCAGATAACTCGTGAGCGAGTCGAACATCTGGGGCAAGCCGTAATACGGCGAGGCGGTATCATCGATATAGGCCCAGGTACCGACCAGATCGGGGTGACAATAATCGGCGCCCGAGTCATTCACCATATAGCGCACACCGGCGCCGGTGTAGCCCCGCTCCCAGGCAGCCTGCGAGCGTGAATTGCCGTTCCGGTGTGATACCAACCTTCAGGGGCTGGGCCGCCGGCGACTGCGGGTTGCGCAGCGAGTTTCGGCGCCGCCACGCCATTCAACGCAACATCAGGATCACCGCTGCTCAAGGTCGGAGCCTCGATCAGCGATTCGGGGCGCTGCACCATCACTACTTCGGGCAGCGTCGCCATCTTCATGATGCCGGCCGGCGTCGCTGTTCCAATGGCAACCGTCAGGCCCATCGGATCGACAAACGGCCGGGCGAACCATTGCTGAGCGTAGGGGCTCAGATCCGTTCCCGGTTGAACACGAGCCATAAACGCCAGGCTCTTTGCGCCGCTCCCACGCATATCCGAAAGCAAGCCGCTGCGAATCTTCGCCGACGGGTCACTGCTAGCCACCGCTTGAGCCTGCTCTTCAGCAAATGCCAGTGGTTGCAACCCAATCACCAACGCGAGCATGATTACAAGTGCACTTAGCTTGCGCAACACCCATCCCTCCTTGGATCAAAGAAACTTGTGCGTGAACAAATCTGCACGGGTGCCAGCCGCAGCCTGATCCGAAAGCGGATGCCTCCTTCGGCTATTCACTTGCAACCTGAAACACAACCCACAATGGCTGATGGCCGAACCATTCCGGTTCGGAGTACCACTGTGCGCGTCGAAGATCATCGGTGCAACGCACCAGGCAAGAGATGGAAGAGCAGGATGGAGGAAAGGGGAACCGAGGTAGGAAGATGTGTGGAACGCAGTACCCGCCGCCCGGTATGCGTCTGTGATGATTTTACGAAATTTACATACAGGCGCAATAATAACAGCAGGTTCCGCCTTGCGCAATTACAAACTATTCATATTACACAATCAAACGGCGCAACGGGCAACAACAAGAAACGGCGCGACGAGAAACAATCCCGCCACGCCGCTTCGGTGGTGTCATCTGTATACGGTTGTTGTTGCCGCCGCACCGGACAAAGCCGGTCAGGCAGACATGGGTTCTATGCTCTTCGGAGTGATGGCGTTGTTACAGACGTTCCATCGTTCCGTCAGGCAACCAGCGAATGCGTACGCCGTCGATCTCGGTCCAGCTATCGTCCTCGTCGTCGCCGTCGGCATCAACGCTTACAAGTACGGGGCCGCGATCACGCGACCAGAGGATCAACTCATCGATCGTATACCAACCCGACTGATAGCGAACCTGATCGGTTGGATTCAACCAGAAGCGGATCTGCCCGTCCATCCACTGCCAACGCTCAAGCGATCGCCATTCTTTGCTCTGATCGCCCAGCACCCCTTTCACTTCTTCGAGCATACGCAGAAGTTCGGGCAAGGTGTGGCGATTGGTGTAGCGCAACTCCAACAATCGTTGATTGACGGCGTCACGCAAACGTTCCAGGTCGGCGATGCTTAATCCCTCAATGTCGATGTCGGTCAAAGTGGCGTCCTTTCGGCGGATACCGGCTCAGCCGAAACCAGGCTGTCGGTGTGTGTTGGTGGGCCAGAAGCTGATCCGCACCGATATCCACTCCTCATCGGTTCCATGGGTTGCTGCCGGCGTGCACTGCGGTGTGCCCAATCGCCTGCGGCAAATTCCACGTATCCATCATACCCTAAAATCGTTACAACAATCTGTCAGCCGGATGAGAACGGCCGGTGCATCTTTTGTGCAATGATGAACAGAATGTTATGCTCGGCACCACGCCGCTACCTCGGCGGTCACGTGCCTTGTACCGTCAGACCTAACAAGAGACGTGCCAATCTATCCCTACATATATAATACGTCTGTGTGGGCGATATTGATGCATACCAGCAGGGGATTCCTGGTCGGTCCAGGGAAGGACTTCCGGATAAGCTACTTCAGCAGTGGAGCATAGATCAGGCTGGAACACGAGGAGTACACGGTTGCCGTTGCACAGCTTGCGGGATAGGCCAATTCCGGCCCGTGTGAGCAACCTGAGGATTCAACCATTGGAACGCAGAATTCGGCCTACGAGGAAGGCGAAGCGCGCCAATTGCGAAACAGGCCGACTAAGCGCTCTCGCTCGGCATCGGAAAGCTCAGCGGCGTTGATACTACCGGTGAGCTTGACGGTGCGGCGAATCTGCTCAACATACTCCAGGCATGGCGGGCATTCGGCAATATGCGCCTCGAAATGCGCCCGCTCCACTGCCGACATCGCCCCTTCGAGATAGTCGGTAACTACCTCGACCAGCACCTGACAGGTGAGGTCCGCAGGCTGTTGTTCATCGCTCGCCATAATGTTCTTTATCCTTCGCGTAAATACTGCTCCAACGCCTGTCGCACGCGGGCGCGGGCGCGGTGCAGCAGAACCCGCTGATTCGCGTCGCTGATCTCCAGCAATTGACAGACAGATTCGGCGGGCCAACCTTCAACATCGCGCAGCGTAATCACCGTCCGCTGTATTTCCGGCAGGGCCGCAATCGCGGCGCTGATCCGCTCGCGTGTCTCATCGGCCAGCAGGCGTTCCTCAGGCGGGCCAGACCAACTCGTCGGCCGGATCGACCACCAACCGGCCCAGGCATGATCGGGCGGCAAGAAGTGGCTTGGATCAACCGCCGGCTCATCCCTGGCTAGTTCAGCTACCACAAGATCACTAAACGCAACCATGCGATTCTCACGAACACCACGCGTGCGGGCACGATTGGTGAGAATGCGGTAGAGATAGGTTTTAAGGCTGCTCCGGCCCTCAAAACGATCAAGCCCCTGCAACAAGCCCAGCCAGGTCTCCTGGACAACCTCTTCGGCAACGGCGCGGCTGCCGACATAACTTTGCGCCACCCGTAGCATCGAACCGTGAAACTGTTCAACCAGACCCAAAAAGGCCGCCTCATCGCCGCTACGCAGCGCCGCCAACAGATCCTGCTCGCTCGCCGAGGCGCGAGCCGGTTCTTGTAAACTCATCTGGTGCTCCTGCGTTGGTACCGGTGAAAACGTTGGCAGTATACCATGATCGGCTGCGCAGGCCCACCAGGGCACATTCAGCATGCAGAATGATTCAATGGGTTCCAATCAGCACTGCTTGAAACTGTACCCGTGGGTATTGTCTCGCCCCGCTTCGGTTTGTTACACGAGCTACGCGGTGGCTTTGCGAATCATCTGCGTAATAGATGATTCGCCTCCGGCTTTTCCGGAAGCGATCACGCACCGCAAAGGCGCCACGCAATCGACCGTTTTGTGAGTTGACAGGGAACGGATATCTGGCCTACGATGCCGGACACGGAACCATTATTGCGAGGAGTAGTTCATGGCAGTGCAATTCGGCACTTTTGTGCCTCAGGGCTGGCGGCTGGATCTGATCGAGATCGCCGATCCGATCGAGAAGTACGAAGCGATGACGCGGGTTGGTCAGGCCGCCGACGCGATTTCAGTCTACGATTCGATCTGGGTCTATGATCACTTTCATACTGTGCCGCAGATCGAGCAGGAGGCGGTGTTCGAGGCCTGGACAATTACAGCCGCCCTGGCCCGTGATACCAAACGGGTGAAGATCGGCCAGATGGTAACCTGTATCGGCTATCGTAATCCGGCCCTGGCCGCCAAAATAGCCTCGACGATCGATGTGCTCAGCCACGGCCGGCTCTACTGCGGGATCGGCGCCGTTGGTACGAGCACGAGTGGCGGGCCTACGGCTATGGTTTCCCCGAGACCCGCGACCGCATGCGCGCCTTCCGCGAAGCAACTCAGATTATGGTGAAAATGTGGACGGAGGAGGCACCGACCTTCGAAGGTGAGTACTTCCATATTCGCGGCGCAATCAACGAGCCGCGCGGCATCCAGAAGCCCTATCCGTCGCTCTGGATCGGTGGCGGCGGCGAGCAGGTAACCCTGAAATTGGTGGCACAATACGGCAATGCATCCAACTTCGGCGGCGATCCCGACAACATCCGCCATAAGTGCGATATTCTGCGCGGTCATTGCGCCAATGTCGGTCGTAACTACGACGAGATCATCAAATCCACCAATGCCAACATTGTGTTTGTCAAGCCCGGCGAGGATATCGCCGCTGCAACCGAACAGGTGCGCGCCACCTACAACTGGAGCGTCGAGGATATGCAGCGGGCCGCGATCGTCGGCACCCCCGAACAGGTGACGGAGCAACTCGCCGCACTCAAAGAAGCCGGGATCAACTACTTCATCACCTACTTCCCGCGGATCGCCTACGACCACGAAGCGCTCCACATCTTTGCCGAACAGGTTGCACCACACCTGGCCTAGCATGCGGCGCGCAACAAAGCGCTACCACGCGAACGGGCAGTCAGGCGCTTTCGCGTGGTATAATCATTCGAAGGATAGGGCAAAGTATCTGAAGGAGCAGCCATCAATGCAGAACTACTGGCACGATCTTGAGCCCGGGCCGAGTGTGCCTGACGTGATCCAGATGGTTGTCGAGATCCCAAAGGGATCGCGCAATAAGTACGAGTTCGATAAACGGATCGGCGCCTTTAAACTCGATCGCGTGCTGTATTCGGCGGTGCAGTATCCCGGTGATTATGGCTTCATCCCCCAGACATATTACGACGACGGTGACCCGCTCGATGTCCTGGTGATGACGAATCTGCCCACCTTCCCCGGCTGCGTGGTCGAAGCTCGCCCGGTGGGGGTCTTCCGTATGCTCGACAAGGGCGAGCCCGATGATAAGGTGCTCGCTGTCTTGCAGTACGATCCGTTCTTCGCCGATTATAGCGACTTTACGCAGTTGCCCGCCCACTACCTGAAAGAAGTCGAACACTTCTTCACGGTCTACAAAGACCTGGAGGGTACACGGGTCGAGCCGGTCGGTTGGGAGAGTGTGGAGTACGCCAAAGAGCGGATTGTCTACGCAGTGAACGCATATTGGGATATGCGCGCCGGTCGCAGTTTGAAGAAGGCTTGATCGCGGTCTCAATCATTGTCAGATTTCGGAATCTCAATGTCCCAGCGTGCCAACAGAGCGCCTAATCATCGCACTGCCTACTCCGCCGGGGGGTGATCTTTCGCCCTACCGGATCGACTTTTGAAGTTGCACTGATCGCAACTGATCGCGGCGGACGGTGGGGTTTACCTAAGGGCCATGTCAATCGCGGCGAAACCGCCGAGGCCGCCGCCCTGCGTGAAGTCGCCGAGGAGACAGGACTCGAAGGCGAGATTGTGCAACACCTGGCGACGATTGAGTACTGGTTTCGCGCCGGTTCGTCGCGTGTTCATAAGTATGTGGATCTGTTTTTGATTCGTTATGCTCAGGGCGAGGTGCGACCGCAGGAGACCGAAGTGTACGACGCGCGCTGGTTTTTGCTCGAAGAAGCGCTGCAAATGGTTTCGTTCGAGCGCGAGCGCGAGGTACTGATTCAGGTTCAATCCCTGGCCCTGGCCGGTTCTCTATGACGTATTCAGTTGAAGTTTCGTTGGCCGAGAGCCTGGAGGATCACAACCTTCAGGCTCTCGATCTTTCGCTGGTGGAACGGGCGATTACGGCGATCCTGGAAGCCGAGGCGGTGGCCGACGCACTTGAGGTCGGCGTACTCATCACCGACGACGCCGAGATCCAGCGCCTGAATCGCGATTATCGCGGGATCGACTCAGCCACCGATGTGCTCTCATTCGCCGATGATGGCGATGGCCCGGCGCTCATCGGCCCGCCCGACGCGCCACGCTATCTCGGCGATATTGCGATCTCTTACCAGCGTGTGCTCGCTCAGGCCGACGAGTACGGCCACTCGCCGGCCCGTGAACTGGCCTACCTGGCCGCCCACGGCTGCCTGCACCTACTTGGCTACGACCACGAGCGCAACCCCGAAGACGCCGCAGCCATGCGCGAGCGCGAAGAAGCTGCGATGGCGAAACTCGGACTGAGTCGCTGAGCAGGTGGTGCGGTTACAACCATGTCGCAACCACACCACCTGCTCAACCTTATCCATCAAGTGCCTTTACATCCTCATCGCTGAGCTTCAGCGTCAGTGATCCAAGCAACTCCTGCAACTGCGCGGCGCTGGTCGCACTGGCGATCGGGGCGGTGATGCCGGGCCGGTGCAGCAACCAGGCTAACGCAACCTGGGCCGGCTTCGCGTTGTGCCGCTCGGCGACAGCAAGTACTGCGTCGAGTACAGCGAACCCGCGCTCGTGCATATAGCGCTGCTTGACGGAGTCGGCGCGCACGCTTTGCGGCAGTTCGTCGCCGCGCCGGTACTTGCCGCTCAGAAAGCCGCCGGCCAATGCGGCATACGGAATCACGCCGATGCCCATCGAGCGGCAGAGCGGCTCTAGCTCCTGCTCATACTCGTCCCGCACCACCAGATTGTAGCGCGGCTGCAAGCAGACATACGAGGCATAATTGTGGCGATCACTCGTCCAGAGCGCCTGCATCAGCCGCCAGGAGCGATAGTTCGAGGCGCCGATATAGCGCACCTTGCCCTGCCGGATCAGATCGTCGAAGGCCCGCAGTGTCTCCTCCAACGGCGTGTTCTGGTCGTCCCAATGGGCCTGGTACAGGTCGATATAATCGGTTTGCAGGCGGCCCAGCGAATCCTCGACCGCACGCATAATCCACTGGCGCGAAAGTCCGCTGCGATTCGGCGCATCAGCCATCCCCGAAGCAACCTTGGTCGCGATAATCATCTCGGCGCGATTGCCCCGCACATGCATCCAACGCCCCAACACCAACTCCGACTCGCCGCCGCTGTGGCCGGGCACCCAGCGCGAGTAGACATCGGCGGTATCGATGAAATTGCCGCCGGCGGCGGCGTAGGCGTCAAGAACCTCGAACGACGCCGCTTCATCGGCGCTCCACCCGAACACATTGCCGCCAAGGCACAACGGCGCAACCTGCAATCCGGTCCGTCCCAGGGTTCGCATGTCCATAGTGTGTGGTTCCTCTCAAAAATGCGGCGAACGCGGGAGCTAACGGCGCAAGCTGGTGCAGCGCTACGCCCGCGCCGTGTCCGGCAATTCCCCCCGCCAGAGCCGCAAACTCTCATAGCGCAGGACGATCGCGGCAAGATCCTGTAATTCCGTGTTCCGGTAGAACATCGCATGCTGGCTGCGATGACAGGCAGCAGCGGCGAGCTTGGCCGCGAACCATGGCGAGATGTCGAAGATGTGCGTAGCCCGGTCGTCGTGATTCAACATCCGTTCGCGCTCATGCGGCAGGTGCCAGGCACTCCAGGTTGCCAGTGCGATCGGGCGGGTTACGGCGGCCAGAGCCAATTGTACCGCACGATGCGTGTAGATATGCTGCGGATGCCCATACTCGCCGTTCGAGCCATGCGTGATCACAAGATCCGGTTGCAACTCCGCGATCTGGGCGCCGATCGCAGCGGCGAACTGGTCGAGCGGCACATCGATATGCGCAACCGAACCACCGATCGCGGTCATTGTCGGATCGACGAACGGCAGAAATCGTACTGCTTGCGCCCCAAGGGCCGCACCGGCCGCACGGGCCTCTTGCTCGCGTAAAGCGCCAAGTTCATGCGGTGCTGCAAGCGGCGGATCGCCGGCCTCGCCGCCTTCACCACGGGTTGTCTCCAGGATGTAGACTGCGTGGCCGGCAGCAGCGTACATCGCCAACATTCCGCCCGCGAACATGGTTTCATCGTCGGGATGGGCCGAAACAGCCAGAATTGTTGCCATCGTCGCTCCAATCAACAACCGCTTGTGCAAGATTCTCGGCGCTCCGAATCACTCTACCACAACCATTGCCGCCGGTTACCATCAGGCTGCGCCTTTTCTTGCCGCCGCTTGCAGGCGCCAAAAACAGCCGCAACAATGGTAAACTAGATCGCACGTCCGCTGCGCAACACGATATTGCAACCGCTCATCTGGGGGCCAGCCGCCGTTCGAATTCGTGATCGATGAGGAACCTTCATGACTACCTCTTCAGGGAATCGCGTAACACCACTGATTGTGCTGGCGGAGGTAGCAGGAGCGCTGGTGATGGGCTTGATCGTCGGCGCGCTGTTCGGCCTGCTGGCGTTTCCGCTGTTTTCCGGCGCCGGTCTGGGGATGGGTTTACTCAGCGTGCAACTCTTCGCAGCTGTGATCGGCTTCGGCATCGGCGCCGGCCTTGGGACGGGATTAGTCGGTCGATTACTTAAGCGGAGCGGTAATCTCTGGGTGGCCACGATCGCCGGCGGGATAAGCGGCGTTGCCGTGGTACTGGTGTTACGGCTGTTGAACATCGGCGGTCTTGGCGGCATCCTGTGGTCCGGCATCGTTGTCACGCTGCTGGCGGCACTGCTTGGCTATCATCTGGGGCGTAGAAGCTAACCAAATCCGGCATTGTCTCGTGTTATGTCAACCGAAACCGCCGAAAAGTAGAGCCATGGATCATGCTGCGCTTCCCCTGGCCCGCCGGGTCGAAGCGCCGGGAACAACAATAACTACCCTGTCACTCCGACAGAAGCACGCAGATTCGTGGCTGGAATCACTGGTCACTCAAGCCTCATCCTTCTTCCGCGTATCCCGGCGCAGTGCGGCAGCCGAGCGGCGCTCAGTCTCCTGGCGCCCCAGCAACTCCTGCCTGGCTGCATGAGCCTGATCGACCATTTTACACACTTCTTCCGGATCGTCACACACGGTCAGCAAATCCATATCTTCCACCGAGATCGTCCGGCCGGCAGCAGAGTTTCGCGCGCCCAGCGCAGCATACCCTCCCAATAACCCGAGTTGAACAACACAATCGGGAAATTATGTACCTTGCCGGTCTGAATCAAGGTCAGCGCCTCGAAGAGCTCATCGAGGGTGCCGAAACCGCCCGGAAAGATCACAAAAGCCGTCGCATACTTCACAAACATCGTCTTGCGCACAAAAAAATAGCGGAAGCGCACTTCCAGATCGACATAGGGATTGGCCCCGGTTTCAAACGGCAACTCATGGTACAACCGATCGATTGGCCGCCGGCTTCACGGGCACCGCGATTGGCCGCCTCCATCAAACCGGGGCCGCCGCCGGTGATCACGGCATAGCCGGCCTCAGCTACCAACCGGGCTGTGTGAACCGCCGCAGCATACATCGGGTCATCGGATTTGATCCGGGCTGAACCGAAAAACGACACCGCCGGACCAAGGCCGGCGAGCGTATCAAAGCCATCGACAAATTCACCCATAATCCGCAACACCCGCCAGGGATCGGTGTGCGTAAAATCGCGGGACAGATCGGATTCAGCCCGCAGCAAGCGCTCATCTTCAGTCATCCGCTTCATAATCGTCCCTTAATACTCGTTTGTCGGCAACCACATCCGGTGGTATACTCACCCATCTCATACAGGTATTTTCCCCCGCCTCGCAGCAAAGGCGAAACACCACATTCCTCAGCCAAAGGATGAGGTGTCTATTTTGGTGGAATAATCGCCACGAACCCACCTGTCTCAAATCTGGTTCAAGTGTATCAGGAGGAACGAGCCATGACTCGACCGAGCGCCGGCGGACGAATTGAGGTAATTTGTGGTTGCATGTACAGCGGAAAGACCGAAGAGTTGATTCGCCGCATGCGCCAGGTGATGATCGCTCGTCAGCCGTGCCGGATCTTTACTCCGCGCCTCGACACGCGCTACAGCGAAGCGCACGTGGCCAGCCATACCGGCGCACGACTAGAGGCGATGCCGATCAGTTCCATCCACGAGGTTCTTGCCAATGTCGAAGACATGCATGTGGTGGCGATCGATGAACTCCACTTTCTGGAGGATAGTGCCGAGGAGATTATCGACGGCTGTCAAGATCTGGCCGATCGCGGGATTCGTGTGCTGGTGGCGGGACTTGATCAGAACTACCGGGCCGAACCCTTTCCCGGCATGATGCAGCTTATGGCGGTCGCCGAGCAAGTCGATAAGTTATACGCCATCTGCGTCCGCTGCGGCGCTTATGCCACCCGTTCGCAGCGTTTGATCGACGGCAAACCGGCGCCCACCGATGCCCCGACGATCGTCGTCGGCGGCCTGGATCTATACGAAGCGCGTTGCCGATCCTGTTACGAACAGGCCCCCTAAGGTAAAAACATCGGTTATCGGATGCATCGCCATAGCTCAAAAATACAGCGAGCTTCGCCATACCCGCATACGGGCGTTGGACGAAGCTCGCGCCGTATTTGTACGCTCGCGCCACAGGCGACAACGTCAAATGAGAATTCGACCCTGTTGCCTGTATCCTGACTTAGGAGAGACCCATCTTGCGCTTCAGTTCGGCCAACTCAGAATCAACTTCCTGATCCTTCTCCAGATCACGGAAGCGCGTCTCAAGCGAGCCCTGCTCCAACTTCGCCATCGCATCGGCCTGCGCAAGCCGGTCATCGACCTTTTCCTCAAGCTGATCGAGCTTATCGATCGCGCTCAAGCGGCCGATACTGGATGCCGTGCGCTGCAAAGCCTCCTGGGTAGCGGCGCGATTCTTCTTGGCGATAATCAGTTCCTTCTTCGCCTTCACCTCAGCGATGCGTGTCTCCAGGTTCACAAGCGCATCTTGCAACGCATTGACCTGTTCTTCCTGCGCCGTCTCCTGCTGGCGATACTGGTCGGCCAGTTTCTGCGCCTGCACCTTGCGGCTCAGAGCTGCCTTCGCCAAATCCTCATCAGCCGCCCGCAGCGCCGCCTCAGCCTTACCCTGCCACTGATCGGCCTCGGCCTGATAGGCAACCCGGCGCTGTTCCAGCTTCGTCTCATCGGCCATTGCTGCCGCAACACCGGTACGAGCCTCGTACAACTCGTTCGTCAGTTGACGCAAATACTCGTTTGCCATCTTCTCCGGGTCCTCAGCCTTATCGAGCATTGAGTTTACATTTGCGCTGACGAGATCCTTAATCCGGCCCAGGATTGACATGCGATCCTCCTTAGCAGTAATGTCCACATTCGGCGACAATTTCCAGCAGCGTAGCAGCGGACAGAGGCTGCGGATGCGCTGTTATTCTAGCACGCTGCTACCGCATCCACAAGCAATACGAACCGTTTCCGGGAAAAGTTTCAGCAAAGATCGCAATCTACAACGGCCGGCGCGTAGGCATACCGACGGCCGCGGGTAGCGTGGATCAGTTGAGCGCAGCTTCAAAACCTGCACAATCGTCCGTGGTTCAAGGCCGGGCAATTGCACCGCGATAACTTCCGGCGCTCCGCCGCCAAGCTCGCCACTGGCATATGCCGCCGCCGCCACTTCATCAGTGATCGCCGCGCCTTTCTGCGCCAACATCCGTCCGCCAACGCGCACCAATGGCAAGCCGTATTCCAGCAACACCCGCAACTCGGCCACCGCCCGTGCCGTCACCAAGGTATAGCGCTCACGCTCGGCTGCACGCCGCCCCAACTCTTCAGCCCGCTCCGTCAACACCCGCACACCCTGCAAACCCAGCGTCGCCACCACATGGCGCAAAAACGCCGTCTTTTTACCAACCGAGTCGGCCAACGTCACTTGCATCGCAGGGCGCAAAATCTTCAGCGGCAGGCCCGGAAAACCGGCGCCGCTGCCGATATCGATCAGCGAATCGGGCTGCTCGCCAAGATACGGCGCAAGGCTCAGCGAATCAAGAAAATGGCGCTGATAGATCGCGACAAATCCGCTGATTGCCGTCAGATTCGTATGCTGATTCCAGCGCTCCAACTCTTCTGCATAGCGCTGCAACTGCGCCAATTGCCCGGCATGCAGGCTAATCCCCAGCGGTGCCACTGCCGTAAGCAGTTCCTGTTCCAGTGATTCCATCATGCGTTCCTAAATGCGGTACAACCCATGTTCTTCAATGTAGGCATAAACCGGATCGGGAACCTGATAGCGGATCGGCTGTCCGGCAGCACAACGCCGGCGTAGATCAGTACTGGCGATCGCCAACTGCGGCCCATTGATCCATGTGATCCGCTCGCGAATACCCGGTACATGGGTTTCAAGCCCATCAAGATCGACGGTATAGCCGGGGCGGGCGACCACCGCGAGTTGCACCAATGCAACCAGGTCGGCCACCCGATGCCAGCGCGGCAGATCGATCAGGGCATCGGCGCCGAGAATAAAATAGATCACAACTGCCGATCCAAACTGCGCCTGTAGCACTTCCAGCGTATCGATCGAATACGAAGGCGGCGGACGCCGCAACTCAATATCCGACGGAACAAACGCGGCATTCGAAGCACAGGCCAGTTCAAGCATCCGCAGGCGTTGTGCGCCGGTTGCGGCGTGTGGTTCCGGTTTCAACGGTTGGTGCCCAACCGGCACCAACACTACCCGATCAAGCCGACAGATCCAGCGAGCCTCCTCGGCAATCGCCAGATGACCGACATGCACCGGATCAAACGTCCCGCCGTAAATACCCACCCGTTCAATCACAATACCGCCTCTTCACGCAGCGAGTAAAAGCAAAATGCCCGCCGTGCTCCGGCGGGCAAAATAGCTGTGATTGGCGAAGCTCACTAACCATTCAACTCCATCTCACGGGCTTCCTGGAATAAATGCCAGACCATCCAGCCGACTGTGCGTTGATCCTCCGACGTCAGATCATTAATATACGATTCGATCAACTCAACCACGTCGGCACGCGGCAAGCGATAGACCCGAGCGCCGAGGAGATTATGCAACTGCATTGCGAGCAGATCGGCCAGATCATGTAAGTCGCGTTCCGGCAATCGACGATCGGTGCTGTATCGGTACCCTTGCATAGCTCACACTTCAGTAGCGGCGCTGACGCGGATCATCGTAGCGCTCATCGTACTCACCCTCATCATACGACTGTGTAAGTGCAGCGCGCTCAGGTTGGCCACTGCGGCTGGACAATAACGCATTATCCGTCAGGCTCTCATGGATGTAATCGAGGTAGCCGCGGATGTCGTCATTGTCTTCCAGACTATGGAACGGAATTGCCGCCCCGCTGACCGTCTTCACAGAGTCGCCAATATCGCGCAGGGTTGAGTCGATCCCACGCACCAGGCCACGCATCACACTGGCCAACTCCTCACGCTCCTGCACCGTCAGGTTCGCGAAGCCGACCAACGCCTTCTCCTGGGCACGGAGCAGGGTTGCCCGCAAAATCGCAATATCGGCCTGCGTCTGTAGTTCGTAGCGCCGTACCAGGTGCGCTTGCCGCACTTGCTCGACCAATTCCTCACTCGTAACCGGGGTCCACAACAGGGCCGGGATCAAAATAAAGCCGATGATCCCGATAATCACCTGCTGCAAAATCAAGCCGGTATTCGCAACCGCCGGCTGCGATGCCCACCAGGAATATTGAATCTCAAAAGAGTAATAAAGCAAATAGAGTGATGCGCCGATAACGACGGCATATCCCCAGGTACGCGCATTGATCTTCTGAAGCAACATACCGCCGGGCGACCACGGAATCAAAAACGAGGTTAAGCTGGGCGGGGCAAGCACCAGAATCGCCGTAAACGCGGCAGCCACCACATAGTTACCGGTGAGCTGGCTTTGCACGCCCCACCAATAGATTGCTGAACCAGCCATGGCAACAACCGCCAACAGCGCCAGCAACGACTTTGAAGTAAATTGCCAACCACCGTTACCACGTCGGCGTTGGCCACGCACCATATCAAGATATCTGCTACCCACGGATACATCCCTTTCAGACCGGTTGATCGACGTACTGAATCAACGCTATATTCTAGCAGGTAACCCATACCAGCATATGTCTTATCTATCCCTACCCCGATCCAAAATGTCGATCAATGCGATAATTATAGCAACATTTGTGCTAATTTACAATACCCCGCCGGCATAAGAGCGACAGCCGCCCCACGGAATTCGTATTCCGCTTGACGGCTGTCGTTGATGGCAACATAGATGACAGGATGCGTAATGTGGCATTGCAGTAACGATTCGTTTGCTATTGCTGAACTACTCCTGAATCAAGCAAAACATACGTCTCAACCCATTCCGTGTACCCGGCAGCGCCAAGCCGCTCGATAATCGCCGGTGACAAAGCTGTCAGGTCGTAGCTCTGATTGATCCGATAGGGAATCTCCAAAGCCTGCTCACCCGTCGCTTCGAGCACAAATTCGGCCTGAGCCGCGAAATCACCACTGATCACCCCTAACACCACATGCTGACTATTGATCGGGTCATACCACCAGAGATTACTTGTTCCGGTACGGTAATTCCGTGGTTCGGCGAAAACCTGCCGTGATTGTTGTTGTTCACGCCAGAGCTCTTCCGACGATTGCACCGGCAACTCTGGGATTTGAATAGGCGGCGGTAGTGCGATCGACGTGGTCGTTTGCATCACTGTCGGCGCTACTGTTACCGTCGTCGCCGTTTCTGCCCCCGGCGCACCAACTGTCGGACGTGTACCCGACTGCGTTGGCGCAAGCTGAACCGACGGTGTGAGCGCCGCCGGGGGCCGGGTTGCTGAGCCGACCGGATTACCGCCCAGAGCCTCCATGCATCCACTTAGAATCAACCCACCTATCGCAATCAGGAGTGCGCCTGCGAGCGGGCGACACCACCCGGAAAACAACTGTCGCACGTTTCGCGTTCTTTCAGCAGGCCATAGGCCACAGCAAAAACCGGTAGCACCATCCTTATTAACTTGTTAGGATGAACGACACCTGTTCTCTTTGCCGCTTACGCCTGAAATCATCACGCCTAGCACTTATTTCCTATCTTCATTGTAGGATCTGCGTATGTAGCACTATGATCAATAAACGGCTACGACAATCAGTAGATCATCTGTTTTACATAATTTCTCATTGTCTGAGATGGTAGCACACTCCACGCTGATCGTCAAGGATTTCCTGAAATCGGAAGCCGCGTTTTAGCTGATTGTATTGAGCTTTATAGTAAAAGCCGATCGAGCATTGGCCCGACACTTGGACAACAATTCCGATGCACAAAACCCGAGGCACGAAGAGTCACAGCTCTTCGTGCCTCGGGCGCTGGTCAAGGAGTTACGCGCGTAGTAATTAGACAGCTCGGCGGCGCAACATCACCATACCGGCGCCGATCAAGCCGATCGCACTGATCACCAGCAACAGCAGCGGCAACTCAGCGCCGGAAGTGGTCGGCAACGTCGCCGGAGTCGTCGCTGCAGCGGCCGGAGTTGTCACTGCAACTTCCGGCGTGATGCTGGCGACCACATTCGTGGCGAAAACGCTGTAGATCCGACCGGACTCAAGCTGGGTACCGGCAAGATCGATCACGACTGCACTATCGCCTGCCGGCGTCACCTGCAGATCGTAGCTGCCGGCGGGCACTTCCAGGTAATCGCTGGCATTCGGGAAGGCAAGGTTCGAGATCAGCGTATCGCCGGCGGCCAACTTCACATCCACCGCAGGGGCATCGGGCGAGAAATGGTACACCCGCACCTTGGCCTGACCGCTGGCCGGCGCACTCAGATCGTCCACGATAATGGTCGGCTGGATGTTGGCCACCTGACCGGTTGCCGCGATCGTATAGGCCATCCCGGCCTCGACGGTGGCGCTGGCATCGATCACCGCCTGCGAAACATCGGCGCCGGTCGGAGTAACCTGAATCTGATAGGTGCCGGCCGGCAGATCGAGGTAATCACTGGCCGTAAAGAATGGCACGTTCGTTAGCGTGCGGTTCCCATTGACGTAAACATCGACCGCAGGCGCATCGGGCGAGGCATGGATCACGCGCACCTGAGCGGTGCCACTCTGAGCGAAGGCGGCCGGCACGAACAGCAGCGAAAGCACTGTAGCCAGCATGCCTGCAATGAACTTGAAGCGGGACATCGTTTGTCTCCTTACATTCGACACATTTTCAGTGAGTGCATGTGCGGCATTTGCGAGGTTGAACTGAACGATCGCGCGCTCGTCAGTTTTGCGTTACCCTTGCAAATAATTTGCACAATATCCTCTACATATAGGCATTACGAGGCAATACTATAAGTGGATGTATCGAACCAAAGAGAATATGTTCGGCGAATCAAAAGGAGCGGGCATATGCCCGCTCCCGGATTCTGCGGTAATTGCTACGCCGTGGGCGCGACAGAATAACCGCGTATGTTCATATGACTTTTAGAACTTAGAGCTGATGAATAATGGCGGACGAACCTGCAGCATTAAGCCCACATCAACCATAATATGGATCGCAGTCACCGTCCAAAAATCCCGATTCAACCAGAACACCAGACTCCAGCCGAATACCAGCGCTACCTCGAAGATCGGGCGAATGCGCCGAATCGCCTTGCTTCGTGGCGAGTCATTGAGGTGGGGAGGCAATTTCCGCAGCCAGAACAGGCCGTGGATCAGGCCGCCGTAGATGGTAAAGAAGAACATGCCAAGCAAGAATCCGGCGACCGAGGCGGCATTCGGTGCAACCAGTGCAACCACAGCGTGGCCGATGATCTCGCCGATCCGGTAAACCGAAGCAAAGGCCAGCGTCTCGAAAAAGCCGTTTCCGAGCGCAAAGATAATGGTTGCAGGCCAGTGAATCGGGCGATCGCCGTGATGTGCGACGATTACATACAACCCCTGGGTTGCCGCAAATGTCGCCAGCAAAAGCAGTACCAGCGCCGGTCGGCTTACTGTTGCCGCTACGTTCCAGGCAAAGATCCAATCAAACAGTAAAGGCATTCCGATAGCGAACGAACCGATCCAATACCACAAAACCGCCCGCTCGACATTGCGATCAACGGACAGTGTACCGGCCTGTGGAAGCGAGCCTTTAAGTTGTGCGTCCACCTGATGCTCCGTAGGTAGGATGGCCTCTTTCTATTTTATCATATATGCACAATATTTGCAATATGTTCACAAATACTCTGCCCAACCCTAGCGGGCTATTGTTACATTTGACGTTTATTTGATTATATGACATATTCTACCATAGAAATGCCGCCTTCGGCAAGATCATCGACTTCCCAAAGGCGGCAATTCAGCAGCAGATCGCCTTACATTCGCTCACAACCTGCCATATACGGCGTCAACCGCCCAGGATGATACTTGTGGCGGTTGACGCCGTTCGCTCCAATTCGTCTACCTGAGCTTTGATTCGGCGCACAGGGGAGACGAATTATGCTTCTTTATGTTCGGCCTCGTCGGGGCTGGCTGGGTTGGAGGAAGGTGCGGTTCGCCGTAATGGTGTTCCACGCGGAATATTGACGATCTCAGCCGCCGCATCATCGTCATCATGATCGCTATGGTGAGGGAGACCATATGTTACGACTTTGCTCGCAGCTTTGATGCGACGTTCGTACTCGTGCTCGATCCCATCCAATAATCGGCGCCACCAAGGGGTAGTTGCCATCTGTGGCCTGCTTCTTTCCACGCCTGGATTACAACGACGCCGACCAATGGCCGGCGTCGTTGCAATCTGCTTCCAGCCAGAAACGTAGATTCAGCACACAAGCACCGATCGAGCTGTCAGGTCGATCATAACCTCTGTGTGCCGCGCCTACTGATATACTGGCTTCTATTATAGTTGAGAATGCGCGCAACGATCGCAGCCACACCGCTCCAATACCCGCAGCGTCCTAAGGCGACGGAGGGGCTTTCCCGCCGCATCGCCGCCGAAGTGCGCGCCGCTCAAGCCGCTTCGCGAAAGTACTGTCCATTCAGCAGTTCAAACACCAGTTCGTCGAGAGTCTTCTCGGCTTCCTGGTAGGTACGAGCAAATCCAACCAGTTCACCATCCAGATACATCGCAAAATCGCGCGTCTCCGGATCGTACATGATCTCCTTCTCGTACATTGTCCGCGCCTTTCTCGGGATAACCCCGTTACTTCATCCCAACAGCGCCTCGGCGCCGTGTTGTTATACTCATCCCACGCCTATATTAGCACACTTGTTCGATCACGTCAAGCATGAACAGTTTGCATCGCTGATTGTCCATTCAGCATGCAGCCTGCGGAATTGCTGTAGTGCATTGCTATGCCCTAAGCCCATGTTTTCTTTCAAACAAGGTATGGGTGAAACCGGGTGCATGCATGGGCAACGGCCAATCTATGGTGTCGTTCCAACGCGCCGATCAGGCTTTGACATGGTGATTACAGCCGGGTATGATGTGCCGGTGGAGGAGCAATCAAATATTTATGTCGAGTAAAGAAAGAGGCTTTCGGTGCGGAGTTGGAAATTCTGGTTGGGGCTGCTGATCAGTGTTGGTTTCCTCACAATCGCACTACGCGGCCTTGACCTTGGACATTTTTGGGAAGTGCTCCGCACGGCCAACTACTGGTGGATCGTGCCCGGCGTATGTGTCTATTTTGTGACGGTCTGGGTACGCACATGGCGTTGGCACTCAATGCTGACCCATCTGAAGCCGATTCCTACTTCGCGGCTGTTTCCCGTGGTTGTGATCGGGTATATGGGCAACAATGTCTACCCGGCGCGGGCCGGTGAGGTGCTGCGGAGTTATGTCTTGCGCCGCAATGAGGGTGTGCCGATGAGCGCATCGCTGGCCACAGTCGTCCTCGAACGCTTGTTCGATGGCCTGGTGATGTTGTTGTTCGTGTTCGCAACGCTGCCGTTCGCTCCGCTACCGCCGTTCTACCGGGCGCTGGTGATCGGCTTCAGTGTGCTCTTCGGCGCCGCACTCCTGAGCTTCCTGCTGTTGGCGGCACGCCCGCAGCGTCTCAGTCGGCTGTACGCCTATATGGTCGATCGCCTGCTGCCGGCCCGTTTTCGGCCGCAAGTTCACGGTCTGTTCGATCGGTTTGTCGAAGGTTTGCAGTCGCTCCGTAGCCCGCGCGAGATGCTGGTGATCTTCGTGACTTCGGTGTTGATCTGGCTTGGTGAAACCCTGAAGTATTGGTTTGTGATGCATGCCTTTCCGTTCGAGGTGTCGTTCGCGGTGCTGATGTTGATGACTGCCGTGGTTAATCTGGCGACGACTATCCCTTCAACACCGGGCTATATCGGCACCTTCGATGCGCCGGGGATCGCGATTTTGAGCCAGTTCGGCGTACCCCAGGCTATCGCCACCGGTTATACGCTGGTGCTGCATGTGGCTCTCTGGTTGCCGATTACACTATTGGGTGCATTTTATATGTTCGGCCAGAGCGTCGGCTGGCGCGACATGGAACGTGCGGCACAAATGAAAGAGGATCCGACTCCGACACAATCGGCGAGTTCCGAGGTTGAGCGCGATGATGTGGCGCAGGGAGTTTCGCTGTGAAGATCGGCATTTTAGGGGCCGGCATCGCCGGGATGACTGCGGCTTATGAACTAACGCAAGCCGGCTGTCGGACAACGGTGTTCGAGGCGACACCGGTTGCCGGCGGGCTGGCGTCGGGGTTTCGCGACGAGCGCTGGAATTGGCCGCTGGAACGCTTCTATCACCATATTTTCACCACCGACACAGCGATTATCAAGCTGGCCGAGACGATCGGCTACGGCGATAAGCTGTTCTTTCGCGGCCAGGTAACGGCTCAGTGGTGGCGCGGCCAGGGTTACGATTTGAACGGCCCGCTGCAAGTGCTGCAATTCCCGGCCTTGCCGCCGATCGATCGACTGCGCTTCGGGGCGGTTGCATTCTATTTGAAGTATTTGACGAATAATTGGCAGCGGCTGGAGCAAACGACTGCGGCCCGTTGGACATCACGCTGGGCCGGGCGCCGGGCCTACAATCTGCTCTGGCGTCCGCTGCTGGAGGGGAAGTTCGGCCCACACGCCGATGAAGTGAACATGGCCTGGCTTTGGGCACGCTTAAAGGCACGCAGCTTCAAGCTCGGCTATTTCAGCGGCGGGTTCCAGGGCTTTTGCGATGCTTTACTAACGGCGATCCGCAATAGCGGCACCGATGTACGGCTCGGTACGCCAATCAGTGCTTTGCACCAACTCGGCGACGGGCGTTGGGAAGTGATCGCGCCGGGGTTGCCGGCCGAGATCTTCGACCGGGTGCTGGTAACCGGCGCACCCGGACTGTTGCGCCGACTAACCCCGCAACTACCGAGTGGCTATCTGAGCCGGCTGGAACAGTTACGCTCGATGGGCGCCGTGGTAATGACGCTCGCTTTGAACCGGCCACTCACGAATGGGTTGTACTGGATGAATATGCCCAAAGATGAATTCCCGTTCCTGGCGCTGGTCGAACATACAAACTTTATCGAGCCGGAACATTACGGCGGCGATCACTTGATCTACCTCGGCGATTATCTGGAGCCAAGCCATCGCTATTTTCGCATGAGCCAGGACGAGTTGTTGGCCGAGTTCATCCCGGCAATCCAAAAGGTGAATCCGCACTTCGACCGCACGTGGATCAGAGCAAGTTGGCTGCACCGTGAGCCGTACGCCCAACCGATTGTGCCGGTTAATCACGGCGCGGCAATCCCGCCGCTGGCAACACCTTTGCGGGGATTGTACTGGGCCAGTATGAGCCAGGTCTACCCCTGGGATCGCGGCACGAATTTTGCGGTAGAACTGGGGCAACGAGTGGCGAAAGAGATGGCGGCAAGTGGGAGTGCGTTGCCGATGTAGCGAGAGGCGTATGCTTGAAGTAACCCAGGGTTCGCCTTGTGCTTATTTCTGGTTCTATAGCAAGATACCTGATGCTTGATGCCTGAACGCGCTGCGCGCGGTTCGTAGGCAGGTATGCGTCGGCGATGTTCGTGAGGATGGCGAGTGCTTGCGGGATGAACGCGCTGCCGCGCGGTTCGTAGGCAGGTATGCGTCGGCGATCAGGCTCAAGCGTGGTGCTCACTGCTATAAGTATGCTGTTTTGATTGGCTCCGATAGCAAGAAGCCGCGTTTTGCGTCGATCCACCCTGCGGCTCGTTTGACGCCTCTGTGCTGAACTGCTATACTGTCGCTTCGATACAGACATGGTCGGCGGCCTGTCTGTGCTGCTGTTTTTACAACCGTAAAACGCCTGGTTGACAATGGTATCCGTTTCGCACCGAAACCCGGTATGCGTGGCGGGGCAGCGCTGCAGCCGCCAAAGCAACATGACGAAGGAGTCGAGTTATCAGAGACCGGTTTCGCATCAATAACCGCATTCGCGTACGCGAAGTTCGCCTGATCGACGAGAACGGCACCCAGGTCGGCATCATCTCGACTCGGGAGGCATTGACGTTGGCTGAAGAGCGTGGCTTCGACCTGGTTGAAGTTGCGCCGAATGCCGTGCCGCCGGTATGTCGCCTGCTTGACTACGGGAAATTCCGTTACGAGCAGAGCAAGAAAGAGCGTGAGGCGCGCAAGAACCAGAAGCAGGCCGAGTTGAAGCAACTCCGCCTGATGCCCAAAACGGATGATCACGACATCAACGTGAAGGCATCAAAAGCGCGGCGTTTCTTGATGGCCGGCGACAAGGTGAAGTTCAACGTGCGCTTCCGCGGGCGCGAAATGGCCCATCCGGAGATCGGGCGCGAGATGCTGGAGCAGATCGCCGAGCAATTGCGCGACATCGCCGTGGTTGAACAAAAGCCGCTTATGGAGGGCCGTGTGCTCTCGTTATTGCTGGCGCCGAATGCAAAAGTGCTAAAGGCGGCCGAGCAGGCGAAGAAAGCGCAAGTCCAAGCCAAAGCAGCCAAGCCGGCAGCAGCGGCGGCAGCAGGGACAACCGCCAATGATGGCGATCTGGATGATGACGACCTCGACGACGATGATCTGGATGATGACGACCTCGACGATGATGATGATGACGAGGACGACGACACCGACGAGGACGACGCCGACGAGGGCGACGCCGACGAGGACGACATCGACGAGGATACCGACGACGATACCGACGACACCAAGAATTAAGAATCATTGAGGTACATGGAATTATGCCTAAGATGAAGACGCACAAAGGCGCCAAGCGCCGCTTTAAGGTGACGGCATCGGGGAAAGTGCTGCAGCAGCAGGGTGTGCGCGGCAACAAGCGCAATCGCCCGTCGCGCTCGCAGCGCAAGTGGGGCAAGGATCAGCCGACCTCGGATGCCAATCGCAGCCACCTGAAAAAGGCGCTTCCGTACGGCTTGTAGGTAACCGGGATCCAGAGCCGGGCAAGCGCTTCGGCACCTGGAGACAACTTGAGATCGTGTTTGAGTGAGATGGAAAATTCGTCGCCAGCACCAGATAGGTTGCGCCGCGATGAGCAAAATCTACATGGATTTGGAATAGGCGCAGGGCATAACGTGTGCCGATGCGCCTCGATTTTGAGCGTAGCTCAGGGTTTGGTTGCCACCCCCTGACCTGCTCATTCATTGGAGGTTACGATACCATGGCTCGTGTCAAGCGTGGCGTAATGGCGCACAAGCGCCATAAAAAGCTGCTCAATCAGGCGAAGGGTTTTCGCGGCGCACGTTCGCGCCATTATCGGGTGGCGCACGAAGCGGTGATGCATGCATTGGCGTATGCCTACCGCGACCGGCGCAATCGCAAGCGTGAGTTCCGCCGGCTCTGGATTCAGCGTATTAATGCGGCGGCACGATTGAACGGCACCACATACAGCCGGCTGGTCAATGGTTTGAAGCACGCCGGAATCAACCTCGATCGCAAAATACTGGCCGATATGGCGGTACGCGATCCGAAAGCATTCAGTGAGGTTGTGGCGGTTGCTATGAAGTCCGGCGTCAGCGCCGCAAGCTAGTGTGCCGGAATGAATCTCCTTGTGGGAAGGATTGCAGGCCTCGGGCTGATGCGATCCTTCCCCAGGGAGATTTCGCTTTGTGGAGCGGTTTCTTTTCTCCGTGGGCGGGTTACCCGATCTTATTAAAGACGCCGGTAGCTCCGTTTCATTGACACGGTTGGAGTAATGATCACCAGTACCAGTAATGCATATGTGAAACACCTGCGCTCGCTGCGCGACTCCGCCCGGGAGCGCCGTAGTGAGCGCAGTTTGTTTGTCGAAGGAGTGCGCCTTGTCGCAACGGCACTTGATGCCGGGGTCGAGATTCAGGTGGCGCTGTTCGCACCTGATCAGCTTGCCGGCACCAGCGAAGGCGTAGCGCTGTTGGAACGGCTCGACGGCCGGCCAAACTGCTTTGCGGCATCGCCACAGGCTGTTGCGGCCGCCGCCGATACCCGAAATCCCCAGGGTATTGTGGCGGCGGTCGGACAAGCGACGATCGAGCCGGGCCGCGGCATACGGCTGATCCTTGATACGATTCAGGATCCCGGCAACCTGGGAACATTGTTACGCTCAGCCGAGGCTGCCGGCGTCGGCCTGGTGCTGTGTAGCCGCGGTTGCGCCGATATCGCCAACCCCAAGGTGATCCGGGCGGCAATGGGCGCACACTTTGCACTGGCAATTCAGGCAAACCTGGAATGGGACGCAATCGGCGCCGAACTTGCCGATCGCGCGATCGTGTATGTGGCCGATGCCGAGGCGACAATGCCGTATTATGCCGCCGATTGGAAGCAAGCGGTTGCGCTGATCATCGGGAATGAGGCCCACGGCGTGAGTGCTGAGGCCTGGAGTATGGCGACGCAGACGATCGGCATTCCGATACATGGACGCAGCGAGTCGTTGAATGCGGGTGTGGCCGGAAGTATTATCTTGTTTGAGGCGCTGCGCCAACGGAACCGCGGACGAACATGATCACTACGACCGGCGCCATGCACCATTGTCCGGGGCGATTTCGAAATCCGGTTGACAAATTGGTCGCTATCGCCGATTGTATCGGCAGTGGCTGGAGTGGTGACGGAGAATGGTATGACCTTGCTCGATGAACTGACCGATGTCGAAGCTGCCGCTCTGGCAGCGCTTGAGTCCGTCGATACTCTGGAGAAATTGGGCGAGTGGCGTAGCGCCTATACCGGCAAGTCAGGGGCGATCACCAGGCTCAGCCGTGGTTTGGGCGGGTTGCCGGCCGAGGAACGCCCAGAAGCCGGTAAGCGGGTGAATGCGCTGCGGTTGCGCCTTGAAGCAAGCTATGAAGTGGCCGAGTCGCGGCTGAAGCTGGCAGCACAAGCTGCGGAACTGGCCGCCGACCGGATCGATGTGACGATGCCGGGACGCATACCTGCGGTTGGGCATTTACATTTGACCACACAGGTGTTGCGGCAGGTGCAGACGATCTTCGCCGAGATGGGCTTTCAAGTCTGGGAAAGCCCCGAGGTTGAGTTGGACGAACTGAACTTTTAGTTTGCTCAATTTCGCCGATGATCACCCGGCCCGCGATATGCAGGACACATTTTATATCGAGATGCCGGAGGCGCGCCGGAAGTGTTGTTGCGTACCCATACTTCGCCCGGCCAGATCCACGCGATGCGCCGCTACGCACCGGAACCGGTACGGGTGCTGCTGCCGGGAAAAGTGTACCGCAACGAGCAGGTGACGGTGCGCAGCGAGATGATGTTCCACCAGTTCGAGTTTCTGGCGGTGGGCCGCGCAATCACGATGGGTGATTTGAAAGGCACGCTGGACTATTTCGCAGAGCGTATGTTCGGCGCAGGCACGAAGGTACGGTTGCGGCCGAGCTATTTCCCGTTCACGGAACCGAGCGCCGAAATGGATGTGAGCTGTTTTCTCTGCAGCGGAAAGGGCTGCCGGATCTGTAAGCACGCCGGCTGGCTTGAGATCGGCGGCTGCGGAATGGTACACCCGAATGTGCTGCGCAACGGCGGCTATGATCCGGAAGTATTCAGTGGATTTGCCGGCGGCTTTGGGCCGGAGCGAATCGCGCTGCTGAAGTATGGCATCGACGATATTCGACTGTTCTACGGCGGTGATGCGCGCTTTGTGAAGCAGTTCGGGTAGTGACGCAAGATGACTGCTCATCGGATCGCGCTGCTGGCGCTGTTGCTTGCGTTTATCGGCCTACACGGCCTGTATAACGCACTGATCCCGCTAGGCGAGGGGCCGGACGAACCCGGTCACCTCGCCTATGTGTTGTTTCTGCTGCGCGAACAGCGTCTGCCGGTACAGGCCAGTGATCCGGCGCAGAACGAGGTTCCCGGCGAGGGCCATCAGCCGCCACTGGCGTATCTCGCGGCACTGCCGATGACGACATGGCTGCCCGAGCAGCAACGGCAAGTGTTGCTCAGCGCCAATCCTACCTTCTTCTGGGCCGGCGGCGCTGATCCGGGGGCATTCCGGCGCGGGAGCCGCGAGTTCTGGCCCTGGGAAGGGCAGGCGTTAGCGTGGCACCTGGTGCGAGCGGTGTCGGGGGTGTGGGGATTACTGACGGTAGCGGCGATCTACCTGGCGGCACGCCGGCTGCGCCCCGATGATGCAACTTTCGCGCTGTTGGCGGCGAGCCTGACGGCATTCAACCCGCAGTTTTTGTTTATCACCGCCCTGGCGAGCAACGACGGGATGCTGGCGGCACTCGGCGCGCTGATCGTCTGGATTGGGTTGGCGCCACCAGGAAGCGCCGCTCTGCGCAACGGCTTGCTGCTTGGCCTGCTGTTCGGCATCGCGCTGCTCACCAAGCAAAGTGCGCTCTTGTTCGGGCCGTTGTTGCTCTGGGCGGGTTGGCGGATCAGCCGGGGTAACCTGCAACAATGGGTTTTGCACACGGCTGCGTGGGGCAGCCTGAGCCTGCTGATCGCCGGCTGGTGGTTTCTGCGCAACTTCGAACTGTATGGCGATCTGTTCGGGCTGACGAAATTCAGCGCCGAGTTTACGACCCAGCCGTTTGTCTGGAGCGACCCAGACGCATGGCGCGACGCCCTTGGCCAACTCTTTAGCTCATTCTGGGCGCGTTTCGGCTGGATGAGCCTGCGCCCGCCGGCATGGACGATCTGGGTGTATGTTGCGGTGTGTGGATTGGCGGCCCTGGGCTGGATACGCGCGTTGGCCACACAATCGCGTCCGAAACGCCATAGTGGGTGGGGCGGGCCGATTCTGCTCGCAGCCATGGCGGGCCTGTGGATCGTGAGCTTTGCGCTTACGGCGGGATTGGTGGCCTGGCAGGGGCGGTTGCTCTTCCCGGCGCTCGCGGGGTTGAGTTTGCTGTTGGCAGGTGGTTTGCGCACATTGCTGCCGGCACAGGCAACCGGCTTGTTCACGCTGCCGCTGCTGGCGCTCGCGATCTGGATGCCGGTTGGCGTGATCAGGCCGGCATATGGCTGGGATGTGTTACGACCTGCGGAGGCTTTAGCCGCCCGCGGTACGCCGACCTATCTGCGTTTCGCGCAGAGTTGGGAGCGCGGCATAGAGTTGCGCGGCTGGCGGCTGGATGCCGCACCACGGCGCGGCGAAGCCCTACCGATCACTTTTACCTGGCACAGCCTGGAGCCGATCCCACGTAGCTGGACCGTGTTTATCCATCTGCTTGATGAGAACGGGCAGATTGTGGCCGAAACCACGGGTAGACCACGCAACGAAACACAACCCTTCATAATCTGGACCCCCGGCGATTGGGTCGATGATCAACACATCCTGAATCTGCCGGCCGAGCTTGCGCCGGGAACCTACACTCTGCGCGTCGGCTTATTCCGGCCCGAGAAAGACGGCCTGCGCCACGAAGTATACGACGAGCAGGGCGATAAAATCGGTGATACAGGCGATCTGGGGCAACTGGTGATCGGTGAGTGACGATGCCTGATGCCTGGGCCTGAGATCTGACGCGCTGCCGCGCGGTTCGCTACTGGAGATGCTTGAGGTTTGAGGGCTGATGTTTGAGGAGTGTGGTGGTGATCACTCTGTCAGCTAAAGCAGACAGCTTCTTGGAAGCTGTACCGCTTCAACAACAGCTTCTCAGGCAACGCGTGCGGCAACCCGCTACGTTAACGCCTGACGGCCCGATCCAGGCCATAATGTTGCACCATACGAGGAACACCTGACATGTTTTACGTGCCGCAGGAGTTAGGCGACACAACCAGCAACATATCCTGCTGTTCAGGTGCGGCGTCCGAAGACGCGACTGGCCTGCCGAAGCAGCCATTAGTACAAATGTACCATAAAACCTGCTTTACAGCAATAGAAAGCCTCGCCCGGTGCTTCACCTGCTGCCTAAAGGCGGGCAGTCCCCGCGCCGTGGTGGTGTGGTACGAGCTATAGCGTAGGAGCCTTTTTATGGTTACTCGTGCGGCAAGCAACGATGATATGACGGCGATTGCGCGGATCTATTGGGCTGATTTGCAACTGCTGGCGCAAGCGGAATGAGTATGCCACAACAGCGAATCGGGGCGGTCACACTGGTTGTCCGCGACTACGACGAGGCGATCGCATTCTACTGCGAGAAACTGGGCTTCAGCTTGATCAAAGATCGCGCGCTGGAAAACGGCAAGCGCTGGGTGCTGGTTGCACCGCCGGGCGATCGATCAAGCTGCTTGCTGTTGGCGCGGGCGGCAAATCCGGCCCAGGCTGAGCGAATTGGTGATCAAACTGCTGGGCGCGTGTTTTTGTTTCTGTATACCGACGATTTCCAGCGCGATTATGTCGAGTTCCAGGCCCGAGGCGTGCGATTTTTAGAGCAACCGCGGCACGAATCGTATGGCACGGTAGCAGTATTTGTCGATCTATACGGCAATCGCTGGGATCTGCTGGAATTACGGTCGGAGGCAGCATGAGTGAGTGGTGGCGAGAGTATTTCGACGACGGGTATTTGCAGCGCTACATCTTCGACCCCGAGCATACGGTGGCCGAGGTGCTTATGTTGCGCGATCTGCTGCCCGAGCCACCGGCCGATCTGCTCGATCTGGCATGTGGTCAGGGCCGCCATAGCATTCCGCTGGCGCAGGGCGGATTCCAGGTAACCGGACTCGACGCCTCGCCGGAGTTGCTGGCGCAGGCGAAACATGCCGCCGCCGCCGCAGCCGTGACCGCGACGTTTGTGGCCGGTGATATGCGCACTATCCCGTATGTGGAATGCTTCGACGCGGCGATCAATATGTTCACCGCCTTTGGGTATTTCGCCGACGAAGCCGAGAATCAGGCCGTGCTGAACGGGATTGCGCGGGCGCTCAAACCAGGCGGGCGGTTGGTGATGGAACTAGCCCATCGCGACCGGGCGGTGCAGGCGCCGCAACACAACGATTGGTACGAACTCGACGACGGCACCACGGTCTGGTTGCGCCGCCACTTCGACGCGGTGCGCGGCATCAGCACCACGATCGAGCGCTGGCGTGACCCGGAGGGCAACGAACACGAACGCTATCACCGGATCAGGCTTTATACCGCCACGGAGCTGGGGGCGATGCTACGCAGCGCCGGCCTGACGCCGATCAACTGGTTCGGCAGCATCGCCCTGCAAAGTTTCAGCGCCGATGCACCACGCATGATTGTGGTGGCGGGGAAAGATTGATCGCTCGCTCCGCTCGCGTGACACGGTGACCGCTTCGCCCGACACCTATGCAGGCGTCAGCAATATTTCGATCACCCGGTCGCCCTTTACTCCGTTACGCATTCACGTCCACGACCACCCGACCGCGCACAGAGGCGTTAGTGATGCGTTCGGCGTATTCGGGCAGGGCGGCAAGCGGAATCACTTCGGTCATGCGATCGAGCGCCTCGCCGGATAAGTCGCGGGCCATGCGCTCCCAGGCGGCGCGGCGCGGTGCGGGCGGCACCATCACCGATTCGACGCCGAGCAGGGCCACATTGCGCAAAATGAACGGGAAGACACTGGTGGTAAACTCGATGCCGCCGGCATTGCCGCAGGCGGCCACCGCCGTGTTGTAGGCCATCGAGCGGAAGAGGCCGCCCAGGGTCGCACCGCCGACGGTATCGATCGCGCCGCCCCAGCGCTCGCGATCAAGGGGTTTGCCGGGCGCCGTGAACACGGCCCGATCGATAATGTCGGAAGCGCCGATCTCGCGCAGGTATTCGGCCTCGTGAGGCCGGCCGGTCGAAGCGACCACCGTGTAGCCGGCTTTGGCAAGGAGGGCCACAGCGGTGCTGCCGACCCCGCCTGATGCACCGGTCACGACCACTTCCCGTTCGCCGGGCTGCATACCGAAGCGCTCCAGCGCCAGCACACACAGCATCGCCGTAAAACCTGCGGTGCCGATCGTCATCGCCTGGCGCAGACTCAGACCAGTCGGCAACGGCACCAACCACTCGGCGGGAACGCGATTGTACTGGCTGAAGCCGCCCCAATGGCGTTCGCCAACACCCCAGCCGGTGAGGATCACCTCGTCGCCGGGTTTATAATCGGGCGAGGCCGACTCGACGACTGTGCCGGAAAAATCGATCCCCGGCGCCATCGGATTAACGCGCAACACCTTCCCTTTGCCGGTGATCGCCAGTCCATCTTTGAAGTTGAGGGTCGAATAGGCTACGCGCACCAGCACTTCACCCTCAGGCAAGGCACTGAGGGGTACGTCGCGAATCTCAACACTCCGCCGGCCGGAATCTTCCTCAACAACAAGGGCGCGAAAGCGTTCTACGCTCATATTCGGTTCCTCCTCTATGCTTATGGCGATTATAATGGAGCCATCCTGCTTTGCCAAACGGGGGGCCTTATGATCGAAGCACTCGACCACATCGTGATTCTGGTGGACGATCTTGCGGCTGCGACAGCCGACTACGCACAGTTGGGGTTCAAGGTGGTACCCGGCGGCACCCATACCGACGGCGCCACTCATAATGCACTGGTGAGTTTCGCCGACGGCAGTTACCTGGAGTTGCTGGCCTTTCTGCGTCCGGCCGAGAATCATGGCTGGTGGCGACATACTGCCGCCGGCGAGGGGCTGATCGACTTCGCACTGTTGCCGGGTGCAATCGGCGAAGATGTGTCCAATGCGCGCGAACGTGGCCTGGCGATCAAGGGACCGTTCGATGGCGGGCGAGCGCGACCTGACGGCGTGGAACTGAAATGGCAGACCGCCCGGGCCGAGCGGCAGGAGTTGCCGTTCTTGTGTGGAGATGTCACGCCGCGCGAGTTGCGAGTTCCCGGCGAAGACACCTGGACTCACCCGAATGGCGTGCGCGGGATCGCGGGGGTGACGGTGGCGGTGCATGATCTGGAGGCCAGTGCACGCGCCTACGCCGCGCTGCTGGGCCGCCTGCCGGTGGTTGAACCGGGCCGGCGGCGCTTTGAACTGCGCGCCACGCAGATCATTCTCCGCACCCCGGCCAGTAACGAACCCGACGACTCGGCGCTTGAAGCACACTTGCAGACGCGCGGCGAAGGGATTTATGGTTTACAATTTCAGGTCATACCGAAGCGATCCGGAGCGCTGCTTGATCTGCGACAGAGCCATGGTGTGCGTGCAACAGTGTAAATGCGAAAGGCGATATGCAGCATGTCGCAACACGGCATGAAGCCCACGCATCCGTTGATAGTGTGAGTTTATGTCAATTCAAAATCGTGAGCAGTTGTTGCGGTTGATTCGTGATTTGCACGAGCGGATTCGCGACGCAGTGGTTGCGGCCTGCGAGCAAGCGGCGGTGGAGCAATTGGCCGGCGTGGCCGAAGACGCAGCCGACGGCGACACAATCTACGCTGTCGATCGGGTGAGCGAGGCGGTGCTGCTGGAGTTTTTCGCCGCCGCGATTGCGCCGCACTGGCCGCTGGTGTTGATCGCCGAGGGGTTGCCCGACAACGGCATGCTGTTGCCCGCAGGCACGCCGGAAACCGCAACTACGATCCGGGTGATCGTCGATCCGATCGATGGTACGCGCGGGCTGATGTACCAGAAGCGCAGCGGCTGGATTCTAACCGGTGTTGCGCCGAATCGCGGCCCGCAAACCCGCCTGAGCGACATTGAACTGGCGGTGATGACCGAAATCCCGCTGGTGAAACAGCACTTGAGCGATTCGCTCTGGGCCTTCAGCGACGGGCCATTGCATGGCGAACGCTTCAATCGCGTGTCCGGCGAGACACAGCCGATCCATCTGCGCCCCTCGCAGGCCGCCGGCCTTGCGCATGGTTTTGCGACGGTGAGCCGATTTTTCCCCGGCATTCGCAGCGAACTCGCGGCAATCGACGACGAGTTGGCGCAACAACTGCTTGGCCCGCCGCAACCCGGCAAAGCGCAATGTTTCGAAGATCAATACATTTGTTCGGCCGGCCAATTGTACGAATTGATCGCCGGGCACGACCGTTTCACCGCCGATCTGCGACCACTCTTTATCGGCAAGGCCGGCTCGCCGGGGATTTGTAGCCATCCCTACGATCTGGCGACGATGTTGCTGGCGCAGAAGGCCGGCGTGCTCCTGAGTGATGAACGAGGTGCATCGCTTGATGCGCCACTCGATCTGCACAGTAATGTCGGTTGGATCGGGTATGCGAATGCTGGCTTGCGTGCCCAGATCGAGCCGAAGTTGCTGGCGATTTTGCGTGCGCGCGGGCTGGTGTAAATGCGAAATGCGAGATTACGTGATGTGGAATGACAAGGTGCCAAACTAACCAGATAATACGTCAGCCCGCAAGCCTCAGCCCGGCCCGGCCTGTATCCTGTATCCTGTATCCTGACGAGTGGACACCATGCCCGTAGCATTTGACGGCTTTCTGCATGCCGCGCGTGCCGCCCGCAGCCATCTTTTCAGCCGCTCCACACCGATCATCGCCGCCCGCGCGCCCGGCTGGATCGATTTCCTGGGTGGAGCTGCCGCTGGCGGTTGTCTTGCCCTGGGCCGACCACTGGCCGACAGTAGTTTTGCGGCGTTGCAGCCGACATCGGAAGCGATATTGACCGTACAGGTTGAAGGACAGGAGGTGCGTAGCTTGCCGCTCGGCGAGTTACGCGATCGGGATGGTTGGCCCTATGCCTATGCCGAAGTAGCGCCACGAATTGCCGATCAACCGGTAGAGGTGCAACTGGCGGCTACAGTATGGCTGGCACTGTTGCGGGAAGAGTTTATGCGCCCGCCGGCCGGTGCGCGGCTGCTGTTACGCCCAACCCAGGGGCCGGGCGGGAACGTAAGTTTGCTTACGGCAATTGCCCAGGCATTGGTAACGGCCTTTGAAGTGCGCTTGCCGGCCCGTGAGTTGGCCCTGGCCTGCCGGATCGCGGCAACCCAGATTCTGGCGGCGCCACTGAACGCACTTGGGCCGATGACATGTGTCGGTGCGCCGGCCGGCGAGTTGTTGATGCTGCATCAACAACCGGCCTGGCATTGGGGAAACCTGCATCTACCGCCGGGAACAGCGATCTGGGCCTTGCAAGTCGGCGACGGATCCAAACCGATCGCCGCCGAAGCCCGTACCGCAGCGCATATGGCTTATCGTATGCTTGTCGAGGCCGCCGACATGAGCGAAAACGAGGCTGCGGCTCGTTGGAACGGCTACCTGTCGCGGATCGACAGCGCCACGTTCCGCAGGCGGTACCATGGGTTACTGCCGGAACATCTGAGTGGTGCGGCGTTTCTGGCCCGCTACACAGACACCGATCTCGACGTGAATCCGCACGCTCAGTATTCAATACGGGCGGCGGGCGCATTACCGATCGAGGAACATTTGCGGACACGAACAATCGTGGCATTATTGCGAGCCGCCGCCAGTAAATCACAGCGCGACGACGATCTGCGACTGATCGGTGAATACCTGTTTCAGTCACATTGGGCCCAATCCGACGCCGGAATCGCCGATCGACATGCCGACGCATTGGTCGAGCAGATCGAGGCGGCCGGTTTCGATAGCGGGTTGTACGGCGCGCGCTTACCGGCCGCCGAGTGCGGCGCAACCCTGGTTGTGCTTGGACGGAGCGACGCCGAAGCGGTGTTGGCGCAAATCGGACTTACGTATGCTAGAACGAGCGGCTCAGCAGTGGTACTCTACGGCGGCAGCGCGCCGGGGTGCAATCCGGCCGCGCGCGCACAATTGAGTGATACGATTTACGAGGAGATATGACTGATCAACGCTTTTGCCCCAACTGCGGTACAACAGTCAGCACGAACGAGCGCTTCTGTGGGAACTGCGGCTCACGTATGCCCGAAACAAGCGCAGCACCGAGTGATGCAAACCCAATGCCAGTAAGCCGGCAGGCGGCGCCGCCCACGCAGGTGCTGCGGCCCGAACAGGCCGATGCGCCGACACAGATCTTGCCGCCGGCGCGCCGGCGCAAGAGTCGGCACTGAACATGCCCGGCAATAGCCCGGCCGATCCAGCTAAGAAGCGCGGGATGCCGATCTGGTTGATTATTCTGCTCGCCGTCGGTGGAGTGGGCGCACTCGTTTGCATCATTATCTTCGCCGCAGTAGCTCTGTTCTTTGTACCGCAGACAGTGGAGACCGGCCCATCAGCAGAAGTTGCCGTAACTGCCGGGCCGGGCGGGATCGCCGACCTTGATAGTGTGCCCGCCGCCGGAAATGATCAGCCGACCGCCGTTCCACAGCAAGCGACAACAGCAGCGACTGTTGCCGCGCCCACGGCGGCGCCGACAAATAGCGGTTCCGGCGGGATTGTCGGGGGGGTGGTGGGCGGCAACACCTCTGTGAACACCGTTGCAACCGCCGAGGCCGCCACGACAATTGCGCTTCAGCAGGAGCAGGCTGTTGCCACGGCTGAGATCGAGCAGTTGTACGCCGGGGCAAACCAGTTGTTCTACGACGAGTTCGTGGACAATCGCAACGCCTGGTTCACCGGCGTGTTTCAGGAGATCGAGACCGACGTTATCGAGGATGGCGTCTTCAAGGTTATCTGGACGGCGAACGGTTCATCCTACGAACTGTATGAAGTGCGTGAATTAACGAACTTCATCGCCGAAGTGGATTGCCTGATCGCGCAGGGCGGGCCCGACGGCAGTTGCGGCATTGTTTTCGGCCAGCGCAATGATGTCGGCTTCTACAAGTACGAGCTGTTCGAGGATTACTATCGGCTGTTTCTTGTGCCGGCCGAGGGCGATCCGGAGCTTCTGGTTGAAGGCGATCCGGCCGGGATCGTGCGCCCCGGCGAGCCGAACAACCTGCGGGTGATCAAGCGCGGCGATGAGATCCGGCTCTACCTGAACGACATCCTGCTCGACACCATTAATGACAGCAGTTACCCAACCGGCAAAGTCGGTGTTTCGACCAACTCCTACCGCGAGGAGGGCGGCGTCGAGATCTGGTTCGATAACTTCGGAGTGTGGGCGCTGCCATAACATGCGGGATGCTTGTGGACGGACGAAGCATCGTACATAGCACGATACTTCGTCCATACCGCATCTACGATAGGGTCACGCTGAACGCCGCATCAATATCGGGCAGCGCCCGGATCTGCTCCAACACATCCTCGGAAGCCGGCTCATCAAGCATCAACACCATCATCGCCTGCTCACGGGGCGCCAACCGCCCGACATGCATCGCCGAGATATTCACGTCGGCGTCGCCGAGCAAGGCGCCGACGCGCCCAATCATCCCCGGCCGGTCGCGGTGATAGGTGAAGAGCAAGGCACCCTGCGGCACAAAATCGACGAAGTAGCCGTCGGCCTGAACGATATGGGCCTCGCCGCGCAACACCGTGCCGCTGAAGATATGGCTATCGTCGGCGGTTTGCACCCGCACCACCAGTAACCCGGCATAATCCTCGGCATCAGGACAGGTGCGGTCGGTAACGCGCATGCCGCGTTCGCGGGCGATAATCGGCGCATTCACCGGTGTGACGCGCTCCAGGCTGCTGGCCGACAACAGACCCTGCATCACCGCCAAGCGCACCGGCTGCGTATCGACTTCGGCCAACTCACCGCAGAACTCCAGATCGTAGCTGCGCACCGGCGAACGCATCAGTTGCGTCACCAGCGAACCAAGCTGGCGGCCAAGCATAATGTACGGCTGGAGCACCGCCCAGGACTCAGGGGCAACAAAGGGCGCATTCACCGCGTAGCGCGGCGTACCGCCTTCGAGGGCCGTCGCAACGCCTTCAGCCATCTCGGTTCCGGCCGACGTTTGGGCTTCGGCGGTCGAAGCGCCGATATGCGGCACGGTGACGATCTTGGGATGATGAATGATCGCCGCGTCGGCATTGGGCGGTTCTTGCGAGAAGACATCAAGTGCGGCGCCGCCGATCTTTCCGGCATCGATCGCCGCCAGAAGTGCGGCCTCATCGACAATACCGCCGCGACTGGCATTGATCAGGTATGCGCCCGGCTTCATCTGCGCGATCCGCTCGGCATCGAACATGTTGCGGGTCGCATCGATCAACGGAACGTGGATGGAGATCACGTCGCGCGCGCCGCCAGTTCGTCCATCGTCAGCAGTTCAACTCCCATCTGGGCGGCGCGATCCAACGAGACAACCGGGTCGTAGGCTACTACATCCATCTCCATTGCGCGAGCGCGCCGCGCCACCTCAGAACCGATCCGGCCCAATCCAACCAGTCCCAGCGTCTTGCCGCGCACCTCCCAGCCGACAAACCTGGTGCGCTCCCACTTACCGCTTTGCAGCGACGAATGAGCCTGGGGAATAGCGCGGGCGAGGCTGATCAGCAGGCCGATCGCCAGTTCCGCGACGGCGACATTATTCGAGGCGGGCGCATTCACCACCAGAATGCCGCGACGGGTCGCGGATTCGACATCGATATTATCGACGCCGGTGCCGGCCCGCCCGATCACCCGCAGCTTCGTACCGGCGGTGATCACTTCAGCGGTTACTTTCGTAGCCGAGCGCACCACCAGCGCATCGTACTCGCCGATCACATCCAACAGCGCGGCCTTATCCAGATCCAGCCGCACATCGACCTCTGCCGCGCGCCGCAGCACATCCAATCCCTCAGCGGCGATCTTCTCAGTCACCAGAATACGATCCACAGCTGACCTCTTCTGTGTTAGGTGGGGAATAGCGAACTGCGAAAGCAAATGTGATCGCAGTCCGCCAACGCAGCTATTGTACTACGTGGGATTCCTGGTGATGTGCGAAACAATTATTCCGCAACCAGCCGTCGCTCGATTGTCTCGCAGATTGCGTGCAGCAGCAAGCCATGCACTTCCTGAATGCGCGCACTATCATTGCTTGGCACCACCAGGGCATGATCGGCCAGTGCGCGAGCAGGCCCGCCATCTTTGCCAAGCAATGCGATCGCGATCACACCGCGCTCACGGGCTCGGTTCAGTACGTTGAGGATGTTGGGCGAATTGCCGGAAGTACTGAACACCACCAGCAGATCAGCCGGGCGAGCGAGGGCTTCGAGCTGGCGGGCGAAAACTTCGTCGTAGCCGAAATCATTGGCGATGCAGGTGATCGCGCCGGGATCGGTGTTCAGACAGACAGCGGGCAACGGGCGGCGATTGGCCCGATAGCGGCCAACCAGCTCCTCGGCAAGGTGAATCGCGTCGGCGGCGCTGCCGCCATTACCGCAACTGAACAACGTCTGCCCGGCCAGTAACCCATCGGCGATCCGGTCACAGAGCGCATCAACGGCGGGTGCCTGCTCGGCGAATGCCGTCAGCGTGGTCTGTAACGCGGTGATCTGTGTAAGAAAAGAATTCATAGGATACAGGATACAGGATACAGGATACAGTCAGGGCGAAGCAACCTGCTTCGCCCTGACTGCTTCGCCCTGACTGCTTCGCCCTACCGCCGTTCGCCATCAATCATCTTCGTCGCGGGCGACATCGAGCGCCTTCTCCAACGCCTTCCGCGTATGCTGGATGCGGCGCAGCAGGCCGGCGTCGTCTTTACTGAATTCTGCGCTGCCATCGCCGAAAGCCGCCAATCGGCGCTGCACCAGATCACGCTCGACATCGGCAAGGGTGCTGATCGTGCGCGCGATTGTGAGGGCCGTCTCATCGAGTGGGCCGCGCTTAACAGGTTCCAGCATCTCAGCGATACCACCGCCCAGGATCTCGGCTCCACCCAGCACCGCGCCCACCGCCTCGTATGCAGCGCAATAACTCTTGTCGCCTTCGGGGTAGATATGATACTCGGGATGAATATCGCCCTTCATCTGCAAATGGTAGTACACCGCGCCGACAACATTGGCCGGCAACGTCGGCCAGCCGTCGCTGCCGTGGATCAGCCGCGCATAACGAGCGCCCTTCTCACCCTTGGAAACCTGGTCGGTATTGTGAATGCCGTACTCGGTGATGTACCAGGGCTTATCGGCGAAGTATTGCTGATGCAACTGAACGGCATCGCGCAATTCACCTTTGGTAGCCGGCGCCTGGTCGGGTTTGAATGCGTAATACTCGTAGAAATGCATGCCGATGTAATCGCACAGGCGGATCTGCTGCTGGGCAATCTCGTAGAAACGGGCCATCTTGCCCGAAGGATCCATCATAAAGCCGGGCGAGATCAATTTGGCATTTGGAAAGACCACCCGCAAATGCTTGATTGTCTGCTCCAGAAAGTACGACCAGCGCCAGATAAAATCATCGTCCTGATTGTACACATTCGGCTCATTGCCGATCTCAATCATGATGTCGGGCTTGATCGCATACCAGGGCGCAATCTCCTCTTCGCAGCGCTTGGGATCGGGAAAGTCGTACTCCCAGTATTGTGCATTCGGGCCAACGGCGCCGGGGCGCGGCTTCCCGGCGAGCGGATCAAAGGGGCGAGCATAACTCGGATCGCCGCTGACAGTACGGACGATCACATTCGGCAGCATCGAAAGCACGCGCTTACGGCTCTCGTCATTCCAACCCGTTGCCAAACCCCAACCCGTCACCACCTTCACGGCATCGTAATGTCCGAGGCGAACTGCGTCTTCCAATGTATCAAGGGTATCGACATAGGTCAGGATCACACCACGCTGCCGATGAGCCATACCATCCTCCTTGTGTAAAAGGCGGCACCCGATTCCGGCGGGTGTGCCAACGAATGTCCTTGGATGTTGAACAAAATCGCTGACCCAATTGTATGATCGCGCTATTACGACAAGTGATAACATGCCGCGCGGCAGGGATAGAGATGCAAGATTTCGCGTCTTTATCTCCACGCCGGCTTGTAGCGGTGAGCACAACGCTTGAGCCTGATCCAATCGCGCATAGCTGACTGGCGATCGGCGCGGTAGCGCGGTCAGGCATCACGCATCAGGCAACTTGCTATAGGGCTCCCGCTCCCAGGCCGCAATTGCCAGACCGGAGGCCACGCCGGTGAACACGTCCATCTCCTGAAGTTTATCGGCGCCGAACTTGTCGCTCAGCATCCGCACAAAGCGCGGCACCCGCGACGAACCGCCGGTGCGCAACACCACATCGATCGTGTCCGGAGTCAGTGCGGCGCTTTCCAATGCCCGATCGATACAGGCTTCGACGGCGCGCACATCGGGGCCGATCAGGCGCTCGAAATCCCAGCGCGGGATACGCTCGGCGAAATTGATCTCGCCCATCTGCATCGCCAGCACCGTGCTTTCGTGTTCGCTCAGGCGCACCTTCGCACCCTCGACGGCCTCGTAAAGCGGCAGACCATAGTTCTGGCGCACCAGCGAGCGCAAAGCGCGCAACTCGTTGGGTCGATCGCCGATCACAATCGCCTCGTCGATGATGTTCAAGTAGTGCGGCTGCGTCAGTTCGACGATCGCCTGCCACTCGTTCAGATGATCGAGCACATGGGTCGGAAAGGGCAACCGGCGCGGCCCCAGTGTCGTACCCTCGCCGAAATGTCGCAGCAACCGGCCCATCACCAGGCGCTGATCGAGCAAATCACCACCAACCGGCACACCGTCGGTGGCGAGGAGTTCACGGCGACCGGAGCCGTCAAGGCGCATAATCGTCACGTCGAGCGTACCGCCGCCGAAGTCGAAGACCAACACATTCTGGGCGCGGCCACGCGACGAACGGGCATACGAGAGCGCGGCGGCGGTTGGTTCTTCAAGAAACGTCACCTCGGGCAAGCCGGCCATGCTACAGGCGGTCTGCATGCGCTCAAAGGCCAGTGCATCGGCGGCCGGATCGCTTGAATAATGCACCGGCCGACCGAGCACCATGCCGGTTACCGGTTCGCCGACGCTCGCCGCAACCCGGTCGAGGATCATGCGCAACACCATGGCAATCAACTCTTCCAGGGTGTAGTAGGTGCCGAAAACATTGGTGCGCGTAAAACTCCGATCGCGCAGACCAGTCTTCAAGCTCTGGAAAAGCCGGCCGGGCGCGTTGGCGTCAACCTGAATATACAGCGCCTGCTGCACCGTTCCGAAGTCGGCGAACGTCACCTCGGCATCGCCGATATACTTCCACTCATACTCGATCTCGCGGCCAACATTGCCCTCGGTAAAGCGATTGATCGCCTCGCGGCCAATATAAGCGGCGCCCTCGCGGGTAATAAACAGCGTCGAGCGCAGAATACTTGGGCTGGCATTCACCGGATCGAGCGGCAATAAGCGCAGCGTATCGCCGTCGTAGATTGCGGCACTGGAATTCGTCGTCCCAAAGTCAAGCCCTACCCGCATTACATGCTCCCTTCACGCCAACACAAAAGCGCCGCAGGTGATCAGCCCCGGCATGCCATACTTCAGGATACCGACCATTGCCGGGGCCGTCAATCCGCCTTGCGACCGGCTCAAAGCGCGTGGTACAATCGGCGTGATCTAACTGTCGGAAGAAGGAGTTCCCCTGGTGAGCGCACCGCCGCTTGTGCGTCGGGTTGTGATAGTTGCGCTCGTGTTGCTGTTGACGGCGTGCGCGAGCGGGTTAGCCACAACGGCAACCCCAAGCAGCCAGCCGGCGGCGGCGAACGACCGTACCCTGGTTGTGCTCTGGCATGCATGGCCGGCGCTTGAGCAACAAACCCTGAACAGCCTTGTCGAGCAATACAATCGGTTGAATCCCACCACCCAGGTTGTCATCCAGAGTCGCCCGGCAACCACGATTGTCGCCGACATCCGGGCCGCAGTGGCCGAGGGCGGCGGCCCACACATGGCGATTGTGCCCAGCCATACCCTGGGAATATTGGCCGAGCAAGGGTGGATTCAACCGCTCGAGGATCTGTTTGCATCCGGCGATCTAAGCCGATTATTGCCGGCAGCCGTTGGAAGTGCCCAGATCCGCGATGGGGCAGGCGAGGCGCTGTACGGTATTCCAATCACATTCGACACCCTGGGCCTGTATTATAATCGCGCCAACTTCGCCAGCGAGCCGCCCGCCGATATCACGGCATTGCTGGAGGCGGCGCGGGCGCTGACCGATACCCGCAGCGAGCCGCCAATCTGGGGCCTGGCGTACCATCTTAATCTGGAACGCACAATCGGCTATCTGTACGCCTTTGATGGTGAGGTCTTCGACAGCGAGGGCGAACTGACGCTCGGCTTGAATGGCCGCACAGGCGCCGAACGCTGGCTAACCTGGCTGAGCGCGATGTATCGCGATGAACGCATTCTGGCCGGGCTCGACGGCATTACCGTCGATAGCGCCTTGATGACCGGCAACGCCCTGATGACGATCGATTGGGCCCATCGGATCGAGAATTATCGCGCGCTCTGGCCGGAGCAAATGGGTGTGACGACATTGCCGCTGCTGGTGGCGGAAGATCGCGCGCCGCAACCGTATGTGCGCAGTGATGTGTTGGTGATGAATGCCCGGATCGGCGCCGGCAATGAACGAGCCGCGATCGCCGATTTTGCCCGCTACATGATCGATCAATCGGCGCAACAGGCGCTGCTGCAAGCGGCGCGCCAACCGGTGCTGCTAAGCGTCAATCTCGACGATGAAACGGTGGCGCCGGCCGACTTACGGGCCGCAGCGGCGGCATTCCGGCTTCAGGGCGAGCAGGGTCGGCCGATGCCGAACAATCGCATGGGAAATGAAATTGTCCGGGCTGTGCTGAGCGAAATGCAGTCCAATGTGATGCGCGGCCTGCTCAGCCCGGAACAGGCCGTGGTCGAAGCCGACGCAACCCTGCGCACCCGCTTGGGGTTGCCGGTATCGGAGCCGTAATCCGGCATATTGTGGTAATACGGCCCACATATACTTACGAAGACAGCTAGTCATTACACTTCGCTGCTCAGGTCAATCATTTCGACCGATTAGCACGGAGTAAACTAGTTGCCCAGGAAGAGAAGATGTAGTAGAATACGCGAAGAAGGCCGTCTGTACGGCCCGCGCACTTGCTGGCGCCCGCCGGCACGCTCTCGCCTCTGTCCCACAACTGGCTGACGGCCTCAAGGAGGATATGAATGGCTAGCAGAACCGAAGAGATGGTGCGGCATCTGAAGGCCCTGTCCATGAACACGCCCGACATCGAGGCATCCGCAGTCGTGAGTGTTGATGGTCTCATCATGGCTTCGGCGCTGCCGGCTGATGTAGAGGAAGATCGGGTGTCCGCGATGAGTGCCGCCATGCTTTCGCTTGGTGAGCGGATCGCGAACGAGTTACGACGTGGACAGCTTGATCAGGTGTTTGTCCGCGGTGAAGAGGGATATGTGATCCTGATGGCTATTGGTGAGGAAGCTGTGTTGACGGCCCTCGCCCAGAGCCGTGCGAAACTCGGCCTTGTCTTCCTTGATATGCGCCGGACCGCCAACGAGTTGATCAATCTGGTATAAACGTGGCGTGGGATCTGAGGCTCACGAGCCGGGTGCAGTGCATCCGGCTCTGTCGATTCCCACAAGGTAGGCTATGACTCAATTCGGCACTGAACGCGTTGCCGTCAGTGCGTTGTTGCTGCTGAGTCTTCTTGTCGCCGCCCTTGTCACCCTCGGCTCGCAACTGACGATTCGGATCGTTCCCGATTGGCGCCCGCTGTTTTTGCCCGGCGCCTGTTTTCTGGTGGCAATCGAAGCCGGGTTGGTGCGTTATCGCATGCTCCGGGGCATGCATATTGTCCCTGGGGCTTTTCGGTATCTCGCCGCCGAGTTGTTCAGCCTCGCAGTACTGATGCGGGTTGTCGCCAGTCTCGGGTTGGGTGCCAGTCGCTTTCGCGACGACGCCGCCCTCTGGTTGCGTGATCCGCTTAGTGCGCTTGATACGCCATTCATCCTCTGCTTGATTGCGGGCCTGGTGACGGCCGTAATTGTGCGCAATGGCTTGAGTACGCTTGCCGAGTTACGCCCACCCGGCGCTGATCATAGCGAATCGCGGATCGATGCCGAGTTGTACCGCTCTAGCCAGGAAAACGCCGGGCGCTCGGCGCTCGCGCGGATCGGCGGCAATCTGGCCTGGGGCGGCGCCGTGGTGTTGTTGGCGCTGGTGCTACAGGTGGTGAATGTCGATCCGGTCGGCGGGCCGCCGCTGCCGCTGCCGCCACGTAGTGCCGTGGCCGGGATTGTGTATACGATCTGCGGGTTTCTCTTCTATAGTCAGGCCCGGCTGGGGTTGCTGCAAGTACGTTGGTCGCTCGACGAAGCCACGGTCGATCCGCAGGTGTTGCGGATCTGGGGCCGTACCGCTGCGGCGCTGGTGTTTATCCTTGGCTTCGGCGCGTTGTTGCTGCCAAGCAGTTATGGCCTTGTCGCACTCGATACCGGCCGGCTCGGCGCCGCGATTTTGTTCAACTTGATTGCGTTGCTGGCAATCATTATTGGCGTGATCAGTATCGGGATGATCAGCCTGCTACTAACCATCCCGCTGCTTCTGCTGGCCCTTTTCGGCACCAACAATACGCTCAACACCCAGCCGCCGGTCGAGTTTGTGCCGCCGCCGCCGCCGGCCCCGCCACCGCCGGAAACCGCAACCAACTTCACGCCGGGAATCATCTTCTGGGTTGCGATGGGGCTGCTGGCGCTCTATGCACTCTGGATTGTGTTGCGCCGCCAGAGTTGGGCGATCGCGATTGCCGCACGGATCAGAGGTGGCCGGATCGGGCAATTTGTGCGGCGCTTGCTGGCATTCCTGCCGATCCTGCGCAAACAGGTTCGCGATTTCGGCACTGCCCTGGGTGAGCGTTTGCGCCGCCAACCGGAACCAACCCGCCCGCCGCGGCGACGCCTTGGTCGCCTGAGTCCGGCCGAGTTGATCCGTTACTTCTACCAATCGACGGTGCAACGGGCCAATCAAGCCGGGATCAGCCGCCGGCGCAGCGACACACCCTACGAGTTCGGCGCGCGCCTGCGCGAACAGATTCCCGACGCCGACGAAGATATCGCCGGGGTGACCGACGCCTATGTGCGCAGTGTTTACGGCCCGCAGCCAACCAACCCCGACGATGCCAAACGCGCCCGCAGCCCCTGGGAACGCCTGCGCCGCAAATTGCGCGGCCGACGTTAGCTCAATGATTCGCGCAACACCTCCAACGGCAATCCGTCCAGAGTGCCGGGATCGCTGCCGGCGAAACTACTCCAGAGCAAGATCGCATCAGGATCGAGCCGGTAGCGGCGATCGAGTTGTTGCAATAAGCGGCGCAGCGCAAAGAGTTGCGCGTCGGTGTTGCCGGCCGGTTGGGCCGGCCATTCCGCTGGGCGTTCCAGGCCGATTCCGATGCTGGTACGGTTCAAGTTGTACCAGGTGCCGGCAAGTGTGCCGAAACCGGCATGCCAGGCCGCACGCGTCGCATCCACTAACTGGTATACGACACCTTCGATACTGACGTAATAATGGACGGCAAATGTGGCGCCGATCGCCGTCATGCGGGCCAGGGTTTCCGACTCTTCGCCGGGAAGCCCGTGCAGCACTACCATCTCGACCACGCGCCCGTCACGCGGGGCGGCGGCCGATGCCTGCGGCGTGAACTGCACAAGCTGGAAATCGTATTCCAACGGCGGTAGCGCATCGCCCGGCACCACGATCGGCTCCTGGCCCTGCAAGATCTCGGCGCCGCCTTCAACCTCGGCGCCGCCCAGAATCGCGCCGCCGCCCAACACCGGCATGCCCCGGCTGAGGGCCAGATCACGCAGCCGCTTCACCTGGCTCCAATTCGGCACCAGGTTAAAGAGCGTGTCAGGGCGTAAACTTGCAAGGCGTAGCTGCTTTGCTCGACCTTGATCTGGAATGAGCCGGAAAGCGGCGCGCCGATCGCGAAATTGCGGGC
>JAAUQO010000249.1 GCA_012032775.1 Oscillochloris sp. | reverse complement strand
TCTGCATTCCGCATTCTGCATTCTGCATTCTGCAGTTCTGCATTCCGCATTCCGCATTCCGCATTCTGCATTCTGCATTCTGCATTCTGCATTGAACACTAGTACCGGTCGGCCTCCGTCCGTCGCGGGTTTGTAACGGCCTTGAGGCCGTCACCGTGCGATGTGCGCCGTAGACGTATGTACGCTTGAGCGTACTAGCTGCCGGGCAGTTCAAACTCGTCGCTGAAATACTTCTGGGCCAATTCATCGAGTTTGCCGCTTGAGCGCATCTCGGCCAACGCCTGATTGACCGGCCCGACTAGATCGCTGCCCTTGGGGAAGATAAAGCCCAGTTGGTCGCTGCTGATCGGATCGCCGATCAGTTGCAACTCCTCGGCATTGGTGCCGATATAGCCCTGGCCGGCCGTCTCATCCATAATCACGGCATCCACATCGCCGTTGATCAGGGCTGCGACGGCGAACGGGAATTGCTCGAAGGCCTGAATGCGATCCTCGGGCAAGTACTGCGTGGCCGTCTCATAATTGGTCGTGCCGGTTTGCGTGCCAAGCAACAGGCTCTCGTCGGCGACAAATTCGTCCAGGTTGGCGAAGCGCTCTCACCGGTTCGGGTCAGCAAACGCTGGGCGATCTGAATGTAGCCTTCGGAGAAATCGACCTGCTGGGCGCGCTCTTCGGTGATCGTGATGCCGTCGGCCGCTGCGTCGAACTGAGCATTGGCGACGGCCTGGATCATGCCTTCCCAGGAGGCTTCCTGGTAGACCGGCGTACAATTCAGGAGCCGGCAGATCTCGTTCCAGGCCTCGTAGTCCCAGCCCTCACCCTGGCCGGAAGCCGGGTTGATGTAGTTGAAGGGCGGGTAAGCATTTTCCACCGCAATCGTCACCTCGCGCCCGCCCAGGTCGGGCAACCCGCTCGCCGTGGCACCGCCGGGGTTCTCGGCGGGGGCAGCGGGTGTGGTCGCTGCCGGTTGGCCGCAAGCCGCGATCAACGGCAACAGCAAGGCCAACAACACCAGTCCGATGTGTCGTCGCATCATCTTTCCCTCTTGTCTAGACTCTGTATTCCGAGATCACGCTGTGCGCCAGCGCTTGGCGGTAGGATAGCACAAAATCATCAGGCGTGATTCACACCGCGTTAACGAATCATAATTGTGGTAAATGCAATACTGATTGCGCCGTGGGGTTCAACCGATTCGCTCGGCGCACGCAGGGTGAGGCTATGGCGGCCGGGCGGTAGCCAGAAGCGAAAATTGTTGGCGACACGGGCCGGCGGCGCGGGCATATCCCAGGTGCCGAGTGCCGCGCCGTTAAGCGCGATTTCAAGCCGCCGCTCGATGCGATAGCTTTCGCCGGCCAGGCTGAGGGTTACCGATTGCAGCCGGTCGGTCGGGTTCACCAGCACAATCGCGGCCTCGCCGGACATCCAACGCCAACTGCGCTCGCCATTGTGTTCCGCCCGGTACCAGCCGGTATCGAAAAACGCGAACGGCTGCACCTGACCGTCAGGCACGGGGTAGATGCTCACGTTTTCGCTGCTGAATGTCGGCTGAACTGCGGGCAACACGGCCGCCAGCAGGTCGCGGGCGCGTGCTTCCCGTTCAGCCGACATAAACTCCCATTCGGCCACCACCGTGGTGAAGCCGTAGGCCCGTAACAGCATGGCCGGATCGGCGCCCGGCGGCAGGATCATGCGATTGGAGAGCGGTTCAACCCGCCAGAGTTCGTTCAACAGCGGCGTTTCGTCGATCAGCGGATGCTCGCCGACGCGGGCCAGAAAACCGCCGACGATCGGCCTGCCATGCACCAGTTGATCCTGGAGTGAACGAATCTGGCCTTTCTGTTCCGGGATAACGAACAGGCCGCCCTGGCCTGCTTCCAGCGCCAGCGCCGCCGCTGTGATCAGCGGCCGTTGCAGCGGAACCGGCGGCACGGCATATTCCAGCACCATCAACCCCGCGACCAGACCAAGCACCATGCGGCGCCGGGCTGTGAAACGATCGAGCAGGGCTTGCAGGCCGAGGGCCGTAAGCGGCACCAGAGCCAGGATCGTCACCAGCACGAAATGGCCGGGGCGCTGGCCGATACTGAAACCGGGCAGACTCAGCAACGCCCGGTAGGGCAACGGCAGGCCGGTCTGCCAGTCGCCGATACGCAGTTGCGGGCCGAGAGCGAGGATCGCGCCGACCAATGCGATTATCAGCCAGCGCCAGGCACCAGAACGAGCACGTACAACTGCAATCAGAGCCAATCCGATCGCCGTATAGCCAAGGGCCGCATTCCAGGCGGCAATGGCGGGATGCCAGCGCGGGCCAAGGGCCGCCACCGCCTCACCCCAGAGCGGATGCAAGTAACTCGGCAGGAACAGATCGAGCAGATTGGCCGAACGGGCGATCAGCAACGGATTGACTCGCTCGGTCTGGCCGACTAGTTCGGCACTGGCGATGATCGACCCGAGCAAGGGCGCGAGCCAGAACACGGCCGAAAACGCGATCAAGGCGGCGCGAGCCAGCCAACCAAGAACGGCCCGCATCCCGCTGCGGTACGGCGCCCAGAGTGCGACAAACACCAGGCTGTACACGGCGGCGAAGAGCAAATAGTACAGGCTGGTATAGCCGATCAACGCCAGCAATAGACCGGCCGCCAGTGGATCAAGAAAAGAAAACCGGCGCGCGATCGCAACAGCGCCAGGGCATACAGCGGCAACCATTGCACCGCGATCAACTCGAGCTGGCCATCCCAGAGTTTGGTAAGGTGATAAGGGCCAAAGGCCAACACAATCCCGGCCAGAAACGCAGCCGGCGGGCGGGCGCCGACTTCGAGCGCCAGTAGGTACGCGCCGAAACCAGCCATGACAAAGGCCAGAATCACGGCGAAGTTATAGCCGGCGATCGGCCCGGCGAGGGCGGTAATCGGAAAGGCGAGCAGGCCATTACTGACGTTGAGCGGATGCACACCAAGATCGACGCCGCCTGGGTAGAACAACAGCGGCGTGAAAAATGGATTCTGGCCGCTACTCAGCGCGCGATGCGTCCACCACACATGCCAGACATGTTGCCAACCATCGATCGCCGCCACCTTGCCGCCGGGGATAGCGGCAGCAAAGTTGCGCAGCACCGCGACGAGCACAATCAAGGTTAATGCCAGATAACCGGCGGCGGCGAAAAGATGGCTGCGTAAACGTGAAACTGTGTGATCAGGACGCATGAAAATTGATATTCCGCATTGGATTGCATTTCAGCAGTGCTGCCTGCTGCATACACACTACCGCCGGAACAACCCGCCGATCATATCAAGCACACTGCCCATCGGATCGGATTGCGCCGGTTGGCGGGCCGGCGTCTGATCAGGCAAGGTGGACGGGCCGGGGAAACGCTGCGCGCCGGCGGCATCGGCCTGCGCACCCTGATTCTTGAGCGCACTTTGCAACAAGGCCCCAAACAGCCCCTCAAGCAACGAGGCGGCGCCGGCAGCACCGGGGTCGATCTCGCCCTTTGTGTTGCGATCACTGGCCCGCCCGTGGCCTTGCTCTGAACCGGCGGTATTGAAACTGCCACGGCGTACACTCAGCAAGGCACTCAGAATCGCCTCCAACTCGGACTGGCCATCGCGCTTGCCGTGCAGATAGGTCAGGGCGCCGGGAATGAGCACATCGAGCAGCGAACCCTCGCCGGGCTTGCCGCCCTGAGCGCGTTGCACACCGCCGGAAAGCCCTTCCAACAGCGGGATCAGATCTTCGAGTTGAAAGCTCTGCTTGCCGGAAAGCCGTTGTGCCGCATCGCCAAGGCCTTCAGCGTACATTGGCGCCGTTGCGCCGCGGCCATCGTTGCGCAACACCTGCGAAGCTTGGGCCAGTGCGGCGCCGAGATCGGCCTGCTCGCCCTGACGTTGCACCGTCTGCGACAATGTATTCGTCACCAGCCGAAAATTCGCGGCCATGTTGTCGCCGGTATCGCCGTCATCGCGATCCAACTGATTGATCTGCTCGCGATCGGTCTCCAGATTACGGGTGATCGCTTCAAATAAGGCCACCAGGCTCTGCGCCGAACCGGTCGATGTGCTCATCAGGAAATCTCCTTTGCTGCGTGGGCTACGCCATCCTGCGGGCCGAATTATAGCATTATGCTGTAGGTCGGGTTTCGAGTTCGCCGAAACCCGACCTGCGATGATGCTGCGGTTGCGGCGGCGATTTGACCGCAGTAGTGGATCTGCGGCAAGATACACATAGGCGCTGGAGGGCGCCAAGCACAACTCACGGGGATTCGTATGCCACATAATTGGACAGTTGAGCACATTCCGAGCCAGAACGGCAAATTAGCGCTGATCACCGGCGCAAACAGCGGGATCGGGTACGAGGCGGCGCTGGCACTGGCCGCCAAAGGCGCACAGGTTATTCTCGCAGTGCGCAATCAAGAGAAGGGCCATGCGGCGGCGGCACAGATCGGCGCCGCCCACCCACAGGCCCAGGTCGAGGTGATGGGACTGGATCTGGCCAATCTTGCCGCAGTTCGCAGCTTTGCCGAAACATTCCTGGCCCGCAAGCAGCCACTATCATTGTTGATCAACAACGCCGGCGTGATGGCCCTGCCCTTCCGACGCACTGCCGACGGCTTTGAGATGCAGTTCGGCACCAATCATCTCGGTCACTTCGCGCTCACCGGGTTGCTGCTGCCGGCGATCCTTGATGCGCGCGCAGCCAGGGTTGTAACCGTAAGCAGCGGCGCCCATACCGCCGGCACAATCGACTTTGATAACTTCGACGGCAGCCGGGGTTATCAACGCTGGACCGCGTATTGCCAGAGTAAGCTGGCGAATCTGCTCTTCGCTTACGAGTTACAGCGGCGCTTTGCCGTCTCCGGCGCGAATGCGATCAGCGTCGGCTGTCACCCCGGCTTCGCCGCCACGAATTTGCAGTCGGCCGGCGCAATCATGGACGGCAATACCCTGGCGGTGAGCCTGATGAACGGCCTCAACAGCCTGGTAGCCCAGAGCGCGGCAATGGGTGCTCTGCCGACCCTGTACGCCGCCACTGCACCCGACATCGTCGGCGGCGATTATATCGGCCCGAACGGCCTGATGAATATGCGCGGCCACCCGACCCGCCATCCTTCCAGCGCCCGCTCGCACGATCCAATCCTCGCCACCAGGCTCTGGCAAGTCTCAGCAGAACTGGCCGGCGTGCGCTATGAACAACTCACATCGGTGAACGTTTAGCGCACCCTGGGAAGGTTTTCGGCCTGACCGAAAACCTTCCCCAAATGTATGGTATGCTTGGTTTTCGAAAGCTGACTAGTCCATAATTTTATCCGCAAATAACACAACCGTATGACAAGCCAACGTATCCCGCCGCTGGCAGCATTCCGTTCGCGCGACTTTAGTCTGCTCTGGTTCGGCAACCTGGTCTCCATCACCGGCACCGAGATGAGCCGCACCGCTGTGGCCTGGCAGGTCTACGAGATCACCGGCGATCCGCTGGCCCTGGGTGCGATTGGCGCCGCTCGTTTGATTCCGCTTGTCTTCCTGGCCCTCGGCGCGGGTGTACTTGCCGATGCCTTCGACCGGCGCAAACTGCTGATCTTCGCCAATCTCGCCACGCTCGTCTGCTCGTTGCTGCTTGGTCTGACCACCAGCCTCGATATGGCCTCGCTCTGGATGATTTACGGCCTCACGGCGCTTTCAGCCGCCGCAACCACCCTCGGCATGCCGGCCCGGCAGGCGATGGTGCCGAGTCTGGTGCCGCGCGAACATCTTGCCGGCGCGCTCAGTTTGAATATCACCGCCTGGCAATTGGCGACGGTGCTCGGCCCGACGATCGGCGGATTGCTGATTGCAGCCGCCGGTGTCGGCACCGTTTACTGGATCGACGCCGCCACGTTCCTGGTGATCATCGGCACCCTGTTCCTGATTCGTCCGCAGCCGGTAGCTGCCGAGCGCCGCAACCTGAGCATGGGCGCGGCGATCGAGGGCTTGCGCTTTGTGATGAGCAATAAGTTGATCTGGAGCACGATGCTGCTCGACTTCCTGGCAACCTTCTTCAGCGCCGCGACGACATTGTTGCCGATCTTCGCCGCCGACATTCTCAAAGTTGGGCCGCAAGGCATGGGGCTGCTGTTCGCCGCACCCTCGATCGGCGCCGTGATTGCAAGCGTGATTACGTCGGTCTTCGGCGCGGGCCATCGCCAGGGGCCGCTGTTGCTCTGGGCAGTGGCGATCTACGGGCTTAGCACCGCAGTGTTCGGACTCAGTACCTCGTTCTGGCTCTCGATGCTGATGCTGGCGATCAATGGCGCCGCCGATACGGTGAGTATGGTGGTGCGCGGCACTATTCGTAACCTGGAGACGCCCGACGAGATGCGCGGGCGCATGATCTCGGTGAATATGTTGTTCTTCGCCGGTGGGCCGCAATTGGGCGAGATCGAAGCCGGTGTGGCCGCACGTCTGCTGGGTGGGCCGCTCTCGGTATTCCTCGGCGGCCTGGCCTGTACATTCCTTAGCGGTGGGGTCGCGTCAGCGGTGCCGGAATTGCGGGCCTACCGCGACGGCACAAGCCTGCGGGTAGCCAAGGAAGTGCAGCCGGCAGCAGCAGATTAGGATCGATTTTCCGGTGGGGTTCGCAGCTTTACTACGAACCCACCGGAAGGTTTGTCCACCAGCTATCACATATCGGCACGTAGCGCCGTGTACACATCCTCAAGCTGCTCCGCAATCGTCGCCGGGCTGTAGCGTTCAAAGGCTTGCGGGCGGGCGGCATCCACCAGGCATTGGGCGAACGCACGATCGCGTAGCAGGCGCACGATCGCTGCTGCGAGCGCGGCCACATCAGCATAGGGCGTCAGCAGGCCGGTGCGTTCATGCGCGATCACTTCGTTGCCCGCCGGTGCATCGGTTGTCACCACCGGGGTTCCGGCAGCCATGGCTTCGATCAGCGGGATGCCGAAACCTTCATAGCGACTCGGCGCCACCGTTACTGCGGCTTCGCGCAGCAATCGAATCTTCTCCACTTCATCAACCCGCCCGCGCAACTCAACCGCCGCCGCAGCGCCATTCGCACGCAGGATCCGCCATAATTCCTCCTCACCGGCGCGATTATGGCTCACCAGCACGAAACGCGCCGCAGGTACGTCGCGCAGCACCAGCGGCACGGCCTGAGCCAGCAGATCGAAGCCTTTGCGCGGCACCAACTGGCCGATAAACAACACCAGCGGCGCTCGTTCGGCGATCGATGCACCGGACTCACCGGCGTAGCCGTCCAATTCAACCACGTTCGGCAACACGCTGATCTGCCGGCGACGTACGCCCAGATCAACCAGCAACTCGCGCTCGTGTTGCGAAAGCGCGATCAGGTGGTTGTGGCGCAGCAGCGGCGCATGGATCAAATAATTGCGCGTCGCCCGCCGCAGATGCGCGCCACGCGCCAGTCGCGCCGCCAGTTGCCGACCGCTGAGTAACACATTCGCCGTGCGTAACGGCGCCTCCAATGGGCGCTCGCGATCAACCACCAGATCACCGTCGTGCAGCAGGCCATGAACCGTCAGCACTGTCGGGATGTTGAGCCGCCGGGCGAACGCGACGGTCTGGTAGCCGAGCAGGCTGCGCAGATGATGAAGATGGATGACATCGGGGCGATCGGCCAGAATCAGGCGCAGAATCGCCTCCGGCGCGAAGAAGCCCAGGGTGGCGGCGCGATGCACCGGAATGCCGCCGGGCAGCCATTCGTGGCGGCGCGACTGGCCGGGATAGCGCCGATCGAGGTATTCGTGGGCGATCACCCGGTGACCGCGCGCAAGCAGGGCGCGCGCCTGCAACTGTTCCGGCCGGCTCGGAAAGGCCGGGTCGAAGCCATAGGTGGTAACGATCAGGATGCGCATAGATTCAGCACTTGCCGATACACGGCCTCGATGCGGTCGGTGACGGCGGGCCATGCGAATTGGGCCGCCCAGTCCGGTGCGGCGGCGGCCATTGCAGCCCGGCGAGCCGGATCGGCCAGCAGTTCATTTACTGCGGCGGCGAGAGCTTGCGGTTCACGCGGCGGCACCAGCAGTCCGGTGCGCCCGACATCGATCACCTCGGGGAAGCCGCCGAAGTTGCTGGCAACCACCGGTAAGCCGCAGGCCTGCGCCTCGACCGGCCCGA
>JAAUQO010000248.1 GCA_012032775.1 Oscillochloris sp. | reverse complement strand
CGCGCGCACGCGCCGCACCAGGTGCAGTTCTACGCGCGGATATCGCTCCTCGTCCCTACATGTGCGCCTAGAACGTCGGTAGCGTATTTGTGTTGTGATGCGGCGCAGCTTCACTGCGCCGCATCACAACACAGAATCCTTACGGGCCGGCGGCCCGAAACGCTCACAAATCCGATTACGCTACCGACGTTCTAGGTTGTTGCCACATCATACCTGGAGAAGTTACGCCTTGCGTGCGGCGGCGCCTTTCTGAGGTGTTTCAGCTACTCATTGACATAGATCGGGTTCGCGAAGAGCCAGGCTTTACCGCCCCAATATGCCTCAAGCCGGTAAACTCCGGTTCGATCGATCGTCTGGCGCAGCCGGCGCACGGCGCTGGTAAGCACTTCGCCGTCGGCGATCAGGCGGATGTATGCGTCGGCGCCGACATCGGCCTCGATCAATAGCGGGCGCTGCTCCAGCCGTATGGTGTCGCCGATGGAGTAGTGTTCGTCGCCGCGACAGGCATTGAAGATGATCGTGGGTGCATCGCCGTCGAGCCGATTGACAAAATAACTGCGCCCGCCGGTCAGCGCCGCGTACACCTGGTCGGTCGCCTGCTGCGCGTCCTCGTGGAGCGGCTGATCGAGCCGGAGATAGTTGGTCAGGGTGCCGAACATCCACTGGTATGGAAAGATTACCGCTTCGCCCCAGGGCGCTTTGGCCTTGAAGGCATGCACATCCACGCCGCCGATGCCGAAGGTGCGTCGCCCGAGCATGTTCAGGCGATCCCACCAGGCCAGCGTGGCCGGCGTCGGGCCACCGATTCCCAGCCGTGGATTGAGCACATGGGCCAGTTTGTTCAACTCGGTCAGGTTCTCGCCCCAATCACTCATGATGTTCCAGAGTTCGATCCCGACCACGCGCCCCTCGCGGTTGCGCGGCCCGTCCACCGTCCAATCATCCCAGCGATAAATCTGCTTGTGGGCATTGGCGACCCGTTCGTCGGGGTGGGCGATAATCCCAAAGCCGCCGCGCGCATATACCTCATCGACATAATCTTGCGGCGCGTGGCTGTTACTGACCACCTCGTTGACATTCAGGGCCAGGAAATGATTGCGGTCGGGTGTAATCTCGTGGCCGACGATCACCAGTAGTTCGTCGTGCCAGCCGGCGAACGGCGCTCCCTCCAGGGTATCGTGATCGGTCACCAAGATCCAGCGCAAGCCGGCCGCGCGGGCTGCGGCGATCACTTCGGGGAATGTGCCGGTGCCGTCGGAATAGGTGGTGTGGATATGGATCGCGCCGGGATATGCGAAACTGCTCATAGCGATACCTTGCTATCCTCTCACTCAATCAACCCCAACTCGCGCGCCCGACGGATGGCCTGGGTGCGCGTGGTTACCTCAAGTTTGGCATACAGGTTGTTGATATGCTTTTTCACGGTGCTGACGCCGACGAACAGTTTTTCGGCGATCTGCTCATTCGTCAAGCCGGTGGTGATCCAACCGAGTACCTCAAGCTCACGAGCGGTCGGCTTCTCGGTCAGGGCGGCTACGGCGGCGCGACGAACCGGCTGCGGCGCGGCGCTCGGCAAAACAGCGGCGTCGGCGTTGTAGGCTTCCAGCAGCCGGCGAGCATACCCGGCCTGCGGGCCGGCGGCGGCGACGAACTCTGCGAGTAAGCGGGCCATTGGCTCGCCCAGGTCGATAAACAGCCGCACAAAGCCCTCGGGCGCAGCATGTTCCAGTGCTATGGCAAGCATGTGTAGGGCGTTTTTGCCGTCGCTCTGCGCCCGGCTCGCCAGGGCGCTCAGGGCGTCGATCTCGATCTGCGAGGCGAGGCGGCCCTGCGCGTCGGCCAGGGTACGCAAACGATCCAGCAGTCCGTGGGCTTCGGCCAGTTTGCCCTGTGCAATCAAGAGCCGGGCCAGGGTCAGATAATCGATCTCTTCAAGATAGTTGAGCGGCGCATTCGGATCGAGCCGGCGCTCCTGATTCCAGGCTGCGGCGGCGCCCAGGTCGCCCAGCATTACGTGGAGCCGGGCCTGCTCGGCGGCGAGCCAATCGCCGAGGCGCGGCACACCGGTGGCGCGTGCATGGGCCAGGGCAGCCCGGATCTCGGCGCGTGCGCCCTCCGGATCGCCCTGAGCCGCGCGGAGTTTCGCCATCCCAATCGGCCCCATCAACAAAATCTCGACATTCTCGCCCTGGCGCCCGAGTTGCATTCCCGCAGCCAACAACTGCGCCGCCCGTTCCAACTGATTCCACTCGTAGGCCAGCATGCCGAGCGGCACATACACGATCCCGGCCACCGGGATCGGTCGTGCCGGGCCGTGTTCGCGCTGCGGGTAGAGCCGGGCGCCCAGGGCAAGTGCTCGCTCAAGGGTGGCATGGGCGCGGTGTAACTGGCCGGCCCGGCTATGGGCCTCGCCAAGTTGACGTAACGCAAAGATCGCGATCAGCGGCAGGGCGGCTGCTTCACCGGCCTGGGCGGCCGCTTCCAGGGCCGGCACGGCCGTCCCCAGATCGCCGGCCTGATAGGCGGCAGTGCCGAACATCAGTTGCACCACACCGCGCACAATCACACTATCGTCGGGCAGTGCTTCAAGGGCCTGCCGGCCCAATGCGATCGCAGGTGCGATCTCGCGCCGCAACCCGGCCACCGTGGCCCGAATTGCCAGGGTCTCGCTGCGCAGATTGCGCGGTGTGAAGGGCGTCGAGAACTCGGCCGGCAAATCAGGATCGCCGCTGTACCGATCAAGCACCGTTTCAACGTCGTGCAGCGCGGTCGCGATCTGCTCAAAATGTCCGGCCACCGCCGCCGCCCATGCTGTGATCAAGCCCAGGGCCGGGCGCTCCCGGCGCACTGTGTCCGGCAGTGCCTGAAGCCAACTGCGCACTGTGGAAACCTCGCCCCGCAACAGCAATTCACGGCCATGGCGTTCGATCATGGCGGCGGCGGCGGCGATCTCACCACCGGCCAGCAGATGGCGCACGGCATCGTCGGGCAGGTGCATTGCCGCATACCAATCGGCCGCGCGGCGATGCACCTCCGGTAGGGACACACCGGCCTGACGCAGCAACCGATTGCGCAGGAACTCGGCGAACAGGCCGTGGTAACGAAACCAGCGCCGCTCCTGATCGAGCGGCAGCAGAAACAGCCCGGCCCGCTCGATGCGTTCCAACATTAGTGCCGCCGAACCTTCGTCGGCAGCGGCGCCGATCGCCACACAGAGCCCGGCGCACACCTGATCCGGCAGCGCACTGGCAAGCAAAAAGGCGCGCAGATCGGCTTCCTGGCGCTGCACAACTTCTTCAGCCAGATAATCGACCAGATAGCGATTGTCGCCGCTCAGGGCCGCGATCTGGGCGCTCGAATCGCGCGACTCGCGCAGGGTCAGGGCGGCCAGATGCAGTGCGCCAACCCAGCCTTCGGTGCGTTTCGTCAAGGCATCAAGATCGTCGGGGTTCAGTTTCAGGCCCTGGCCCTGCAAAAGCGCCCGCACTTCGTGCTCGCCGAACCGCAGGTCGTTCACCCGCAGTTCGAGTAGTTCGTCGCGCATGCGCAAGCGCCCGAGCGGCAGCGGCGGTTCGGAACGTCCGGCGATCACCACCTGGGTTGTCGCCGGCAACTGGTCGATCAACTGGCTCACCAGTTCATGCACGGCGGGGTTGTCGATCACATGGTAATCATCGCAAACCAGTGCGGGGATCTGATCGAGGGTCTGGAGTTCGCCGATCAATGCGCCGAGCGCCACCGCAGGTGCGGCCGGCGTGGGTGATTGCAGCATCGCCAGGGCATGATCGGCGACTCCGGCCGCCACCCGGTCGTAGGCCGCCACCAGATGCAACATCCAGCGCGCCGGATCATTGTCGCGCTCGTCGAGATTCAGCCATGCGGTCGGTCGGCGGCGCATACTGGCCCATGCCGCCAACAGACTTGTCTTGCCGAACCCCGGCGGTGCGACAACCACAATCACGCGGGCCGCGGCCTGATTCAGGCGCATACTCAATGTGGCCCGCGCGATCAAGCCGGGCCGCAATGGTGGTGGTGTGAGCTTCGCAGCAATCAGGGATGTGACGGTCATGATTGTGTGTACGGGTAATCGGTAGGGCGACGCATTCGTTGCAAAGTGGCGAATGCGTCGCCCCTACACTACAACACCTTCACCGGTGTCAGCAGATCGGGGCGTTCGCGGTTGGCCTGCGTGATCGCCTCCGGCGACCCGACCACCGCCACATCGCCCTGTTCGCGCAGCGCCTCGGCGGCCTCGGCAAGCGCCCGGAAATCGGCCTCGCCGGTTCCCAGAATCTCGGCCCGAATCTGCTCGCGATACTCGTCGCTCACGCCGGTCAGATAACGGATCATGGCCGTGTAGCCGCGGGCGTCGGGCAGTTGATAGCGATCGATATCGCCGATCGTGCCGATCACCGCCCGCTCGATCGTGAGTTGATCGAGTTCGACGCTGCGTAGATACTTCGCCAGGCCATCATACACATCGATCGTCCGCAGCAGGTTCGGGTCGCGGTACGAGGTACAGGAAAAGATGCCGGTGCTGCGGTCGTAGTTGCCGCCGGCGCCATAGGCTCCGCCCTGAATACGGATCTTCTCCAGCAGATAATCGACCCGCACATGGCGCATCACCACGGCTGCTGTGCCATTCGGCTTGATGCCGAGATCGTGCAGATTGACCGCCTTGGCCACGTAGTTCACCTGAGCCGGGATGGTCAGGCCCTCACCGGCTCCGGTGGCCGCCGTGCGCCAATCCACCGGCGCAACCGTTGTATCGGGCAGCGCGGCGATAAACTCGGCCAACGCCGGGCGCACCTCTTGCTGCCCGGCTGCGTCGAGCGTCAGGTTCGCCACCAATCCACGCCGGTTGATCAGGGCTGCGCGCACCGCCGCAAGATCGGCCTGCACGCCGTCCCAATCATCATTGATCCGCTTTTCGAGCTTACGCAAAAAGAACAGACTATCGATGCCGGTCATCTGCTCGTCGGCCCACTCGGCCGGCGAATAGCGCGCCGCAAGCCGCTGGCGGGCGTAGGCATTCCCGCTTGGCACCAACGACGACTCGCGCCCGGCGCGGGCGCGGGTGACGATCTGCCGGAAGCGCTCGCGATCGTCGAGCCGGCCCTCCAGCAGAATATCACGCAGCAGATCGAGCAGTGCCGTGGTCTGGGCGAGCGTCCCCTTGCCGCGCACCACCAATCGCCCCAGTGCCTCGTTATGCTGCAGGTGGGTCGAAGCAAAGGCCGACGCCCCGATGCCGCCGGTCTCACGCCCGATCCGCTGGATCAAGCGCACAAAATCCTCGCGGCTCGTGCCCATTTCGGTTAATGCGCGCGCGAAGAGCGGCACATACGGCAGCAAATTGGTCGGCACCGACCGCAAATCAAAGGCCAGATCGAGATAGACAATCCCATTGGTGAACAGATCGTGGGTAAGCAACGGCGCCCCATGCTGTTCTTCCTGCTCGGTTGGGATGGTTTTGCCATGGCGCTCCAGATCGGCGATCCTGAGTGTCGGAATGCGCGCGATCACCTCCGGATCGTCGGGCGCTTCCTGCATCGCCCGCAGCGCATGTGTATCGGCCACGATCGCCTCAATCTGCTCGGGCGTCATGCTGGCCCGGGCCGCGTCGAGGCGCGCTTTCTCTTCAGCCGCATCGCGGGCGGCCTTTTCAGGATCAGGCCGCAGCACCACGCGTGTACGATGGCTGTTCTGCAACAGCATTGTGCCGATCAGATCCTCGAAGATGCGCTCGCCATTTTCAAAGGCGGCGCGAATCGTCGCCAGCGGCGCTTCGTACCGCAACGACTCATACGGATCGCCGTCGTACAACCAACTGCCGAGGGTACGCAGCATCAGGCTGAGACCACGCGGAAACGAGCCGGTGTTGTTCTCGCGCAAACTGAACTCGACCGTATTGAGTGCGGCGGCCACCGCATCAACATCGAGTCCTTCGTCGGCCAGCTTGCCGAGCGTGGCGAGGATCAGACCTTCCAACTCCTCGGCCTTTTCGGTGGCCATGCCCTTCATCCCCACCGAAAATGTATGCTGGCGCAGGCCGTCGTTAAAGCCGCCGCCGATCACATCTTCGCCCAGACCGGAGTCGATCAAGGCTTTGCGCAGCGGCGCGCCGGCATTCCCGAGCAAGATATAGCTTAAGATATCCAGTGCAAGTGTCGTTTTGATATCGCGCTCTTCGCCCAGCATCCAGTTGATCGTCACAAACGCCTTGCGGCCGCTGTCATCATCACTACTGTAGACATGCTCGTAACTGCGCGGCGCATCAAAGGCCGATTGTAATCCGATCTGCGAGGATGGCTCGATGCGGTCGAACTGGCTGAGCACCGCATCAAGCCGGCGCAAACGCTCGTCGGCAGGATCATCGCCATAGAAGAAGAGCCGTGCATTTGAGGGATGGTACAGCGTCTGGTGGAAATGCCGGAACTGCTCGTACGTCAGATCGGGGATCACCGTCGGATCGCCGCCCGAATCCTGGCCGTAGGTGGTATCGGGGAAAAGCGAACGCTGCGAGTAACGGTAGAGCAACCCCTCGGGCGACGAGTAGGCGCCCTTCATCTCGTTGTACACCACACCCTTAAACGTCATCTCGCCGTTGGCGCTCTCAAGCTCGTAGTGCCAGCCCTCCTGCTTCAGGGTTTCGGCTTTGATCAGCGGGAAGAAGACCGCATCCAGATACACATCGACCAGATTGTAAAAATCCTGGGCATTTGTACTCGCCACCGGATACGTCGTCTTATCCGGGTAGGTCATCGCATTGAGGAAGGTATAGACCGAGCTTTTCACCAGGGTGAAGAAGGGGTCTTTGGCGGGATAATTGCGTGAACCGGCCAGCACAACGTGTTCAAGAATATGGGCGATGCCGGTCGAATCGCTCGGCGGCGTGCGGAATGTCACCCCGAAGCACTTATTTTCGTCGTCATTCTCAAGCGACAGCAGTTCGGCGCCGTTTTCATGTGCCGATACAGCCGGGCGCGTGTTTTCAGTTCATCGATCTGCTCGTCGCGCACCAGCTCGAAGCCGTGAGTGGTCGTCATTGATACCTCGCTCTCTAAGCCAGGCTACGGCAGCAGGGCTATGGCGGTGGGGTGAAGTTACGGAGCCGCGCCTTCTGCTGCAATCCTTTGGGAAAGGTTCTTTGTATTGTACCAAATCCGCGGCGTGGCGGGTAGCGACGCAATCCGGGGTATTGTAACCCGCCGGGAGTGCTTCTGTGGCCCGGAATCGAGTGTATCTCATCGCGATATCCTGATAGTACGATAGTGCGCCGCTTGCATTTGCCCTACGGATTGTGACACAAAACACGAAAAGCAGTGTTATACTTGATGCCTAGATTGTCCAGGGTGTGTTCAATCTGCGCACATGTTTTGCACCACTTCACATGTCGGCGTAGATTGTGGTTGGGTGTTGATTCGACGAAGCCGAACCAATGCCCGCCGGTGGTCGTGGTGCATGGCGCATTGGTAGGACGATGTTCCGGGCCGGCTGAGCAGAGGAGCGTACGATGATTGTCGGAATCCTGAAAGAGCAGTTCCCCGGCGAGCAGCGCGTGGCGCTGGTACCGGGTGATCTGGCAACACTCGGGAAGTTGGGCTTGGAGACGGTGCTTGAGGCTGGGGCGGGTGAACGCGCGGGTTTTCTCGACGCGCACTATAGCGAGCGGGGCGCGCGTGTGCTGCCCGATCGCGCGGCGGTGATCAAGGCGGCGGATCTGCTGGTACAGGTGCGCGGCGCAGGGGCAGCCCCCGATCAGGCCGCTGCCGATGCCGGGTTGTTGCGCTCCGGCCAGATCGTGGTTGCGATGCTGGAGCCACTTGGCGATCCGCAGGCCGTTGCCCAGTTGGCCGGTAGTGGTGTCAGTGCATTCGCCCTGGAGATGGTGCCGCGGATCAGTCGTGCCCAGAGCATGGATGTACTCTCGTCGATGGCCACCATCGCCGGCTACAAGGCGGTGCTGTTGGCGGCAACGCATCTGCCGCGCATCTTTCCGATGCTGATGACTGCGGCAGGCACAATTACGCCGGCGCGGGTGTTTGTGATTGGCGCAGGTGTGGCCGCTTGCAAGCCGCTGCAACCGCGAAACAGGCTCGGCGCACGCGTCGAGGCGTACGATGTACGGCCGGTGGTGAAA
>JAAUQO010000247.1 GCA_012032775.1 Oscillochloris sp. | reverse complement strand
TATTGAGACTGCAAATCGATTTACGGCCCTGCCGCAGGCCCGGCGTAGCGCCCAAAATCCAGTTCCAACGTCCAGCGGGTTCGGCGCAGCCATTCAGCCTGAGCCGGCGAGCCGGGCGGACAGCGCTGCAAGATCGCGGCGATCTGCGCCAGCGCAAGCTGATGCAAGGTTGTCCGATCAGGATCCAGGGCGACCGGCCCCTGTTCGCCATAGCCGTGCAGAAACGCATGCCAGAGCATCAGCGGCATGCGCCGAAACTCCAGCGTCCAGGCCAGCCATGCGAGATCGCGCAGTGGATGATCCCAGCCGGCCCATTCCCAGTCGATCAGCGTCAGCCGATCGCCGGCCACGATCAGGTTATGCAACCCCGGATCGCCATGGGTAAGCTGTGGCGTCGCTGCAAGTTTCCGGCTCGTATCAAGGGCGGCCCGCAATGGCTTCAGCAGATCGGCGGGCAATGCCATTCCCGCCAACGCCGCACCGACACGGCTATGTCGCGCCGCCAGATCGCGCTCGATCTCCGGCTGGGCCAACGGCGTCGTTGTGTGGATCGCGGCCAGAATCGCACCAAGGGCGCGATATATCGGCGCGATCTGTGCGGGCGGCTGTTCATACAGCCATTGGCCGGGATCGCCCGGAACCCGCCGGGTAAGCAGGGCCGTCCAGTGATCGCCTTCCAGCAGATGCAGCAGTTCGGGAACCGGCAAGCGCTGGGGTTGCAGCAAGGCCAGGACACGCGCTTCGCGGCGCAGATCGGCCCGCCGCTCCGGCTGATCGGCGCTCTTCACCACTACGGGTTGCCCGCCGACCGTTACGAAAGCGCTGCGATGCGAGTAGCCGCCGCTGGTGGGCGCAGGCTCGCCGATAACAGCGCTGGGAAAAGCCCGTTGCAGCAGCATGTGTACTTCGGCGGGCAACAGGTTATCGTTCACAATCCACCCAGGACAAAGCGCCGCAATGCCGTTGCAACGCCATTATTGCCTGACGAGCCGGTGCGATGGGTGGCGGCGGCGTGAACCACGTTCGGCGCATCCTGCATCGCCACACTGATTCCGGCGACGGCGAACATACTCAGATCGTTCTCGCCATCGCCGATCACCAGCACTTCGTCGCGGGCCAGATCCCACTGCTGCATCAACTCAGCCACGGCCGCGCCCTTACTTACGCCCAGCGGCAAGAACTCAAGAAACGGCGCGCCGCTGCGTACCACCTCGACCCGCTGGGCGAGCAAACCATTCAGCTCGCGGTCATACCCGCCGGGTTCAAGAAACGTCAGCACCTTGATCGGCTCCGGTAGATCGCGCAGTGCGGCCCGATCGTAGCGTTGTGCCGGCGGATCACCATACGATTCGAGCAATTCGATATGGTGCCGTGCGATCTGTGGTTCGGCGTAAATCGCATCAGGGCCGAAGATAACATACGGAATTGCGCGTTCCGCCAACGTATCCAGCACCAGCGCCAGATCAACGGGAGCAAGGCAATTGCGCACCGTCACCTGTGCTTGCCCCGCTCGCGCCAGGGTTGCGCCGTTAAGCGTGATCAGCGGCGTGTCGAGGCCAAGGGCATTGGCATAGGGCGCCGCCGACACCACCATGCGGCCGGTGGCCAGCACCACCCGTACCCCATTGGCGCGACAAGCAGCTACAGCGGCGGCATTCGCCGCACTGATGCGATGATCCGGATCGAGCAGCGTTCCATCAAGATCGAGCACCACCAGACGAATTGTCACACGGGTTTCCTTTTCTTGTAGCTGTTGCATCGTATTATCGGCAACCCAAACCAAAAGCTGCAAATGCAAGAATGGCTTGCCGTGATCGGCAAGCCATGTCACAATAAAACTATCCCCAAACCAATCAACTGCGGCTGATGCGGCATCAGCGCGCACAGCACCGCATATCTAGGTTTTTGCATGAGGCATCTGGTCATACTCAGTCTGGCACTGTTGCTGGCGGGCTGCGCCACCGACGAACACACGGCGGCGCAACGGCGCTGGGCGGCACAGGCCCCCGATCGGTATCTTCTGCGGACGGCGGAAAACCTGCGCGGCACGCGTTGCGCGCAGATTGTCGAGGTGCAGGGCAACGTCGTCAGGCAGATTTTCAACAACACCTGCCGCCATCCCTCACTCTGGACGATCGACTGGCTTTTTCATCGTATCGACCGAGCCGATGCCGCTGTCCAACCCTGTGCCCAACAACTGCGCGGCATCGGCTGTGTTGCCGCCAACAAACCAACATCGATGTTGAATACGACTCGGCGCTCGGCTACCCCAATCGCATTCAGATCACACAGCAATGGCGGCGGGCCTGGGCTGATCAGGGATTCTGGCGCTCGATCCTGCAAACCGGCAACATCCCGGCCTGCGCAGCGCCGGCCGCCGCTCCGGGTTGGACGATCATTGTGCGCGAGGTGCGGGCGATTCCGTAGGGTACAGGCTCGTACAGGTCGGCCTCCGTCCGTCGCGGGTTTGTAACGGCCTTGCGGCCGGCACCGGGCGATGTGAGCCGGAGACGTACGTACGCTTGAGCGTACTAGCAGCACGCGGCCCTCAACCCGCTACTCCGTCGCTGCCAACACTTGGCGTGCCGCCGCGACATCACGCCCGATCTGGGCCACCAACTCCTCGATCCCGTTGAACTTACGCTCGCCGCGCAAAGGTTGGATCAGATCGACCCGGATCGAGTGTCCGTACAGATCGCCGTCCCAATCAAGCAGATGGGCCTCGACCGTGCGCCGCAAGCCGTCGAAGGTCGGGCGCACGCCGATATTCGTCACCGCCGGTACATAACTGTCGCCAAGATCGACCCGGCAGGCATAAACGCCGTTGGCAGGCAGCAAATGATTCTCCGCCAGAGCCAGATTCGCGGTTGGGAAGCCGATTGTGCGCCCGCGTTGATCGCCCTGTACCACGGTGCCGCGCAACCCGAACGGCCGGCCGAGCAACTGTGCCGCCGCCGCCGTATCAGCGGCCCAGAGCAACTCGCGCACCCGCGAGGCGCTCACATCCTGGCCGTCGAACAACACCTTCCGCACGGCGCCTACAGTAAAGCCCAGATCGCGACCGATCGCGATCAAGCTTGTGACATCACCGCTGCGCCCGCGCCCCATCGCAAAATCCTCACCGACCCACAATTCACGGAGCGGCACAGCTGCCGTGATCTGGCGCATATAAGCGTCGGCGCCGGTGGCTTTGGTTGCTGCCGTGAACGGCGCGACAATCAGCATATCTGCGCCGAGTGCGGCGATCAACTCGATCTTCTCTTCGATACTGGTTAAGCGTTGCACCGGCGCGTCGGGCCGCAGCACCACACTCGGATGCGGCTCCCAGGTAAGGACGGCGCTTTGCATGTGCAATGCTGCAGCGCGCTCCACAGCAGTGTTGATCAACCGGCGATGACCGAGATGCACGCCATCGAATTTGCCCATCGTCAACACTGTTGGGCGCCTGGATACGTTGGCTTCAAGCGAACGAACAATCTCCACGGCGAACTCGCTCCCTTATGTCAGGCTTCACAACCAGAAGTGTAACATAAGGGACAGGATGCGGGATACAGGAGCAGCCGGACAGACTGAACCACGCAGAACACGAAAGATCAGCCTGTGGTTCCGTCAGCCCAGCACCCCGTTACTCCGCGTCCTCGGCTAACCGCCGCAACTCAGCCAGTTTATTCAAGGCATCGAGCGGTGTCAATGCATTAATATTCAAGCGGCGCAGATACTCGACCAGCGGGTGCGGCACGCTTTCGAAGAGCGAGAGCTGGCCGGCAGATGCGCGGCGCGGCGCCGACGTAGTCTGCGCAACCGGCGCAGGCGTGGTTGCGAACTCCGGCTCGGGTGCGGGCTGCGGCTCGCGCTCGGCCGGGATCAGCGCCGGCCCTGTGTCCTCGACTTTGGCCCGGCCCTCCAACTCGGTCAGCAGTTCAGCCGCCCGCCGGGTAACGCTGCGCGGGATACCGGCCAACTCGGCGACATGAATACCATACGAGCGATCTGCGCCGCCGGAGCGCAAGGTATGCAAGAATACCACCTGCCCCTCGCGTTCAACCGCCGCCATATGGTAGTTGCGCACGCGCGGCAAACTCTGATCAAGGGCCGTCAGCTCGTGGTAGTGGGTCGCGAACAGTGTCCGACAGCCCAGGCGCGGCTCATTATGGATATATTCCACCACCGCCCGCGCGATCGCCATACCGTCGTAGGTACTGGTGCCGCGACCAACTTCATCAAGGATGATCAGGCTGCGGCGTGAACTTTGCAACAGCAGCGCCGCCGTCTCCGTCATCTCGACCATAAACGTACTCTGGCCGGTGGCGATGTCGTCTTGCGCGCCGATGCGCGTGAAGATCCGATCGACCAGCCCGATCTCGGCGCTCTCCGCAGGCACGAACGCACCGATCTGGGCCAGCAACACAATCAGCGCCGTCTGGCGCAGTACGGTACTCTTGCCGGCCATATTCGGCCCGGTGATGATCAGCAGTTGCTCATCCTCGGTGTTGAGCGCGATGTCGTTGGCTACGAACGGCTCGCTGATCATGCGTTCCACCACCGGATGCCGCCCGCCGACGATCTGCAAGCGCGTGTCTTCGTGCAGCGTCGGGCGCACATAATTGCCGCGCACCGCCGCTTCGGCCAGGGCTGCCAGCGCATCGATCCGTGCGGTCGCAACTGCGGCAATCCGCATGCGCTCACCATGGGCCGCCAACTGGTTGCAGAGTGTGCCGAAGGCCTCGCGCTCGATCTCACTCAGTTGCAGCCGGGCGCGTTCAATGATCTGCTCGTACTCTTTCAATTCGGCGGTGATGTAGCGCTCCGCGCCCACCAGGGTCTGCTTACGTTCGTAATCGGCAGGAATAAGCTTCTCGTCGGTGGTGCGTGAGGCTTCGATATAGTAACCGAAGACATTGTTATAGCCGACTTTGAGCGACTTGATCCCGGTGCGCTCGCGTTCGCGGCCCTCCAGCCGGTCGATGAACTCCTGGGCGTGCCGGCTGGCCTGTACCAGCGCATCGATGCGCGCTTCGTGGCCGGGCCGAATCACCCGCCGCGGCCGCTCGCCGCCCTCTTCGGCCGAACGCAGATAATTCGAGGCGCCCAACAGCGCCGGCGGATCGTCGTCAAGTGCGCGATCCAACAGATCACACAGATCGGCGCAGATATCGAGCCGCATCACCCTTGCAGCTTCCGGCCCAGCTCCAACCTCCGGCGCCGGCCGATCATCAAACAGATCGTCGTCTTCTACGTCGGCGGCCTGCTCGTGCTGCGGCGCCGGGAACTCCTCGGCCAGCAGCAGTTCAAGCGCATCACCAACCGCCGCAACCACCAGCGGCAGCGCCCGTAATGCCGCCCGCAACTGTACCAGATCACGCGGCGTCGCCACAGCCACGCCCTGCATCACCCGGTTCAGAGCGCGTTCCATATCGCCAACCTGCCCCAGGGCCTCGCGCAATTCGGCCCGCCGCAACGTATCGTTCACCAGGGCCGTCACCGCCTGCTGCCGCGCCTCCAACGGCGCCACCTCCACCAGTGGTTGGGCCACCCAGCGGCGCAACAAACGCGCGCCCATCGGCGTGCGAGTGCGGTCGAGAATGCTGATCAGCGAAGTCTTCGCACCGGCCTTCTGGCTCTCCAACAACTCCAGATTGCGCCGCGTTTGCGGGTCGAGGGTCATGAAACTGCTGGTCGTGTAGACCCGCAACGTCGAAAGGTGAATGGCGCGGTGGCGCTGCGTAGCGTGGACATACTGCACAATTGCGCCGGCGGCCCGCGCCGCCAATGGTCGTTCGGCCAGCCCGAATGCCTTCAACGAGCCAACCTTCAACTGGCGCAGCAGGGTCTCCTCGGCCTCCGATCCATCCCAGCGCCATGCCGGCCATGCCGTCACCTGGCCGCGCGTCCAGCGGGCGCTGCTTTCCTGGTTCAGGCGCCGGGCCACGCGCTCGTGGGGCAAGAGCAGTTCGCGCTCGTCCTTGGTCATCGGCGCAAGATCCTGGGTCAGTCGGGCCTCGCCGGGTGTAAGGCCGGCCGGGCGCATGGATTCGTGATCGGGCACCAGCACCTCAGCCGGCTGCAAGCGGCCCAATTCGCCCTGCAACAACGCCAGACAGCGCTCGCCGGTGAACTCGGCGGCGGCGAACTCGCCGGTGCTCAGGTCGGCGTAGGCCAACCCAACCGCATCGCCATCCACAATCGTCGCCGCCAGGTAGTTGTTGCTGGTGGCGGCCAGCATGGCCACATCGACCACCGTACCGGGCGTGATCACCCGCACAATCTCGCGGTGAACCATGCCGGTCTGGCGCTCGATCTGGGTGATCCCGCCGGCGAAGACCGATTTCGGGCGATGGTCGCTGCGCGCCGCGTCGGTCTCGCTCAACTGCTCGGCGATCGCACCCGGTAGCCGCGCCCAACCAGATCGCTCACATAGCGCTCGACGGCGTGGTAGGGCATGCCGGCCATTGGCGAGTAGATCTTCTGCTGATCGCGCGGCAACGACTTATCGGTGCCGCAATCTTTCCGCGTCAGCGTCACATCAAGCAATTCGGCAACCAGCTTCGCATCGTCGTCGAAGGTCTCATAAAAGTCGCCGAAACGAAACAACAGAATCGCGTCGGCGGCCTCATCTTTCAGTTTGCGATACTGGCGATACCATGCATGGAGGGTTACTTTCGACATGGGGATTCACTCCGGCTGACAGGTATATACTCGTCCCAGGGGTGAATATTATAGCACATCTGGGCGATATGCTCGTGCGATCCGATCGGCTACGGCAGCGGGGCTAAGATAGCTTGTGACGATCGTGAGGTTAGCCAGATCGTGGTAAAAGCCGTTACGCTCGGCCCGCAATGCAGCAATCCGCGCCGCCGGGTTAGTTTGGAGCAAGGGTCGCTGTTCGCCGTCGGCCCGTAAGCGCGCCAGGATCACGTCGTCCGGCGCATCCAACCAGACCACAAATGCCTGGCGCAGCCGGCTACGGTTCTCTTCCGACAACACCGCGCCACCGCCCGTGGCGATCACTTGCGGCCCGCAGTTGAGTGCAGCGACGAGCGCGGCCGCCTCGCGGGCGCGAAACGCAGCCTCGCCGTATTGGGCGAAGATCTGCGCGACCGGCATCCCGGCTGCCTCGGCCACGACCCCATCAATATCGACCGCCGGCAAACCCAGGCGCTCGGCCAGAATCCGTGCCACTGCACTCTTCCCGACGCCACTCAAGCCAATCAGCGCAATCACCTGCGAGGCCGCCATCTTCTCCCTCCAACCGGTCGCGAGTTACGCTTTATGGTAGCACACCCGAAACCGCCGTCTGAAGCCATGGCGCTTCCCAAAGGAACACAAAAAAGCCGCAAGCCGAATGCGGGCCTGCGACACCCGTTCAACTTGCGACGCTCTGATGTTCGATATTCGGCGGGCAACCCGGAAGATGATCCGCTTTGGCGCCCGGCTCCCTTAGCTATATCGGCACTCGCACACCAATCCGCCGGCGGCGCGTTCGATCCGTATTTCAACCGTATTGGAAGCGATCGGCTGCGTGCGCAAGCAATCTTCCATGCGGCGCATGCGTTCCACGAACCGCTCTTCTGTTTCGTGAGGCATCGGCTTGATCTGCTGCCTGCTGCGCTGAACGTATGTCAGGACTTGCTCTTGAACAAACATCGCCGCCTCTTGGGTGCATTTCGGTTACGCCATAACTGTTGTTAGTGTAGCAATCAGGTTGCGCCAATAACAAGGATGTCGAGCGGGCATCGGGCGGATGCGGCATGGACATCCGCCGCCCATCGCTCGCCGCTCGGGTGCATTGACAGCCGGTATATGGCCTGCTATCGTTGCTGGGCATATCTTCAAGGGGCTGCAATGGGCTCGGCAGGGGTGCGCAAACCGCCTCGTCTGCGCGGCCCTATCGCAAGATGCCTGATGCGTGGTGCCTGACCGCGCTATTCGCGTCGGCGCAAGGCGCCATCGCGCGGCAGCGCGGCTCGCCAGTCCGATATACGCTGCTCGATCAGGCTCACGCGTTGTGCTCACCGCAGTAGCGAACTATAGCGTCCTATGTGGCTTGCGAGTCGGTTCCGCCTCCTGCTCCCGCAGTTCCCGGTTCCCGGTTCTGAGTTCTCGGTTCTGAGTTCTCGGTTCTCGGTTCTGGGTTCTCGGTTCTTGGGTTCTGGGTT
>JAAUQO010000246.1 GCA_012032775.1 Oscillochloris sp. | reverse complement strand
GAGCGACCGCGTCCGGAAGGCGAAGCCCGTCCGCGCCCGAGCGAATCCGATGCACCGCGCGAAGAGCGCCGCCGCGAGACAGCGCCGCGTAGTGGCAGCAATACCATCACGCGGTCACGCACCGGCAGCTTCAAACCCCGGCCCGGATCGCGTCCGCGGTTCACGATGACCCCGCGCCGTCGCGACGAAAACGACAGCGAATAAATCATCGTCCGACACCCGTGGCGACGCAAGATCTTACGTCGCCACGGGCGCGGTCTCACCCATCGCGCATCAAACGCCGATATTCGATCGCAATACAGCGGTCGATCACCACCTGAAGCCCGGCCTCACTCGCCCGGCGCACCGCCTCGGGATGGATCACCCCTAATTGCATCCAGATCGCCCGCGCACCGACGGCGATCGCATCCTCGACAATCTCCGGTACAAACTCCGATCGGCGGAAAATATCGACGATATCGATCGGCGGCGGCACGTCGTGTAGTGTGGCATATGATTGTGCGCCCAGCACCGGGCCATGTAATTGCGGGTTCACCGGCATGATCTCGTACCCATGCCGCTGCAAGAATCCCGCGACGCCATATGAGTCACGGGAAGGATTGTCACTTAATCCAACCACCGCGATCCGCTTTGTCGTACGCAGCAGATCACGAATTTCATTCTCGTTCAACATAGCTTTCTCCTAGATATTATTCTCCTGCCCAATGGGAATTTGACAACTACCGTGATCATGGTATAAATGTAGCGGCCCTGATTAATTGTGACAAATTGCACATGCCAGGAAGGCAAAGGAAGAACAGTGATGAAGCTGAGCATGCGGGCGTTCGTAGTCGTTGCGTTGCTGGGCCTTTCGCTGCTGTTGAGCGCCTGTGGCGGCGGCGGTACTGCTGCTCCGGCCGGCGGCGGAAGCGGCAGTGGTGAGGCATCCGGTGGTGGTGCGACGATTGAGATCGCCTCGGTTGGCGAAAATTTGGCATACGACAAGACCGAACTGAGTGCCACATCCGGTCAGGAAGTGACGGTTCGTTTCCAGAACACTTCGGCTGCCCAGCAGCACAACTGGGTGTTGGTTGATGGCGGCGCCGATGTCGCCCAGCAGATTGCAACCAACGGAATCGCGGCCGGCGCCGATGCGAACTATCTGCCGAGCGATGCCGCGAATGTGATCGCCTCTACTCCGCTGGCCAATGCCAACGAAACCACCGAGGTCACGTTTACGGCGCCGGAACCCGGCACCTATCTGTACATCTGCACGGTGCCCGGTCACTATCCGCTGATGCAGGGTACGCTGACCGTGAACTAAGCCCTTGGATGGGAACCGCGCCGCCTGTGGTTGATGAAACGCCCCACTCAATTGAGTGGGGCGTTGCTTTAGCTGGTTAGTTCCGGCGATACACCTGACGTACACAGGAGAGTAAAAAGCGTTCCAATTCATAAGTCAGGGTATGCTCCTCGGAGCTGAGTTGAAGCTTTCGCACTTCTTCGAAGTACCAACGCACCATTGTTGATTGATGCTCAAAGGTGACGCCATGAGGCGGCAGCACTCCGTACGCCCAGCGCAACTCATGTTCGGCCAGCGACGGTGCTTCGAAGAGCAGTACCGATCGCACTAACTCGTTCAAGCGCTCGACAGCCATTTCCGAGAGCCGGTTGGTTGGCGAATAACTTTCTTCAAGCCGCAAACTACGGTTTAGTTCGGGAAATGCCCGCAACATCCGTGCCGCCACTGGGCTGCAGAGTTGCTGGCGCTCATTTCCAAGCTGTTCCGCAAGACTCGTCGCGACGCTGAGGTCCATACTACTTTCCTTTGTTGAAAACCTGCCAGCGTGCCTATTGTAGCATGGCCTGTTTCAGTTTCCAGATGCGCACAATACACGCACAGCTTCTGTGCGGTGCATTCGCAGCTTCTACGAGTATCGTGCTTGTGAAACCGGTGATTGCTTTCTGTTCAAAACGAGTTACGATATTTATAACAGGAACAAAGTATCGCTGAGCAGCGGGTTACCAGGAGCAAGAGTATGAAAACAATTCTTTTAGTTGACGACGATATCTTTATTGTTCGGGCACTTCAGGCGGTTTTAGCGCGTGCCGGTTATGATGTGCATATTGCACGGAATGGCATGCAGGCCCTTGCCGTACTCGACACAACCGCAATCCAGCTTGTTATCACCGACTTGCGTATGCCCGATCTCGGCGGCCCCGAGATCATCGAGGTGCTGCGAAGCCATTCACAACAACCGCCGATTATTGTGATCAGCGGCGACGTACGGGCACGCAGCATGACCGAGTCGCTGCTCAAGGTTGATGTGGTGCTGAGTAAGCCGGTGAATACGCACGAGTTACTGGCGCATGTGTCGCGCTTGTTTCCGCGGGCCTTCAACAGCGATCCGGCAAGGAATCTTAATTAAGGATTGCGCAGCCATGTGGCGCTGATGTTTCTGCCGCCGGCGCAGTACATGAAAGTCCGTCAGAGCGATGATATAGCGATCCTATTCGGATTGTGCAGTCGGTTCTGCGTCCTGCTCCAGCGGTTCCTGGTTCTTAGTTCTCGGTTCTGGTAGGATTGCTATATCACTCTGACGGACGCTGATTCTTACGCTGCTATTGAACCACTAATCATCGTCATCGTCGTCGTCATCGTCGCCGCTGAGCAGTTCGACGCCCAGCAAGCGTAACTGGATCTCGTTCGGCGTGCCGCTGAACTCGGGGAAGATCTGCATACAGACCCGCTCGAAGCACTGGCTTTCGCGCCCGTCGTCATCCACACTGAGCGCACTGATCGGCAGGCCGAAGATCAGCAGGCCATCGGGCCGGCTCCAGAAGTTGCGGAACGCCACCGCAACCAGGTGCCCGGTTTCGGGCGCATACCAGCGGCGCTCGTCATCATCGAGGTCGTCGTCGCTGACACTCGGCGCTGTGCCGTAGCCCAGTTCGGCGGCGATCCGGCCGAAGAATACGACATCGCCGCGTAGTTCGAAGCGCGCTCGTTCGAAGATCTGGATCACGGTGCCGTCGTCGTCGCTACGTGCTTCGGTAAGCGGGAAGCCGAAGATCGCCAGTCCACCCCGGCGCTCCCATTCACCGCGGAAGCGGATGTCGATCCGATCGAGCGGCAGCCGCACGATCACCACCGGCTGAACAACCGGCACAATGATGATCGGCACGGGGATGAGCAGCACCGGCAGCACGATCGTTCCGCCGCCGTCCGAGTCGCTGTAGCGCACTTCACTGCGCGCGGCGAAGGTGATCTCGCCGTCGTCGTCGTCGTCATCGTCGCGAACACCGTCACGCAGCCGGTAGGTCACACTCACCACCACCGGGTTGTTGCGACGCACGATGTTGTACCGGCCCAGGCCGATCACGATTCGCCCGCCGACGTGTTCGCGGACGTAGCCCGTGCCTTCGATAAAGATCACCTCGCTGAGTTCGAAACGATCGTCGTCATCATCATCATCATCGTCGTCGTCGTCGCGACCGAGATCGATGATCAGGCGGGCGTCGCGGGCCTGGCCGCCGCGGTTGCGAATGGTGATCTGGACGGTTACGAAGGTAACGCTATTGATCACTTCGACCCGCCGGACAATATCGTCATCGTCGATCTCGATCTCGGCCGGGGGTTCGGCCGGCGGCGGCTCATCGACCGGCGGCGTGCCGGATGCGCCGGGGCAGTAGCCGGCATCGAAGCTGATGCGCAGATCGGAGCCGTTCAAGGTCAGGGCGTCGCCGATCACCACGCCGGCAAGGGTGTTGTTGCTGCCGGAAAGTTCAATCGTGCCGCCGAGCGCGGCGATCACGCCACGCAAGGTGCTGTTGCTGCCGGCCAGTTTGATCACCGCCGCGCCGATCTCGCGCTTGTTCGAGAGCAAGAGCAGGCCGTCGCTATAGGCTTCGGCGCGCAGATCCGAGCCGCTTACATCGATTGCGCCCTCGGCGACGATCGTGAAGCTGCCGCGAATATTGCTCGCACTCAGGTTTACGTCCCCCGTCACGTAGTAAAGACCATCGAGCACCCTCGGCTCGGACACCTCAAAGTCGCCGTTCACAACTTGATAGCGGTCGGCGGCATCGGCTGCGACGGCCGCCGCACCACCCGGTCGGTAGTCGCCGATCGTATAACGCAGCGGAGCTTGCGCCGCCGCCACCTGATTCGGCGTCGGGTAGCTATTACTGTCGCCGCCATCTTCAAACAGGCTCACATACTCCACAACCTCACTGATGCGGTTGTTCGAGCCGCTGATGCGCAGATCGGCGTTGGAACGAGCTGCGCCGCTAATCGTGTTGCTGCTGCCGGGGATGGTCAACGTCTCGTCGCGGCCCTGGCCATTGGCCCAGAGCGCGTAGCCGCTCGTACATGCGATCGACGCCGTCTGGGCTGCACCGGATTGAGGCAGCACCAGCATACTCGCCAGAAGCACGATCATCAGCATGCCATGCCAAACCCTACGTTGAATGTGCATCGTTCGTGTCCTTGTTCTTGCGCCTGATTATGCCGCATTGTTGACAACCCTTCAGGCGCGTTGGTTGCACCGCCTTGATTCGACCCGCAGCACAACCTTCAGGCTGCCTTACCTTTACAGAGCCGGGAAGGATCGCGAAAATACACCGAAACCGGAATGCAGCATGCGAAACGAGAAATGCAGCATGCAGAATGGGGAATGGGGCGTGCGAGTTGGTGAACCGCGCAGCAGCGCGTCAACCCGCACGCCGCCACAGATCAGGCAGCCGCAAGCTCCTGGGCGAGCCGCCGAAGTTGGTTGTTGGCGTCGTCCTGCACGACGCCGCCGTGATAGCAGACAATCGCGGCGACATCGAGCTGGGCGAGGCGCTGCACCGATTTGATTGCGCGCGGCATGTCCGGCGTCACCGGCGGGTTCGGCCCTTGCAAGCGGCCCTCGGCGGTGGTCAACGCATCCCCGGCGATCAGGGTTTTGTTGCGCTCCAGGTATAGGCAGATGTGGCCGGGCGAATGGCCGGGCGTGAAGATCACCTGCACGCCGCCGGCCAGATCAAGCCGGTCGCCGTCTTCAAGCAACTGCTCAACCGGATTAGGCTGGAAGGCTGCCTTCATCACCGCGATATCGGGCCGATCTTTGAAGAGGGTGAATTTTACCAGTTCTTGCCGGCCGTCGATATACGGCGCCTCAATCGAGTGCGCCATGATCGTCGCGCCGCTGCCGGCCTTCAGATCACGCAGTGCGCCGATATGATCGAGATCCTGGTGGGTGATAATAATCCGTGCGAGTTGGGTGATCTGTAATCCCTCGTCGCCCAAGGCAAGGGCGATCGTGTTGGCCATCCCCGGCAGGCCGGCGTCAACCAGGGCCGCCCGGCAACCGGATCAAGGATGACGCTTAGATTGAGTATGCCGGGCCGGTTGGGGTGCGCAATCGCAAGCACCGCCAGATCATCGTGTAGGCGCATCTAACCCTCCTTCGTTGATATGTAGCAAGATGCCGATGCTTGTGCCTGAACGCGCTGCCGCGCGGCTCGGCAGTCAGGTATTCGCTTCTCGATCAGGCTCAAGCGTTGTGTTCCCTGCTAGCGAACCCTGGCCCCACTGCTCGTAATGGGTATACTCGGCCTGCGCCTTACGCCCGCGCTTCAGCGAGGTTGAGCGCTTGTCGGGCGCCGGGTGACCGACCGGAATCACGCCGACCGGCGTCATTTCAGCCGGGATTCCCAATAAGGCCCGTAATCCGTCCAGATCCCAGGAGCCGGCGAATCCGGCCGCGAGGCCTTCATCAACCACCGCCAGCAACAATACCATCACCGCACAGCCGACATCCATGTGCCAGTATGGCACCGGCCAATCGATCTCCTTGCCGTCATCATCTACTTTGTCGGCTTCCTGATAACGGCGATGGTAGGCCGCCTCACTCGTGCAAGGCACGATCAATACCGGCGCCTTCGAGATCCAGGGATCGTAGCCCTCGGCAACATAGTGTTCCTCGCCGCAGAGTGCGGCAATCGCCTTGCGCTTCGCCGCATCGGTCACAACCACAAACGCCTGACCCTGAGTGAACCCGGCGCTCGGCGCATGGTGGGCCAGGTCGAGGATGCGGGCCAGAGCCTCGGGCGCCACCGGCTGATCGCTGAAATTGCGTACCATGCGCCGGCGCCGCACAACTGTCTCAAAATCCATGGTGAAGATTCCTTTTCGCACAAATCGGCTGAATAAGGGTATTGTACGGGCAGAATGCGAACTGGAATGCAGGACGCAGAACCGAGAGCCAGGAACCGCGAAGCGAGAACCGCTGGAGCAGGACGCAGAATCGACTTCATAATTCGGATAAGATCGCTATGTTTGTACCACTGCCGCCTGTAGCGACGGGCAAAACGAGCCGCGTGTTCACGCATCAGGCATCAGGCATCAGGCATCAGGCATCAGGCATCAGGCATCAGGCATCTTGCTCTCAGAAAGGAGATCACATGCGATACGGGATCGAAGTGGTGCCGTTCGGCGCGTATAGCGACCCGCGCGAGGTGGTGCGTCTGGCGCAGGCTGCCGAAGCCGCCGGCTGGGAGGCATTGGCCCTCTGGGATCACCTGCTGTTTCCGTATGGCGCGGGCGACCCCTGGATCACCCTGGCAGCCGTTGCCGCCGCCACCAGCAAGCTCAAACTGATCAGCGCCGTCGCGCCGCTGCCGCGTTACCGCCCGCAGTTGTTGGCTCGCACCCTGGTTGCCCTCGATCTGCTCAGCTCCGGGCGGCTGATCTTCGGCACCGGTCTGGGTGTGGCCTTCGACAACGAACCATTCGGCGATCCGAGCGATCCACCGACCCTGGCGGCGCAACTCGACGAAGGGCTGGAATTTATCTGTCGGCTCTGGACTGGCGAGCCGGTGACGCATCAGGGGCGTTTTTATCGCGCCGAGAACGCGCAACTCGTGCCGACGCCGCAGCAACAGCCGCGTATCCCAATCTGGATCGGCGGCGACAGCCGGGCCGCGCTGCGCCGGGCCGCCCACTGGGATGGCTGGATCATCGGGACGATCGACGAGCAATGCCAGATCACCAAAATGCCGCAGCAACTTGCGGAACAGGTAGCGTTCCTGCGCAGCTTCCGTAACAATCACGCGCCCTTCGCCATCGCGGTTGATGGCGTGTCCGTCGCCGGTGACGCAACCCTGCCGCATGCATACGCGCAGGCCGGCGCAACCTGGTGGCTGGAAGCGATCTTCGGCTCGCGCGGCACGATCACGGAGATGCTGGCGCGGGTGAACGCCGGGCCGCCGGTCTAAGGCCCGCTGATCTGCGGTGTAAGGGCGAAAACCCACTCGAAGGCGTCATACAACCTGATTGCGAGCGGATGCTTCGCCGCACAAGTATGGAATGCGGCGAAGCAATTCCGCCTGTTCGATGTTGCGCTTCCCCGGCTATTGCGCAACTCCCTGGCCGAGGATCTGCAGATCCGCGCCACCGCAGTAGTACACCGTGCTGAATGTCGTCGCCTGGCCGGGTTGCAAGGTTGCCGCAGCGAGCGAAGCCGGCTGCCAATCACACAAACCTGGCCCAAGCACCACAATCCGCAGGTCGCTCAGGGCTGCCGGGCCGTCGTTGCGAACCACGCCGCTCAACTGCTGATCGCTCAGATTCCAGGCCACGGCGCTAAGCGGATAATAGTGTTCGCCGGCATCAACCGGGGTTACCTGCGAAATCCGTACCGCGCTACTCAGTTCGGTGAATCCCTTGCCGTTCGCGACCACATAGCTGAACGGATTGATCTGCCCGGCCAGGGTAACCGAAAATGCCGGCGCAAATTGGACGGTGGCGGTATACGCATTGGGATGCGAAAAACCCGGTGGCACATATGGCTCGACCGTTTCATCGAGTTCAAGCACAACATGGGCCGGCGGTTCACCGGGAATGACCCGTAAATAGCCGAATACATACGAATAAGATGGGTAACATTCCGGACACTCGACACCATAAGCCGTGACAACAACTTCCACCGGCGTCGGTTTTTGTACGAGTGGGAAGTAGATTCTGAGCAGGCCGGCTGCATTGCCCGCGGGCGCAAAATCAATGAGAACGATCGCAAACCCAATCAGAATCAGCATCGCTATGCGTCGAATCATGCCGGCCTCCTTTCCGGATCATCCTGCATCCTGCATGTTCCATGATCTTCAGATGTTTGTAAGCTGCCGATCGCCAATTCAGCGTGAAAATGCTATACTTTCGCCATAG
>JAAUQO010000245.1 GCA_012032775.1 Oscillochloris sp. | reverse complement strand
GGGCGGCGCGATTGTTGCGGCGGGCGCTGAGGAGGGGTTGGCCGGGGCGACGCTGCGCAACACGTCCTCTTTAATGATGCGTCCACCGGGGCCGCTGCCGGTCACCTTGCTCAGATCGAGATTGTGTTCAGCGGCGATCCGCTGGGCAGTCGGCGTTGCGGAAGCGGCGCCGTTCACACCGGCCGAGTCGGCGGCGGTGGCTTCCGCTTGCGGCGCCGGAGTTGCAGGAGCCGCCTTTGGCGCTTCCTGTGCAGGCGGCGGCGGAGCAGCAGCAGCATCGCCGGGTTCCACAGTGCCGAGCAGATCGCCGATCGCCACCGTCTCACCTTCGCCCTTCGTGATCGGACCCATCACCCCGCCCTGATCGGCTGCGACTTCCAGATTAACCTTATCGGTTTCCAGTTCAACCACCGGCTCACCGGCGGCCACAGGTTCACCGGTTTGCTTCAGCCAGCGTGCCACCGTCGCCTCGACAATCGATTCGCCGAGGGCGGGGACTTTGATCTCATAGGCCATGGATATTCCTCTCAAACAACACAAATGATGCTGTTCAGTTAGCGAGTTTCCATCACCGAAACGCCATGCAGCGCCTCGCGGATAATCCGTTGCTGTTCGCGCACATGCTGGCTGTGAAGTCCTTCGGCGGGGCTGGCCGACGCCGTACGACCGACATAGCGCAGCGGCATGCCTGGATCGAGCAGTTCGCGCAACCGCAGCGCCACGAATGACCAGGCGCCCATATTTTGCGGCTCTTCCTGCAACCAGACCACCTCCTGAAGATTGGCGTAGCGACTGATCGCCGCGCGCAGTTCAGCCTCAGGGAATGGATACGGCATCTCCAGCCGCAGCAGATCAACGCCGTTCGCCTGTTCCCAATCATTGCTGGCGAAGACATCGATCGCGACTTTGCCGCTACACAGTACCAGGCGCGTAACATCGGCCGGTGGCGGTGCTTGATCGCCCAGGCCGAGTACCGGCTCGAAGCGCTGATCACTTAATTCACGCAACGACGATCCAGCGCGCGGGTTGCGCAGCAGGCTCTTCGGCGTCATCATCACCAGCGGCCGCGGATTAAGCGTGAGCGTCGCCGACTGGTAGCGCAGCAAGTGGAAATACTGCGCGGCGGTGGTCGGGTTTGCAACGCGGATATTGCCGGTGGCACACAGTTGCAGGAACCGCTCCAGGCGCGCGACGAATGTTCCGGCCCCTGACCCTCATAGCCGTGCGGCAGCAACAGCACCAGGGCCGGGTCCTGTGCCCACTTCGCATGCCCCGAGGCGATAAACTGGTCGATAATCACCTGGGCGCTGTTGGCGAAATCGCCGAACTGCGCTTCCCAAAGCACCAGTGTACCGGGGGCATGGGTGCTATAGCCATACTCGAAACCGAGCACAGCGGCCTCGGAGAGCGGGCTGTTATAGACGGCAAACGAGGCGCGGGCATGGGGCATCTGATGCAGCGGGATCAGCTTTTCGCCGGTCATCACATCGTGCAACACCAGATGACGCTGGCTAAACGTGCCGCGTTCCGTATCCTGGCCGGTAAAGCGGATCGGCGTTCCATCGGCGAGAATCGAGGCAAACGCCAGCGCTTCTGCATGGGCCCAATCGATCCCGCCATCCTCGCGAATGGCTTGCCGGCGGCGCTGAAGATTGCGTTCGAGCTTGGGATGAACCGTGAAATCCTCAGGCCGATCAAGCAGAGCCTCATTCAACTCAAGCAGCCGGTTGTAGCTAACCGGCTTCGCGTAGATCGGCGGCGGCGGCGGCGGTTTCGGCTCTTCGCGCGGCGGCGGCGGCGGCAACTCAGCGGCCAGGCGCTGGCGTTCACGCACCGTATCATAGGCATGTTGCAGCCGGTTCATCACGGCATCGACCTTCGCCTGGGCCTCTTCGCGGGTGAGCAAGCCGCGGCGTTCCAACTCGCGCGCCCAAAGTTCGCGCACCGTCGCGTGGTTACGGATCTGCTCGTACATACGGGGCTGCGTGAACTCGGGCTCATCACCCTCATTATGGCCCCAGCGCCGATAGCCGACCAGGTCGATCAAGAAGTCTTTCTGGAACTTCTCACGGTAAGCCCATGCCATGCGGGCCACGGCAATACACGACTCAGGATCGTCGGCATTAACGTGAACAATCGGGATCTCGAAGCCGCGAGCCAGATCGCTGGCATAGAGTGTCGAGCGGGATTCGCGCCAGTTGGTGGTAAAACCGATCTGATTATTAATGATAATATGAATCGTGCCGCCGGTGTGATAGCCCTCCAACTGTGAAAGGTTCAACGTCTCGGCGACAATACCCTGGCCGGGGAAGGCGGCATCGCCGTGGATGAGAACGGCGAGCGATTCCTTCTCGGCTTCTTCAGGATAGCCGGGGCGCGTACGGCGTTCCTGGGCGGCGCGGGCGCGCCCTCGATCACCGCGTTGACAAACTCCAGGTGACTGGGGTTCGGCGCAAGCGTGATCGGCATCTCGGAGACGCCGCTCTCGCGGTAGGCCTTGCGGGCGCCAAGGTGATACTTGACATCGCCGGTCCAGCCGAGATAGGTATCTTTCGTATAGTCGGGCGTAACGAACTCGGTCAGGATCGACGAATACGGCTTGCCGAGAATATGAGCGAGGACATTCAGCCGCCCGCGGTGGGCCATCCCGAGTACGACCTCGCGGGTGCCGCCGGCGGCGGCATTGCGAATGATCGCATCGATCACCGGGATGATCATATCGGTACCTTCAACCGAGAAACGCTTCTGACCGGGGAAGGTTTTGTGCAAAAAGCGTTCGAACGACTCGACCTCACTCAGGCGGTCGAGCAGTTCACGCTGGCGGTCGGCGTCGAAATTCTGGAAGAAGGTTCGGGCTTCGGCGTGCTCACGGATCCAGGCCCGTTCGTGAAAATCCTGAATCTGGTCGGTTTCATAGCCGATCGAGCCGGAATAAACCTGGCGCAGTTGCTCGACACCTTCGGCGGCATTGCGGGTGCGACTGGCGATCGGCCCACGGACAATATGGGCCGGGAGCGCGGCCAGATCTTGTTGGGTGACGCCGTGGCTAACCAGTTCAAGTCCTGGATCGCCGGGTGGATTGGTGCCGAGCGGGTCGATCCGTGCGGCGATATGGCCAAGTTCACGAATGTAGCGGATCAGGCGCGCCGCACCGACGATCCGGGTCACATCAAGTGTGGCCGTCTCAGCAGTAGGGGCGGTGATAATCGGATCTTCGGGCGGACCGTTTTGGGCGAAAAACTCGCGGGTTGCCGCATCAACCGAATCCGGATCAGCTTGATAGCGTTCGTAGAGTTCAAGCAGATAGGCGGCGTTTGGTCCGTAGAACCCGTTCCAATCGCTCATAATGGCGTCTTTCCCGTTCTAGAACTGGTCGGCGTAGACCGTCTGTGCGGCCGGCACAGCTATTTCTGTGCCCATTATTGTACCACGGTCGGTTACCGTGTTCTTTGTGATTGGGAGAACGAAGCAGGAAACGGCGGGGGGCGGATGCGGGGCGGGATTATGGGCGATGGGGATTGTTTTTGATGTATGCGCGGGTCGCCGCGATGGCGTTGTTATCGCGCAAAATGCGCTCGTAGTAATTTCAATGCCATATCGATATCCCCGGTGTGCCCGTTAGGCGGTTGCAGCGCCGAGTTGAGATCGATTTGAAATTTTGAATGATCGCCGCAAGTGATCCAGGCGCGGTTCCGGTGGGTTGATGGTCTGGTGATGATTGTTCGGACGCGCCTCCATTCGGATATGCATCAATCAAAATGATCCCATGCATGTGGTTCGGCATGATCACGAATTCGTCAATTCGGGTGTGTGAAAAATGGTGCGGAATGGCCTGCCACGCTTCGCATGCAATCCTCCCGATTGCGTTTAACACCACCTTGCCCCCACTGCGTAGGCCCAGGGTATGTCGGCTGCGGTAGGTGCAAATCGTGACAAAATAAGCCCCCGGCCGGCGATAATCGTATCCTTTCAGGCGAATCGAACGACAATGGTGGCGGTTTGGGTCGTACGGCATCGGCAACTCCATGGTATCGTCTTTGATAGGGATACCGTTGCGCAGCCGTTGCGGATGCGTTGTGCGGCATAAGATTGTTGGGAGTTGCTGTGGTTGCACAAAATGTTCGTTACGATACGGTCGTGATTGGCGCCGGCCCGAACGGCCTGACGGCAGCGTGTCTGTTGGCTCGCGCCGGGCGCAAGGTGCTATTGATCGAGGCGGCCGAAACGATCGGCGGGGCGACGCGCTCGGCGCAACTGACGTTGCCCGGCTTTGTGCATGACCTCGGTTCGGCGGTGCATCCATTCGGCCTCGCCTCGCCGGTCTTCGCTTCACTTGGTCTGGAACGATTTGGTTTGCGCTGGGTGCATCCGCCGCTGCCGCTGGCGCATCCGCTCGACGCCAGCCGGGCGGTGCTGCTTGAACGCTCGGTCGCTGCGACCGCCGCCGGGCTTGGGCGCGATGCACAGGCTTACTTCGCCTTGATGCGCCCGCTGGCTCGCTGGTGGCAGCGCATCCAGCCCACGGTGCTACATCCGCTCGGCTTTCCGCGCCATCCGATTGCGGCGGCGCGCTTCGGCCTGCGGGCGCTGCTTTCGGTGGCGCTGCTTTCACGGTTATTGTTTCGCGAAGAACGGGCGCCGGCGCTGCTGGCCGGCCTCGGCGGCCATTCATTCCTGCCCATGGAAGCGCCCTGAGTGCTGCGCCGGCGCTGGTGCTCGGCGCGCTCGGCCATGTGGTCGGTTGGCCGATTCCGCAGGGCGGCGCCCAGGCGATCGCTGATGCCTTGGCGGCCTGTTTGCGGTCGTACGGCGGCACAATTGTCACCGGCCGGCCGGTGACTCATATCGATGAATTGCCGACGGCGCACAATTATCTGTTCGATCTGACACCACGCCAATTGCTGCAAATCGCCGGCGATCGGCTGCCGACCGGCTATCGCCATAGGCTTGAACGGTTCCGCCACGGGCCGGGCGTTTTCAAGCTCGATTATGCCCTCGCCGAGCCGATTCCCTGGGCCGATTCGGCATGCCTGCGCACCGCCACCGTGCATCTTGGCGGCAGCTTGCAGCAGATCGCCGACGCCGAACGTGCGCCGCACCTGAACAATCACGCCGCTCGTCCGTATGTTTTGCTCGCTCAACCGACGTTGTTCGATCCGACGCGCGCGCCCGCCGGTATGCATGTGGCCTGGGCCTACTGCCATGTGCCGCAGTATTCGACGGTCGATATGACCGATGCGATCGAAGACCAGATCGAGCGCTTTGCACCCGGTTTTCGCGAGCGTATTCTCGCCCGCAGTGCGATGAATTGCGCCGCAATGGAGAGCTGGAATGCCAATCTGGTCGGCGGCGACATTAGTGCCGGCCTGCCCGACTGGCGGCAACTTATCGCGCGCCCGGTGCTCAGCCTGCGCCCGCAGCGCACCCCGCGCCGGGGATCTATCTTTGTTCCGCCTCAACCCCACCCGGCCCCGGTGTGCATGGCATGTGCGGCGCCCATGCAGCGGCGGCGGTGTTGCGTCGGGCCGAGTTTGCGGGTTGATGCCGGCGCTGGGGTCGGAGCGAAGCCGTGTCTGACTCCTTACTTGTTCCCAGGGCGAGCCAGGCGCGCGTGCTCAATCACGCCCACCACCTGAAAATACGGCGGATCTTCTTGCGGGTTGCGATAAAGTGTCATGCCGAGTTTGCGCATCACCGCCTGCGATGCGGCATTCTCGTATGAAGTTGCGGCGACGATCCGCCAGAGTCCCTGGGTCGCAAAGGCGAAGTTGATCATCGCCCGGGCCGCTTCGGCGGCGTATCCCCGGCGTTGCTGGCGCGGCGAGACGGCCCAGAAGAGGCCGAGTTCGAACGAACTGCGGCCCGCCGGCGCCGCTGCGAGATCGGGAACCTGACTGAAGGGCATAATCGCCGGGTTGAAGCCAACCACGCCGATAAGTTCGTTGCGCTCGCGCAGCACAATTGCGCGGTCGCTCATTGGGAACTGGTAGAGCCGGGCCAACTCCTCGTAACCGGCGATCGTCCAATCCAGCCAACCTGATCGCTGGGCCTTATTCTCGGCGTGCTCGGCACCGGTATGGGCGTCGGCCAGTTCAATGTCGAGGATATGATAGACCGCATCGAGATCGGTGCTTTGGAACGGCCTGATGATCAGGCGTTCGGTTTCCAACACAGGCATACGTAGGGTCACAGCTGCTTCCTTCTTACGCATCAACATCAAGTATCATGCACATGTATGGTAGAGGGTACAGCTTCAACCGCTCGTTGGGATCGGGCGTGGGCAGGAGCGAGGCATGACTGTGGGTGAGTGTCTGGTTGAGGTGGCCGGCGCGACATTGGCATTGTTGCCTGAACGAGCGATATATTGGCCGGCTGAGCGTACCCTGCTGTTGGCCGATCTTCATCTTGGCAAGGCGGCCAGTTTTCGGGCGGCGGCGATCGCCGTGCCCGAGGATGTGACCGGCGCCGATCTGGCGCGGCTCGATCACATGCTTGCTCGTACCGGCGCAACCCGTATGATCATCTTGGGCGATCTGCTGCACGCCCGCAGCAGCCGTGATCAGGGCCTGCTGGCAGCGCTGGCGCTCTGGCGCAGCCGCTATCGGGGTTTGCCGATCGTGCTGGTGCGCGGCAACCACGACCGCAGTGCCGGTGATCCGCCGCAATCCTGGGCGATCACCTGTGTCGATGCGCCGTACTATCAGGCGCCATTCGCCCTCTGCCACGAGCCCGATCAAGCGGCTGAACACTACACCTTAGCCGGTCATCTGCATCCGGCGGTGGAGTTGCGTGGGCGCGGCAAGCAGCGCGAACGCTTGCCCGGGTTTATATTCGGCCCCCATCGCGGATTACTGCCGGCTTTCGGCAGTTTCACCGGCGCGGCAACTATTCGCCCCAACGCGCAAGATCGCGTCTATGTTATCGCCGACAACACGGTGATCGGGCCGTTGTAACAGAAATGCGCCTTGTAGTACCATATACTGGTGATGAATACTTGCTAAAGGAGTTATACATGCCGCGCGCAGTTTGGAATGGTGCCGTGATCGCCGAGAGTGACCGTACAATTGTGGTTGAGGGGAATCACTACTTTCCGCCCGACGCCGTTAAGCAAGAGTATCTGCAATCAAGCGAAACCCATACAATCTGCGGTTGGAAAGGGCAGGCGAGTTACTACAATCTGGTTGTGAACGAACAGACGAATCGTGATGCGGCCTGGTATTATCCGCAACCAAAGGATGCAGCCGGGCAGATCGCCGGCTATATCGCATTCTGGCGCGGCGTTAATATTGAAGCATAAAGAAAACCGCACTCGGGTATGAGTGCGGGTAGCAACAATGGTTGCAGCGGTCAGGGGTTCAACCAGGGTCGTATCAATGTGAATCGCATACCAAAACGAGCCGCGACAGATGTCCGGCTCGTTTGCTTTGTGCTAGAACGTCGGTAGCGTATTTGTGTTGTGATGCGCCGCAGCACAACACCGAATCCTTACGGGCCGGCGGCCCGAAACGCCCACAAATCCGATTACGCTACCGACGTTCTAGGCGCCTGCACTAAGGGATGTGAAGAAGGTGTTGAGGGCGTAGCCGATCATCCCGAACACGCCGGTTGTGATCACGGCAGCCAGGATCTGGGCGGTGCGATCGCCGACACGCCCGAAGATGCCACGGTTTGCGGCGGTGGTACGTGCAATCGACCGATTGATCTGGTTGGTATTTGTGGCTTCCATCTTTTCCTTTCCATCACTCACAGCATCACCCAGGAATCCCGGGTTTTGTCGGCGTGATTAACATCTGGTTACACGGGAACTACTGATAGAGTAACGTAGGTAACCGGTTATGAGTGAGGGCGATCAGGAATTGTGTCATGGGGAAAATGTCCCCAAGTATGCCTGGGGAAATCAGGAGTCAGCGCGGAAAAAAGCGTTGTTCGGCCTACCGGCGGTGATTCGCGCCAGTACCGCAGAACGTATTTCACAGCCTGCGGCATCGTACAGATACGCCCCCGCGCCGCGCCGCGCCTGCTGATAGGTGTGATGAGGATTGCGATGAAACAGATACGGCATACTCATCTCAAAGGAAATGGGTTTTCGGCTTTGCCGAAAACCCATAAAAAGACTCCCAGCTTGTAGCTAGTACACCAACGCCACGGCGCGGGGATGTCCGCCTTTAGGCGGCAGGGGAAGCGCCGGGGCAGGGCTTCCTATTGC
>JAAUQO010000244.1 GCA_012032775.1 Oscillochloris sp. | reverse complement strand
CACTTCATAAATTTGCTTGGCGCTGAGTTGGAAACGCCCCAACAAAGGATCCTTCACCGCGAGGTTGACGCCCCGGCCGGGCACGAACCAGCGCTTTTCGTAATACTGGCGGTAGTTGGCCAGGTGGATCTTGGGGTTTGCGCCTACGATGCGGCCACCGGCGAGTTCACGGTCTGGATGACCTCGCAGGCACCCCATGTGCATCGCTTGTTGCTCACGGCGTTCGTCTTCGGCATCCCTGAGACGAAATTGCGCTGTATCGCCGTGAATGTGGGCGGCGGCTTCGGCCAGAAGATCTTTTGCTATAACGACATGGCCTTTACCATGTGGGTGGCGCGCAAGATCAATCGTCCGGTGAAGTTTATCGAAGATCGCTCCGAGAACTATCAGTACTCCACCCACGGCCGCGACCATATCACCGACGCCGAGATCTGCGGTACGAAGGACGGCAAGATCACCGGTCTGCGGGTGAAAACGTATGCCAATATCGGTGCGTACTTCTCCACCATCGCCGCCGGTATCCCAACCACGCTGTACGGCCGCATCATCACTGGTGTGTATAAGATCCCGGCTGCCTACTGCCACGTTACCGGCACCTATACCAACACCGCCATGGTCGATGCGTATCGTGGCGCCGGTCGCCCCGAGGCGAGTTATTTGATCGAGCGGATGATCGACCGCTTCGCCGGCGAGATCGGGATGGACCCGGCTGAAGTGCGGCGCAAGAACTTCATCCAGCCCGAGGATTTCCCCTATGAGAACGGCCTTGGTCTGTTGCCCTACGATAGCGGCAACTACGAGCCGACGATGAATAAGGCCCTGGAGATTGCCGGCTACGCCGATTTCCGCAAGCAGCAGGAAGAGGCCCGCAAGCACGGCAAGTACCTGGGCCTCGGCATGTCGTCGTATGTCGAGATCTGCGGGGTTGCGCCGAGTGCCTGGATCGGTCTGAACGGCCAGGGTTGGGGCGCCGGCCTCTGGGAGAGCGCCAACGTACGCGTGCATCTCACCGGCAAGGTGATGGTGACCACCGGCTCGCTGCCGCACGGCCAGGGCCTTGAAACAACCTTTGCCCAGGTTGTGGCCGATGAACTTGGCGTACCGTACGAGGATGTCGAGATTCAGTGGGGCGATACGCAGGGGACGCCCTTCGGCTACGGCACATACGGCTCGCGCTCGCTGACGGTGGGTGGTACGGCGATCAAGAAGAGCCTCGATAAGATCAAAGAGAAGGCCAAGAAGTTGGCGGCGCATATGCTCGAAGCAAACGAGGCCGATATCGAGTTTGCCGACGGCAAGGCCTTTGTGAAGGGTTCGCCCGATCAGGCCAAGGCGCTTGGAGAGTTGGCCGGAGCGGCTGCGCTTGCCTACAGTTTGCCCGCCGGGATGGAGCCGTTCCTGGATGAGACGAGCTACTACGATCCGCCGAACTGTACCTTCCCCTTCGGCACGCATATCAGCATTGTTGAAGTGGACGCCGATACCGGCGAGATCGAACTGAAACGCTATATCGCCGTCGATGACTGCGGCAACCAGATCAACCCGCTGATCGTCGAAGGTCAGATCCACGGCGGGATCGTCCAGGGTCTTGCCCAGGCGCTCTACGAAGGCGCCGTGTATAACGAGGACGGCCAGTTGCTCAGCGGCACGCTGATGGACTACGCCGTGCCGACGGCAGCCATGTCGCCGCATATCGAGACCGACTCGACCGTTACGCCTTCGCCGGTCAATCCATTGGGGGTGAAGGGCGCCGGCGAGGCTGGGACGATCGCCAGTGCGCAGTGTGTGATGAACGCCGTGATCGACGCGCTGTCGCCCTTCGGTGTGAAGCACCTGCAGATGCCGGCAACGCCGGAGCGGGTCTGGAAGGCTATCCACGGGAAATAGCGCGAACCGAGAACCGAAGAACGTAGAACCGGGGGCTAAGAACCGCAACGCTGTCCAGGGGAAAATCGGTGTCACCGCACAAGATGTGCTGAATGGCTTTACCTTGCCAGATGGTTGATTGGTTCTTGGTTCTTGGTTCTCTGAGGAGAACATCCATGATTCCCTCCGCATTCGAATATCACACTCCAACGTCGGTGGCTGAGGCAGTCAGCCTGCTGGAGCAGTATGGCGATGAAGCGAAGGTACTGGCCGGCGGTCATTCGCTGCTCCCGGCGATGAAATTGCGCCTGGCGGCGCCCGGCGTGATTATCGACATTAACAAGATCGCCGAGCTGCGTGGTGTTGTGATCAATGGCAACATCAATATCGGCGCACTTACCACCTGGTCCACGATTGAGCATCACGGCGGCTTAAAAAGCAGTTGCTCGATGCTGCCGGAAGCCGTCGCCCAGATCGGCGATATCCAGGTACGCAATCGCGGCACGATCGGCGGCTCACTGGCTCACGCCGATCCCGCCGCCGACACACCCGCCGTGGTGATGGCCCTTGATGCTCAGATCCGGGTGCATGGGCCGGGCGGTGAGCGTATGATCGCCGCCGGCGATTTCTTCACCGATATGCTCACCACCTCGCTGGAGCCGACGGAGTTGATCACGGCGATCACCTGCAATCCCCTTGGCGCCGGCGAGGGTGCCGCCTATGTGAAGTTCCCGCATCCGGCCAGCCGCTACGCGATCGTCGGCGCTGCGGTGTATGTAAAGCTTGCCGGCGGTACTGTCGGCGCATGCCGGGTGGCGATCACCGGTGCCGGGCCAAAGGCCGAACGCCAGACGGCTACCGAGCAGGCGATCTTGAATACCGATGGTTCGGCTGAGGCGATCGCAAAGGCGGCCGAAGAAGCCGGCGCCGAGATGGATGTGCTCGGCGATATTCACGCCTCGGAAGATTATCGCCGCGCGATGATCAAGGTTTACGCCAGACGCGCCCTGACCAAGGCGATCGAGCGCGCCCGCGGCTAGTCCTGCTCGGCGAAAACACGGGGGAGCGACGCAAAATCGTGCGTCGCTCCCCCGCTTCAATTTCCCTTAGTTCGGCCAGTGGTGCCGACCAACGCCGAATTCGGTCGAACCGGCCTCTTCCGTGGGATTGGCGATGTACAGCCCGTTCGAGTAGGTCTGGATGCGGAACACGACTTCGTTGCCGCAGCACTGGCGCGTATCCCAGCCGCTCGTGCTGATATACTGGCGAATAACGCCGTGCATGTGTTCGCCGCTGTTCGGATCAACCGGATTGCCGAAAACATCGGTGAAGACCCAGGGCGAGCCGCTGGTATTGTTCACAAACTGCCCCGGTCGGATCACCCCGCGCTTGTTGCCGGTCCACTGCGTATCCGCACTACGACAATCCTGCTCGGGGCTGCGGATCTCGCACATAAAGCGCAGATCTTCCAGATTCGCCCGGTTGATGATCGTCGTCGCATTGTCGATATCGAACGCCGGCGTAGCCTGGAAGTAACCGCCAATATCGATCGCCGCCGTCCAGGTCTCATACGGCGTCTCGGCGGCGCAATCCAGCGTGGGAATGCTGCGCCGAGCCGGATCATGGCGGCTGAACGGCCGGCCGGCGGCGCTGCCGGGGATCGCCTCGTCGGGCCGACAATTTGGGCTGGCATAGCCGAAGTCGGCCATGAGATGCAGATCGGCAAGCGTACGCCCGCTGCGATCACTGATATGCCAATCCAGGGTGTGGAACTGCGCCAACGCACGGCGCGGGCTGCCGGTGCCCTGGTGGAGCAAGATCATCCACGCCCGACCATTCAGGTCGTTGTTCGCAACAAAAACCTTGAAGCCGTTGTGCGGCTCGTCCATACCGTGCTGGGTGGCGGTGTAGCCGAAGAGCGGCATGCCCGCCTCGGCAAAACCAACATACTCCTGTGGATCAGAGCCATGTTCATGGTCGAAGTAGCAGCCGTAGGTTTCATCAACCGGCGGGTGCCAGGTCGGGTAGTTGTTGCCGTCAGGGCCAACGGCGACATAGCGTTCATGAACCCAGGCCGGACATTCCTCGCCGGCAATCGGTGTCGCGCCGGCAACCGGTGTCGCCGTCGGCGGGATGCTGGTGGCTGTGGGCGGGGCGCTTGTCGCTGTGGGCGGAATACTGGTCGGGGTTGCGGTTGTGCGCTCGGGCGCACAGGTCAGGGTTGCACTACCGCCACGAACCCGACCGCGCAGGGCGGTTGGGCAATCGATCGTGAGACTATCGCCGGGGCTGAGTTGAAAGCTGTGCTGTATTGCGAGGGTGCTAAGCGGGATTGAAGCCAGCATACCGATCAGGGCCGCAAGAATGAGTGTCATGATGCGGAATTTCCTGTGGTGCGCGTGCTGCATGGTGCTCCTTTAACTTCTTTTTAACCTTCAGACACGCACCGTTTATACCATTTTTAAACTTTTCGTCACTATAGGCAGTAGGTCCTTCTTCTCTGTTCTTGACGGTCATGGTTCGTAGTGTACCTGATCGTACGACAGTACACCTTTCGAATTGTTCATCCTATTGCGGAATGCATTCATTAGACTGTAAGGAGATAGTAATCTTGTCCATGATCAAAAGGTGCCGATTTGGCGACACAATCGTCAAACCGGCACCACCGATCAACCGAGCCAGGCCAACAGGATCAGATTGCCAAAGATCACAATTTCGGCGCCGCGTTGCAGCAGGCCGCGCAGCGGGCGGGCCGGCGTGATAGAAAGAGCAATCGCCGCTCCGGCGGCGATCCAGGTGCTGAACACAAACCACCAACGCAGAAATGAGGCTTCCGGCAACAGTTGCCCGGCATTGAACAGGGCAAACGCGGCCCCCAGATACTCGATGCCGCCGGCCAGATTATGGATCTGCTGGCGCTTGCTGCCGGTCAGCGGCGAACCGGGATCGCAGGGAAACAACGCAGCGCCCAGATAACCGATGCCGACGGCGATCGCTAATGCGCCGAACGCGCCGCGCAGACTGTCGCCAACCTCGGCGGGATGCGACAGGCCGCCGAGCAGCAGTAATCCCGCGCCAACCGGCGCAAACAGGCCGTAACTCACCAGGCGCGCATCAGGTGCGCCGGCTTCACCTAGCTCGCTGATCGTATGATGAATATGGCGGTATTCCGGCCGCCGCCGCGCAAACCAGATCACGCCGGCCAGCAGGTAGAGCGCAATGATCACAACCGACAGCAGCGTAACCATCATCCTATAGCGGCGCCTGCGCTGCGCCGCCCCATGCAGACTCTAGCGCGTCAGCGCCTCGGGCCGATACAGCCGATCGCGCACGGCATACGGCAGGTAGGCCAGCACAAAAGCAGCGGCGCCGATCAACTGCAGCGGGATGATATACCATGGCCAGGGGCCAAGGAGATCGATCGGCGATGCGAACTCGGGTTTGCGGGCAACATACACATAGTTGCCGCCGGTGATCCAATTTACCATCCCTACCACAATAAGATAGAGATTGGTGATAATCACCACCCGCACGACCGAGCGCCAGGTGGGCCGATAATCAAAGGCATTTGCCGCAAACACCACCGCCAGCAAAATTGCGCCGTGCGAGGTGAAGAAGATCCAGTACCGGAAGTGCGGAAATCCGTAGCCGTTGCCAACCAGATCCGGCGTGAGCATCGCGATCACCGCCGCCGTGAAACCCCAGAAATACAAAATCTCGAACAGAATGCGATTGCGCGTCACCAACATCACCGCCGCCAACGGAACCGAGAGGGTACACAGATGCAGCGGCAACGAGTATACCGGCGACCAGATACCATACGCGAGTTGCCAGGTATCCCAACCGAGCCAATTAAGCAAACAAAACCCGATCACCGCGTAGCGCAACCGATCCAGCGCCGGCTCCGCCAGCCGGCGCGCGAACCAAGCGACGACGACACAGGCCAGCAGTACGCCCAGCAACGCCAGCCAATGCTGGGCCGAAAAAAGCACAAAGGGCGAACCGCCATATGCAGGGCCAAGGTAGTCGATCATGGATGCTTTCTACGATAATCGCGCCAGCCAGCGGCGATGATCACGATAATGTTGGTAGGTATCGGCGGCGATCCAGATCACCACCGGCCCATCAGTTGGAAATCGCGATTCCTCGGGATCAAAATCGCGGTAGGGCCGGCTGAGATCGGCATCACGCAGCCCGGCGATCACATCAAGCAGGCGGCGATGGGCGCGTTCGCGCAGCGCGATCACCTCAGGGGCCGGCTTCCCACGATGCAGATCAAGCACGGCGGCGTTGATCGTATCGACATTTTGCTCCGCCAGATCGGCCGGCTCAATCCCCATCGAGCGCCAGCGTGATGCGCCGCTCAGCAAGCCGCTGATCCCCAATTCCCAGGCGGCGACATGCGCCAGATGGTCGCCGAGATTCCAACCCTCGCCGCGATCGGTCGTGATATCGGCAGCAGCCAGATCACCGAGCGCATCAGCCAGCATCGTCCATTCGGCCGCGATCCGAACCTGTAGATCGAGCACCGTGGTCGGCAGTGCTTCATCTTCGGCCAGGGGCCATCCGCGCGCGGCCAGGGCCTGCTCAATCCAGAGCCGGTGGCCTTCATAGTGCCCGTACGTATCACCGATCACCCAGTTGATCACCGGCTCATCGGCGTCGGGGCGCTGTTCGGCGGGTTGATAATGCCGGTAGGGCAACTGAAGCTGTTCGGGGGTCATGCGAACCAGGTGGCCACCATGCGCTCGTGAACCGTATCGAGCCAGGCCCGAATTTCGGCCGTCGACCCGGCACGGTGCGGAGCGCGCAACTGCTCGTTCAACGCATCAAAGCCGGCGCCGGGATCAGGCGGCCCGCCGCCCATCGCATCCCAGCGTGAGCGCCCGTTCAGCATCGCCTCGACACCCTCCATCCAGACCGCAACATGGGCCAGATGATCGCAGATCGACCAATCGGCGGCGGTGATCGGCTCGCGCCATTGGGCATCATTCAGATCGCGCAAACCCGCATAAAGCAGCGTGCGTCCGGCTTCCATCCGCGCCAACAACCGATCCAATCCACCAGGGACTTGTAACTCGCTCATGGTATACTCCAGCCATCGAGAGAACACAGATTGAACGATTCGGCTATCACCAACCGGCCCATCCTGTGCAGGCACCAACAGGGTATGGGTTCATAACTGCCTGAAAACGAGGCTAGACGCAGCGTTACAGGTTGGCCTGCTGCATTGTACCCGATCGTATTCGGAAGATCAGCGACGTGCTCGGGCAAACCCCAACAGACTGGAGGGAGTGATGAGCCAGTCCGATCCGGCGGCGATGGCGGAAAACAAAGAGGACTACCGGCGACTTGCGATGACGGTGCTGATGACGCCCGACACCGCGAACTTCGCCGGAAATGTCCACGGCGGACAAATCCTCAAACTGCTCGATCAGGTGGCATTTGCCTGTGCTTCACGTTATTCGGGCCGCTACGTCGTAACCGTCTCGGTCGATCAGGTGATGTTTCGCGAACGTATTCACGTTGGCGAGTTGGTCACATTCCTGGCCTCGATCAACTACACCGGCCGCACCTCGATGGAAGTCGGCATCCGCGTCGAAGCCGAGGAGATCAACTCGCGCACACGCCGCCATGTGATGACCTGCTATTTCACCATGGTTGCGGTTGACGACGAGGGTGTACCGTGCGCGGTTCCCACATTGACGGTAAAACCGAGATCGCCCGGCGCCGCTGGATGGCCGCACAACTCCGTCGCGAACTGCGCCGCGAGATCGAAGAACGCAGCCTGGAGATCCGCCAACACCCCGAAGATCTGCTACCCGAAGATCATTAGACCCCGGAAATCAAAAAAATGCACCGGCATTGCCGGTGCATTTTTCGTTGGTAGCGGCGGCAGGATTCGAACCTGCGACCTTCGGGTTATGAGCCCGACGAGCTGCCACTGCTCCACGCCGCGTTACAACCACGGCTAGAGCATAACAAAATCCTCTACCCATGTCAAGGCATCTTTCACAGGCGCCGGCGGCAGAGTGAGATCGGCTTTGCCGCGTTTGGATCGATTTTACTCAGTATTGCAATGTGGTTTTTGCGCCGCGAAGATCAGCGGGTCGATAATGCGCAGGCTGAACGGTTCGGCATCTTCATCGGGCTCTGGGCGCCCACATTCGCGATTCTCGGGCGTGCGATCGAAGAGCACGAGCGGATTGCGGAAAAGATCGATTAGTAAAAATTGTTGAGTGCTGGGTGGTGGCACTCCTTCGCAGCGCTATTACCCGGCACCGATTTACGCAGCGAGCGCTTCAGCCACAACCCGATGTACCACGGCCCGGAATCGGCCCCAGGCCCGCCAGTTA